>NZ_JAHFUY010000001.1 GCF_023264895.1 Herbiconiux sp. | reverse complement strand
CGGCACGCCCTCTGCCGCCAGCCGCCTGATCAGCGCCCAATCTTCCAAAGTGATCACTCTCCAATCGTCGAGTGTTCACTTTTCACCGCCACAACTGTCCAGTTTTCAACCGCCGCCGACAACCATGCAAGTCGAGCCGTCGCATCGGGTGAACTGTCGGAGTTGTTCGAGCTGTGGGAAGAAACTGACGAGCTAGACGAGTGGCTTCTTCCGGCTCGAGAGACCGTCGCGAAGCTGACCTCCTGAAACCCAGCCGGAAGTGCCAATGAAAAAGCAGGGCGGCTGACGGTCGGCGGCGTGCCCCTTACTCGATGGGCGTCACGGCGTCGTGCAGCGATATGCCTGCTCTGCGATCTCTTCGTGCAAACCGGAACTTCACGTCGGGGCTCCATTCCCGGCTCTCTCCTTGCGGCGATGGATATCCGGCAGCGCGAGGGTCCGCGAGCCACATCGTGCGGAAGTCACCCGCTCCTGCTTCGAAGCGCACCAGAGCGAGCCCGCTGGGTCGGTCAGCGGACACGACCTCGATCCAACTCGAATGCTTGTATGTCGGGATGTTGAAGTCGTACCGAGCGAGAGGCAAGGCGGTCCGGTGGGCAGGGTCCAAAGAGATGGGCGACTGAACGAACACGTGAAAGGCTGACTCGACCAGACGCTCCCAGTCGTCATGAGCGTCCTCGTCACGCCAGCTGAGGAGCGCTCGGTCAGCTACCGGCATCAGTGTCAGTATCGACTCTCGGAACGTGGCGATCAGCTCGCTGATCTCGAATGACACCATGCCCTCTGTTTGTCCCACATCATGAGCCTACGAGAGTCGGCTATGTAGCTACGACCCACGACGCAAACCACCAATCGCTCGGCTCCTGGGCGGCAGCTATGGCCGTGGTTACGCGAGCGTGGACAACGTCCAGAGGTTCAGCAACGTGTCGAACTGGTGCCAGCCGCCCGTCCGGCCCACCATCGCTGTTTTCGAGGCGACCAACCCGGATGAGACCCAGGTCGAGCAATCGAGCGAGGCTCTCGAATGCCGCACTCACGGCGTCCGGCGTAGGTCTGTCCTTGGTGCTCTCGATCAGCCCGAGGTCGAACAGCATTGAGACGGTGTGCACGTCGTCAATCTCGGCATCACGAAGTAACGCAAGCTCGCCTTCGGTCAACGCCGTCTCGTCACTCATTTCCACACAGCGTAGGCCTTGAACGCAGGTGCAACCGTCGAAGCTGGTGCCGGTAGCGGCGATCCTCCCGGGGCCTCACTGTGGCAGCGCCCAGACTGCCGTCACTTGCGGTGTAGACAGCTGTCGATTACTTTCGGCGCATGAGAGCTTCGTCACTGGTCTCCGCGGTGGTTCTGGGAGCAGCGCTCACCGGGGTGCTCACCGCGTGTGCAGCCCAGGACGAGTTGCCGGCCTTCTCGCAGCCGCAGGAAGAACGCGACCGACTGCCCACCGACGGCACAGCGGACGTGCTGGATTCGGTGGAGGAGGCGTCCACTCGCTTCCTCTGGGAGGACGAGACGGGCACGACGTTCTATGCGGCTCGGGGCACGGGGACCAGCGACGGATACAGCTGCCTGGTGATCTTCGCCGGCAGCGAAGGGCACAGCGCCTGCGGCGGCCTCCCCATCACGGTCGGACTCGGCGGCCAGCCCGAGTACATGCTCAGCGTCACCGTGGGTGGCGACAGCGACGAATGGATCGAGGTCGCTGACAACCTCTACGTCGCCAGCGACGCTGCGGAACAGGGACGGTAGACGATCGCGCCCCGCGCCGCCCATCCTCGCGCCGGTGTAACAATCGAGGCGCCTCGGGGCACTACGGGGTATGGAGAGAGTGAGCTCACGGGACGGCACCACTCAATGGGAGCTGGCTCGGGCAGGTGACGAATCGGCCTTCGGGGCGATCTTCGACGCCCACCGAGACCGGGTGTTCCGCCACGCGTACCGTTTCGTCGCCGATCGCCACGACGCAGAGGACGTCCTGGCGACGACGTTCCTCGAGCTGTGGCGCCGACGGGACACGGTAGGGCTGGTCGATGGGTCTGTGCTGCCGTGGCTGCTCGTCACCGCATCGAACACCGCGCTCAGTTCGCGCCGCGCTCGGCAGAGATACCAGAAGCTTCTCGGCAGGATCCCCCACGACGAAGCCCTCCCCTCGGCGGAGGAGGAGGCCTTCGCCCGCCAGGAGACACTCGACTCCCGTCTGCGCGAAGCGCTGCATCGACTCCGAGACATCGACCGCGGCCTCGTGGCGCTGGTGATGCTCGAGGGCTACCCCACCGCCGAAGCTGCAGCCGCCCTCGGCATCACTCCCGGCACGGCTCGCACCCGCCTCTCCCGAGTGCGCACCCGGTTGCGGCTCGAACTCTCCCCCACAAGCGCCCCCGCACTCCCGACCGAAGAGGCCAGCTCATGAACAGCTTCTCCCCCGGACCTGAATTCTCCAGCGCCCTGCGAGGTGCCCTGCTCGAGCAGGTCGGATCGCGAACACCTGCACGCAGGCGACGCTGGTGGCTCGGCGTCACCGTGCTCGGGATCGCAATGGTCACCGGCACCGCGGGCATCGCGACCGCGAAGCTCCTCACCCCGCCGGGTACCCCGATCATCCATGCCCTTGCGGATCCGGTCTCCGGATCGTTCACCGGCACCGGGACGCTCGATCTCGGCCCAGTCCCCGCCCACGCCACCGGAATCTCCGTCACCGTGACCTGTCACACAGACGGCACGTTCAGCTTCGGATCGTTCGGCAGTCTCTCCTGCGCCGAAGGATCCACCACGGATGCGTGGGGCACGGTGCCGCTCGGCCTCGATCAACAGGGCACGATCACGCTGGAGACGACACCAGAGGCATCCTGGTCGATCACGGCCCACTACGTCGAGACGATTGACACGGACTGGGGAACCAACGCATCCGGAGAGACCTTCGGGGCGCCGAAGGCCGATGGCCTCGAGAACCCGGACCTCGTGCCGGTCACCGCCCTGAACTGCACACGCGGGTACGCACGGCACGACGACCTCTATGCCGTGAACGACATCACCGAGATGACGTGGGACGAGGGCATCGCCTTCGTCAACGGGGCCAACCGGCTCGACCGGTACATCCCCGTCTATGAGTCCGACGGCACGACCGTCGTCGGTGAGTTCCTCATACCCGGCACCGACAGCACGCCGATCTCCCTCGACTGCCCCTAGGCAGCGGAGTGCGGGGGCGCAGTCGGCAGTCACCTGCTCCGCCCGGTGAAGGATGCCGCCTGCCGGCCTCGGTGCCGGCCACGATGCGCTGAGCACGGGACTCGCGGACGTCACCGACGCCCGGGCACGCACACGGGGACAACCGGCGGTCGCCGGCACCGTCTACGCTGGGGGCATCCGGGGGGAGATGGCGTGGCGACAGAGGACAGTGGGGCCGAGGCGGTGCGCATCGGGGGCGACGTGACCGGGGCCGAGGTCGGGGCTCGCGAGGTCATCCGGCTCGGGATCGTCGATGATCACGAGTCGGTCGCGCTGGGAGTGCGGGAGGCGTTCCGCGACGACCCGAGCGTCGAGGTGGTCGCGTCGGCACCGACCGTCGACGGGCTGATCGCCGCGCTGGGGGCGGTCGACGTGGAGGCCCTCGAGGTGGTGGTGCTCGACCTGCGGCTGGCCGACGGGTCGTCGCCCGTCAGCAACGCGGAGCGGCTCTCGGAGCGGGGAGCACGGGTCATCGCCTACACCTCGGGCGAGCACCCGCAGCTGATCAGGCTCGCCGCCACCAGCGACGTGATGGCGCTCGTGCGCAAGTCGGCACCCATGAGCGCGCTCGTCGATGCGGTCAAAGGGGTGCGGCGGGGTGCCCACCTGCTCTCGGCCGACCTCGCGGCGGCCATCCACTCCGACCCGCGCATCCGGAGCGCCGGCCTGAGCCCGCAGGAGGTGAGGGTGCTGCAGCTGTTCGCCGACGGAGTGAAGTCGCAGGTCGTCGCCAGCGAGCTCGGCATCGCCCCGGGCACCGTCGACGACTACGTGCGCCGCATCCGCTCGAAGTACAGCGCGGCAGGGCGGCCCGCGCACACCAAGATCGACCTCTACAAACGGGCCGTGGAAGACGGCCTCCTACCGGTCCCGCAGCTGTGAAGCAGAGCGGTCGCGCGCGGCCCGGGGTGACCGAGCGGCGCTTCACCCGCACCATGGTGCTCTGCCTTGCCGCGACCGCCGTCGCCTTCGGGGCGGTGGTCACGGGGCCGATCCTCACTCAGTCGGGCTTCGAGACGCCGCTCTGGGCCGTGGCGTCGCTCCTGATCGTGTTCGGATCGCCGGTGGCCACCGCCGTCGCCGCCCTCGCCGGCTCGGATCGCGGTGTGCGGGCCGGGCTCGTGCTCACCAGCGCCGGATTCGTGGTGCTGCTGCTCACCCTCGAGCTCGGCCTCCGCTCGGGCACGCTGCCGCCGGAGGCCGGGGCGCCCTGGATCCTCGGCATCACGCCGCTGGCCGCCGCGACCGCTGCCCTCGTGCTGCCACCGCTGGCCGCCTGGGGCTACTCGCTGGCCCTCGCCGCCCTCGTCGCGGTCGCCCGGATGCTCGCCTTCCCCGAGTCGATCGCCGACGTGGCTCTGCAGGATGCCCTCGTCGCCCTGCTGCTGCAGTCGGTGTTCGCAGGTCTCACGCTCGCCACGCTGCGGGCGGCCCGCTCGCTCGACGCGGCTGCCACGGCGGCCCGAGCCCAGGCCGTCGCCGACGCCCAGGCCGAGGCGCGCGCCCGCGAGCAGCGGCACACGGATGCCCTGATCCACGACACCGTGCTGGCCACGCTGCTCCTCGCCGCCCGTGGGTCATCCGGTGCCCCGGACCAGCGGGCCGCCGAGCTGGCCCGCCGCGGGCTCCAGCAGATCGAGCAGCTGGCCGCCCCGACCGTGGCGGCCGGCCCGGTGGGAGGCCAGGAGCTCGTCTGGCGGGTGCAGGCGCTGACCACCGATCTCGACCCCTACGCGGAGTTCGTGTGGACGGTCGCCTCCGAGCTCGAACTGCCGGCGATGGTGGCGGATGTCGTGGTCGACGCGGTCGCCGAGGCCCTCCGCAACTCCCTCCAGCACGCCGGCGCCGAGGGCGTCGCCCGCACCGTCGTGGTCGACGTGCGCGATCGTGAGCTGCACGTCGCCGTGCTCGACGACGGCGCCGGCTTCGACCTCGCGGCGGTGCGCCCCGACCGTCTCGGCATCCGGCTCAGCGTCACCGAGCGGCTCGCCGCCCTCGCCGGCGGCCGCGCCCTCGTCTCGTCGCAGCCGGGCGAGGGCACGAGCGTCGTGATCGGGTGGCGGGCGGATGCGGCGGGTTGACCGGGCGGCTCCCGTCGACCTCGCCGCGCTGGTGGGCATCCCGGGAGCCGGTTCGAGCATCCTGCTGGCCGTCTACCTGGTGACCGTCGTCACCCTTGCGCTGAGCGCCGGCGGCGCGCCCATGCGCAGCTGGTCGGGCTGGGCGGCGCTCGCGGTGGTCGTCGCCGCCGCCGTGGTCGCGGTGTCGGGGCGCACCCATCCGCTGCCGCTCGCCAAGACGCTCGTCGTCGTCGGGGCGACGACCCTCGCGAGCATCCTGGTGCCGCTCGAGCTCGACGCCCGCATCGGCAACGGCTACTCCACCTGGCAGATCCTGGCCGGCACCCTGCTGCTGCTGGCGCTGGCCGTGCGCGGCCGGATCGCCGCCGCCTGGAGCGGGTTCGCCGTGATGGCCGCGCTCACCGCCCTGTGGACGACGGTCGACGGCGCCGGCCCCGTGACCGGCCTGCTGATGGTCGCGCACGAAGCCGTCGCCCTGCTCGCCGGCACCCTCTTCGCCGTCGGGCTCGCCCGGATCATCCGCCCCCTGGCGGAGCTGCACCGCCTCGAGGCGTCGCACGCGGCCGCCGCCGCTGCGGCGCAGGAGTCACAGGCCGAGCGCACGATCCAGCTGCAGCGCCTGACCGGGCCGGTGCGCGACGCGATCGCCCGGATCGCCACGGGCGAGCCCTCGACACCGGATGATCGAGCGGCCTACCGCACACTGGAGGGCGGCCTCCGCGACTCCATCCGCGGGCGTCTCCTGGCGGTGGAGCCGCTCACCGCCGGTGTCCGCCGGGCGCGCCTCCGCGGGGTCGACGTCTCGCTCCTCGACGACACGGGCCTCCGCACGGCCGACGGGGTGGAGGATGCCCGCGACGCGGTCGTGCGCCGCGTGGCCGAGGTGCTCGACGGGGTGACCGCGGGCAGCGTCACGGTGCGCCTGACGGCCACCGGCGCGGAGCTCGCCGCATCCGTCGTCATCGGCAGGCCCGACGGTTCGATGCACCGCGAGCTCGTGCGGAGCGGGCGCTGAGGCGCCTCCGACCTACACTGGCCGCATGATGAGCTCCCACAGCAGTGCCTCGAATGCCGACCTGTTCCGAGCGTCGATCGCCGCGATCG
The DNA here is from genome assembly GCF_023264895.1 of Herbiconiux sp. Lineage (GTDB taxonomy): Bacteria > Actinomycetota > Actinomycetes > Actinomycetales > Microbacteriaceae > Herbiconiux. Next base: position 45,473 of record NZ_JAHFUY010000001.1, on the reverse strand, counting down.
ACGCCGAGCACCCGCTGCGGTCGCCGTGGCACTACGACCAGAGCATCACCGGCCCGCGCCTCGATCGACTCGACGCCAAGACGGCCTACTTCGCCGACTACATCCAGTACCTCGAGCAGCGCCTCGCCGCCCTGGAGGCCCGCCTCACCCAGGGCTGAGCCGGATCGAGGAGCACGGTCAGGGTTTCCGGGTGGCCGACGGCCACACGCTGAGCCCCGCGATCCCGATCACTGCGAACACACCCAGGACCATCCAGTTCTGGATGACGAGTCCGACGATCATGAAGGCGACGGCGATGACGACCGTCATGGCGGCTGCGACCCGGTACAGGGTCGATATCGATGCGCTGTTCATACGGATTGCCCTTCGCTCCTGTTTGCTTCTGACTGCTTCTGCTTGCTCCTGCTTCGAGGGTAGGGAGCCCGCCGGCTCGGCACATCCGTCTGACGACGGAGAGCTGAAACTCCTCCCCCGCGCAGACCGGCACGACGCGGGGTGGGTCTTTCGGGCGAGTTATCGGCTCGGGACTGACGCTGCGGGAGGTGCGACACCGACGAGCGCCTCGGACACCGCCCAGAGGCGGTGTGCCGCATCCGGATCGAGCGCGTGCCGCATCACGCCGTGGACTCCGTCGACGATGCTGTCCACGACCTGCGCGGGCCCGCAGTCCTCCCAATACGCCGGGGCACCCATGCCGAGCTCGGCCCGGGTGGCGACGAACACGGTCGTCGCCGCCCCCTGCTCCACCGTCTTGACGCCGTCGGAGTACCGACGCTTCATGTCGGCCAGCACCGCTGGGTCCCAGTGGCGCTGCAACCCGGTCCAGATCCCCCCGGGCATCACGGCCGCAGCCGCGATGCCGTCGTCGTGCCATCGCCTCGTCGCCTCGATGCCGAACAGCACGTTCGCACTCTTGGACTGCCCGTAGGCCAATCCGGCGTCGTACCGCCTCATCCGGAAGTCGAGGTCATCGAACCGGATGCCGCTCGCACCGTGGCCACTCGACGACAGGGAGACGACTCGAGCTCCCTGAGCGTCGGCCAGCGCCCGGTGCGGACGTGTGGCCAGGGCGAAGTGACCCAGATGGTTCACCCCGAAGTGCCACTCGTGACCCCGTGCCGTGCGCTGTTCGGGGACGTGCATGACGCCGGCGTTGGCCACCAGCAGGTGCAGCGGGCCCGACCATTCGCTCGCCAGGCGACTCACGGAGTCGAGGTCGGCGAGGTCGAGCTGCAGCACGCGGAGATCCGCGGCCGGATTCCGCGCCCTGATCTCCGCGGCCGTCATCCGGCCCGCGTCGACGTCCCGCACCGCGAGGACGACTGCTGCGCCGGCCTCGGCGAGAGCCCGCGCAGTCTCGACACCGATCCCCGAGCTGGCGCCCGTGACCAGTGCGGTCCGCCCGTGCAGATCGATCCCCTCGACCACGTCGAGAGCGGTCGAGTGCTCCCCGAACCGATCCGAGTCGTCAGCGACGGGGTTGCCGGTGGCGCGGTCGGGTCGCGGCCCCGGCTGGATCCTGGGTCCCACGATCAGCCGAGTCGGACGGCGGCGATCCCGCCGTCGACGTCGATCGTGCTGCCGTGCACGAACGCGGCTTCGCCGGAGACGAGCCAGCGCACCGCGAAGGCGATGTCGATCGGGCGGACGGGGCGCCCGGCGACCGTCCCGGCCGTCATCGCCGCGAGCACGTCGGCGCTCTCGGCGTTTCCGGGCGTGCTCGTCGCTCCGGGAGCGACGGTGGTGACGCCCACGCCGCGCGGCCCGAACTCGGCCGACCAGGTGCGGGTCATCTGCTCGAGGGCGGCCTTGGACGCCGTGTACGCGGCGCCGAAAGGGACCCCGACGCGCGCCATCCATGATCCGATGTTGACGATCGAGCCCGAGCCGCGCTCGGCCATGGCGGGGGCGAGAGAGGCGACGAGCACGTGGGGTGCCCGGATGTTGGTGGCGAGGACGGCGTCGAGATCGGCGTCGGTCAGGTCGGCGGTGGGGCCCACGGGGTAGATGCCGGCGTTGTTGACGAGCACGTCGACGCGCCCTCCGAGTGCGGCCTCGGCCGCGGAGGCGATGCGACGCACCTCCGATGCGCTCCCTCCCAGGTCACCGACGACGGCGTGGGCGCGACCGCCCACCTCGGTGATGGCGCGCACGACGGCGTCGGCGCGGTCGGCGCTGCGACCGCTCACGACGACCTCGGCTCCGGATGCCGCGAGCACGCGGGCGATCGCCTCGCCGATACCGCTGGTCGAGCCGGTGACGAGAGCGGTCTTGCCTGCCAGGCGGGTGTCGGGAACGAGGGCCTGCAGTTCTTCCTGATTGGACTTCATGGTCCATTCTTAGCAGACAATTGGACCAGATGGTCCAGCGAGGTAGGATCGTCGTGATGGACGACATGAAGCTGACAGCGCGGGGCCGCGCCACCCGGCAGCGCATCATCGAGGCCACGGGCGAGCAGATCCTCGCCTCGGGCATCGGCGGCACGACCCTCGACACCGTCCGGGCGGCGACCCTCACGAGCAAGAGCCAGCTGTTCCACTACTTCCCCGGCGGCAAGGCCGAGCTCGTGCGCGAGGTCGCTGCCTGGGAGGGCGCGCAGCTCCTCGCGGCGCAGCAGCCGCACGTCGACGACCTCGGCTCCTGGGAGTCGTGGAGCGCGTGGCGCGCGGCCCTCGTCGACTACTATCTCGGCCTCGGCCGTTGGGCCTGCCCGATCGGCTCGCTCGCCACGCAGGCGGCGGCCACCGATCCGGAGCTCGAGCGCGTGATCGCCGAGAGCATGGGCGCCTGGCGCGACCTGCTCTCGGCGGGCGTGCGCAAGATGCAGGCGTCGGGCGACGTCGACGCATCAGCCGACCCCGAGCGCATCGCGATGGTGATCCTCACCGCGGTGCAGGGCGGCCTCGTCATGAGTCAGCCGCTGCGGTCGGCGTGGCCGCTCGAAGCAGCGCTCGACTCGGCCCTCGATCCGCTGCACCGCGTTCGCGTCGGATCCGAAGGCGCGTGATCCGATGCCCGCAGGCGGTCAGCGGCCGGCGAGCTGCGCGACCACCGGGGCCAGGGCGTCTGCGGCGTTCGAGCCGATGACGACGTAGGAGAAGCCGGATTCCTCGCGTCGGCGCTGGAGCTCGTCGACAGCTGCGGCCGGGTCATCCGGGAGGTACGCGAGGGAGCCGGCAGCCCGGAGCTCGGCGGGCCGGGTGTCGGGCCCCGTCATGAACGGGGCGACGGTCTCGCCGACCACGGAGACGTGCAGAGCGAGCACGATGTCCCGGATGCCGCGGAACTCGCGTGCGATGGCCTCGATCTCGTCGCGGGGGTCGGCGGGCGTCGTGGCGATGGTGACGATGTCGGCGACGTCGGCCGCGAGGGTCCGCGCCCGGGGGCCGCGCACGGCCATGGCCACGGGCGTGTGCACATCCGCGCCGTCGAGCCGCCGCAGTTCGTCGACCACCGCGCGGATGCGATCGAGGCGCTCGCCTGCAGTCACCGGCGGCAGGCCGAGGTCGCGCACGAGATCCTCGATGCCCGGGCGCCCCGTTCCGATGCCCAGGTCGAAGCGGCCCTGCGTGAGCTGCGTCAGCGAGTGCGCCTCCCACGCGACGTCCCAGGCGGGGCGCAGGGGCGAGGCGTACACCCAGGTGCCCACGCGGAGGTCGGAGATGCTCGCCGCGACAGCCAGCGTCGGCGCCGGGGCCGGCTGCCAGCCCGGGACATCCGGCATGAGCACCGTCGAGTAGCCCTGGCCGGCGATGCGTCGCACCTGCTCCTGCCACGCGGTCATGCTGCCCACGACCGGCGCGACGACGCCGAAGCGGAAGGGCCTGCGCACCTCGGGCATAGCTGACGCCTCCCTCTTCACGACTCCGTGTGCCCGCCCTCGGGTACACACAGAGCGAGCGTCTCACGCGGTCTCGTGGACGTCTACCAGCCAGCCCGCGTGTGAAGGCCGGCGGCGCTCCGGCGGCGGGTCGGCGGCGAGCGCCGCTGCAGGTGCGAGGGGCTCGGCAGCGTCCGAGCGCACTCCTCGAGCGGGAGTCAGGATCGCCGAATCCGGAACCGGCACGATCTCGATCATGTAGCGAGAGGGCGTGGTTCCGAGAGACACCCCGTCGCCCACCTCGCGGCCGACGAAGGGCCATGCTTCGCCCTCCGCCGGCATGACAGCATCCGGTGGCGCGCCATGGCCGGGACGGCGCAGGGACCGACGCTCGACGACGTCGACCACGACCGCGTTCACCGCGATGACCCTGCCGCGTACGCTAACCGTGCAGGGCCCCCGCAGCCGTGGTCTGGGAGCGGTCGGCGAGGCGGCGGTCGTACTGCCCGGGGCGAAGGCGCGCCCGGCGAAGGAGCATCAGCCCGGTGACGATGATGACCGCGTGGAGGGTGATGAACACGAGGTTGTTCAGCAGCGAGTAGCCCTGGCTGATCATGTAGATGTCGTGCCCGATCCCCCGCACGAGCGACAGCCCGCACAGCAGCAGGACCAGGGGTTCGAACCAGCGGGGCACGAACGACGCCGCGATCAGGAACACCCCGAGCACGAGTTCTTCGAGACCGAACATGAACAGGTAGTCCACGAAGCCCTGCCAGCCCGGACCATACACGGCCCCGTCGAAAGCCGGGACGAGCTGCGTCACCCGCCCGGTGTTGATCGCGGGGATGAACGTGGACCCGAGGATGAGATAGACGAGGCCTACGCCCCGGAACCACCATGTCAAACTTTTCATGAGTGCACTGTAACATTAACCATTACGGCGCACTACTCAAAGTGTGCCGAAGCGCGATGAGTGGAGTGGGAACGATGAACAGTGCAGGTGCGGCGACAGAGAATCCCGTCGGTCAGGCGACAACCGAGGTGCGCCCTGCGTGGGGGCTGTGGGGTGGGTCGGCGATCACTCTCGGCGGGGCTCTGCTGTTCGTCGCCACACTCATCGAGGTGCCACTCTGGCAGGAAGAGACCCTCAATCCCGGCTTGCTCGCGGTGTTCACCGTTCTGTTTCTGGGGAGCACGGTCGCCCACGCTGTCGCGATGATCCCCTTGTCCGGCGGCCGGACCGGCTCTGACGGGATCGTCGGCCGGTCGCTCGTCGGCCGGGTGGCGCTGCTGGGGTTCGGTGCCGTGTTCCTGACGATGCAGACGGTCTACTACACCGTCACCTACGCGCTCCCTGCCGCGGATGACTACTCCGGTGTGCTGGCGCTGACCACGGTGCTGGGCGTGGTCCAGCTGGCGCTGCTGCTGATCGGGTCGCTCGTGATCATCAGGGCGGGGGTTGCGACGGGGGCTGCCCGCTGGGCGTTCCTGGCGCTGACCGTCGTCGCGATCATCACCGGGGCGACTGCGAACACGACCGAGAGCACGGAGATCGCGACGGTGGCTCTGCTCTGTTCGACGGGGGCGCAGATCGTCGTCGGGCTGGTGCTGGCGACCACGCGGAACCGGGCGAGGTAACGTCGAGTCATGGCTCGCGCGTACAGCTCTCCTCGCCGGACGGCGGAGGCCGCCTCGACCCGTGCTGCGATCATCGCGGCCGCGTCGACGCTGTTCGTCCGGGACGGATACGTCGCGACATCGTTGAAGGCGATCGCGAAGGAAGCGAACGTGGCCGTGCCGACGGTGCAGCTGCAGGGCAGCAAGCATTCGCTCCTGATCGCAGCGTTCGAGGTCGCGTTCGCCGGCGATGAGGGAACCCATTCCCTCGCGGAGCGGGCCGACGTGGCCGCGATCATGGCCGAGCCCGACTTCGCGACCGCGATCGACCGGTACGTGACGTTCCTGGACGACGCCAACCAGCGCGCCGCCGGCATCATCCGGGCGATGGGCGCGGCTGCAGACGCAGACCCGGCAGCACGCGCCGCCTACGACGAGCTCGAGCAGCGCCGTCACCGGGACATGCTCCTGGCCGCGGGCTGGTTCGCCAGCAGGAACCGCATCCCCGACGACCGCATCCCCGACGCCGCCGACATCCTGGGCTACATCACCGGCGCCGATGCCTACCTCCACTTCACCCACACCCGCGGGTGGACCCGCGACAGATGGAAGGCTTGGACCGCCCACCAGCTCACCCACCTCGCCGAGCAGCTCCCTCAGCCTGCGGAGATCACCGAACCCGCGTAAGCGCGATCTCGACGTCGTCGACGAGACCACGCGCCCCTGTCGCGGCGGCGATCGACTCCCCGACCGCCGCACTCCTCCCGGCGAACGCGCGGTCGTCCAGGACTCGGTGCACTGCGGCCCGGACCTGGGCAGCGGTGGGCCGGCCCGTGCGGAGGTTCACGCCGACACCCGCCCATTGCACGCGGGCAGAGGTCTCGACCTTGTCCTCGGAATCTCCTGCGATCACGATCGGCACCCCGAACCGCATCGCCTGATGCAGACCTCCATATCCCCCGTTGGTCACGAAGGCGGAGGTGCGCGGCAGCAGCACGTCGTAGTCCAGATACGACGCCGCGAATGCGTTCGCCGGCAGCTTCGGAAGCGCGTTCACGTCAGCGCCGCCCGCCGACACCACCACCTGCACGTCCTCGTCCGCCAGCGCCTCGAGGGTGGGTTCGATGACCTCGGAGAAATCGGTGTTCGCCACCGTCCCCTGCGTGACATGCACCAACGGCGCATCCGGTTTCAGCCGCCCCCACCAGTCCGGCAACGGACGCGGCGAGGCCGCCGGGGACACCATGGGCCCGTAGAAGCGCAGGTTCTGTGGGCCGTCGCTGCGGGGGTACTCGAATTCGGGCACCGTGAACTGTGCCAGCACGTCGCTTCGTCCGAGCACATCCATGAAGAACGCGCCCTTCAGCCCTGGCGCCCCCACGCTGGCCAGGAACCGGTCGAGCGCCTGGTGCGCCGGACGGAGCACCATCTTCGCCGATCGATTCAGCACCGCATCACGAACCCGCCCCCACCCGCGGTTCTGGAGGGGCACGATCCCCATGCCGTACGGCGGGCAGTCCCTGCTGGAGAACCCGGCCGGGCCGATCCCGCACATCACCGTCAGGGGCCTCTCCCCCGCCGGTCGCCCGAACAGCGCCTGCACCCCTAGGAAAGTCATGTCGTGGAACACCACGTTCGCCGACTCCCGTTCAAGGAGCTGCAGCACGCGGCCGGCGGCCGAATAGGCGGGACGCACGAACGCCTCCTCGACACCGCGATTGATCGTCGCGAGACCCCGGTTGCGCTCACCCTCCCCCACCGCATCCAGCGTGTCCGCCTCGGGCGGGAGCTCGACGAACTCCACCCCGGCCGCCTCCACCTGGGCCCGGTAACGGCGCCCGGTGAGGAACCGGACCCGCCACCCGCGCCGCAGCAACTCGCTCGCGACGACGAGCAGCGGCCCCACATGCCCCACCGCCGGCATGCTGCACACCAACGCCGACCGTCTCTCACCCATCACGTCCCCCTCACCACGTATTGACTATGTCATAAACATAGCCAATTTATGCGGGCAGCATGGCGAAAAGGCAAGGGCTTGCCCCGTTGCCGGTGTGACGTACTGTGAGAGCTGCAGTTCTTCTCAACGCTCGACTCGCAGCGGTGTGGCCGAACGGTCGATGGCGATGAAGGGCCGCAGTTTATGTTGGACGATTTCAGCTTGAGGGTGATCTTCGCCCTCAACGCGGTCACCCTCCTGGCGCTGTTCACCTCGTCGTTCCACCGGACCCGGTCGCGCTACAGTCTGGGCTGGACCGCGGCGCTGGCCTTCCTGCTGGCCGGATCCGCACTGTTCCTGTTGATCGGCACCTCCGCGCAGGCGTGGGCCATCCCCGTGGGCAACGCGCTCACCGTCGTGGGTCTGGTGTGGGCGTGGTGGGCGGTCCGGTCGCTGAAGGCGCGCTCGCTCCGATGGTGGCACTTCGCCGTTCCGGCCGTCGTCGTGGGCATCGTCACGGTTCTCGACGATCCCGCCGCGAACGATCTGGCCGGCTTCCTCGCCGTGGCCGCCGTCAGCGCCGTGGTGATGGGTCTGGCGGCCCGCGACCTGTTCCTGCTCGACGGCCGCATCTCCCGGTCCCGGCGTTCTCTGCTGACCGCCGCCACGGTGCTGTCCATCTACTACGGCCTCCAGGTCGTGGTGCACCTCGCGGCGCTGGGCGGCGTGATGGCGCCCGCCGTGCTGACGAGTGATGCGACGACGACGGTCATCACCCAGCTGGTGCTCGTCGTCGTGTCGTTCAGCATGGCCGAGCTCAGCCACGACGAAGCCGCCAGGCGCCTGCGTGCGAAGACATCGAGCATCACGCGCGAACTGAGCGAGGGCGCTCAGGTGCAGCGGAACCTCATGCCGGATCGCCCCCTCACCGGCGACGGCTTCTCGGTCGCGGGCGTCTGCGTGCCCAGCCGCACCCTCAGCGGTGACTTCTTCGACTGGGAGGACACCGGAGATCACCTGGTCATCACCGTCGGTGACGTCATGGGCAAGGGTGCGGGGGCCGCGATGCTCGGCGCGACCGTGCGAGCCGGTCTCCGCCTGGCGCGCACCGACGATCCGGGAACCACGGTGCCGCGCATGATGAAGGCGGTCGGCGACGACCTCGCGCGCAACAACTCGTTCGTGACGCTCTTCCATGCCCACCTCGACCACGGAACCGGACGGCTGACGGTGCTCGATGCCGGCCACGGACTCGCCGTCGTGGTGCGTCTGGATGGCAGCCACGAGCCGATCCGATCGGCCAACCTCCCGCTCGGCCTGAACAATCTCGCTGCCGCGGACAGCACCGGCTGGACCACCCAGACGCGGTCGCTCGAGGTCGGCGACAAGCTGCTCGTCTTCAGCGACGGTGTGCTCGACCTGTTCGACGGGTCGCTCGCGTCGCTGGATCTCGCCGTGGACCTCGCGCTGGCACCCCCCGCCACCGGAACGACGTCGGAGAGCGCAGTCGACAGGGTCCGAGCTCTCGCCGAAAGAGCCGATCGTGAAGACGACGTCACGGTCGTCACCCTCGACCGGCTGGCGCCCCGGCCGCCCGACCTCCCGAGCGTGCGCACCGCCGAGAGCCTGGACGACTGCGCTCGAGCCTAGGCCCACCGCTGGCACGTTCCGCCGCACGGGCGGCCGGGCTATCGGGCTACTCGGCGACGACCTCGAAGCCGACGTCGAGGGTGGCGCAGCTGCCGGTGTCGTTGCAGGTCGAGTAGTCCCAGTTGCGTATGTTCACGTACGCCCGGCCGGCGGGAAAATCGGGCGGGAGATCGACGGTCACCTCGAACGATCCGTCGAAGGGCTCGGCGGTGGTGACGGAGATGGGCGGCTGCTCGGCGTGACCCACCACGACCGTCCAGCCCTCCGCGGGGACATCAGCGCCGCAGACGTCGGCCGACGCGAGAACGATCGGCTCACCGGCGACGGCAGGGGACGGCGAGACGGTGATGTGAGGGAGACAGTTCTCCTGCGCACCGCCGATGAGCGAGCATCCGCTGAGCAGCAGCAGCAGCGGCACCGCCAGCGCCACGACCCCCACCCTGACCCGACCGCCCGTCATGCTGACAACCTATCCGAGCCGCTGATCGCTTTCCGGGGTTCTGGTGGAGGGTGGTCGTATGACCGTGGAACGCGCGACCGCCATCATCACCTCACTGCTCGACGGACGGTGGCTCCGGGACGAGGCGACGGCATCGGCGCAGCTCGCCGAGCTCGGCTTCCCGGTCAGGCCGGGAACGGAGACCGAGCTGTCGCCAGGCCTGATCCAATGGGAGCTCGAAGCCACCGCGGGGATCGAGCAGCCGTCGTTGTCCAGCCTGGAGGGGAAGCCCACCACGGTCAATTTCTTCGTGGGGGCTTCGCCGGAGCCCGAGAGTGCGACGACGAGGTCGGCCTATGAAGCCCTCATCGCCTCACTCGACCTCACCCTCGGCGCACCTGAGCGGGTGTGGCCCGATCAGCCCACGCCGGTCCTGTGGCGGAACGGGGACCTCGACGTGGGCATGCAGCTCTTCGACCGGCGCGACGCGAGCGTGGTGATGGTGTGGATCGAGCATCGCCTGCGCAGTCAGGACGCTGAAGCACGAGCACAAGCCGACGAAGGTGCCGGCTGAGGAAGCAGGTCACCCTAGTTTGGCCGAGAGTGATCTTCTTTTCGGCTCAGCCGGGTCGAACGGCGTAAAGGTTCCGGTCATGCTTACTGCAGGCAGGCAGGCAGGCTGGCGACCAGCGTCAACGGTGGGGATCGGCACCGTCATCGGCCGGCCGGGACGGCTTCAGCCCCACGACCACGAAGGTCAGCGCCAGCACGGCGAACGGCAAGGCGAACACCCAGTTGTCCATCGCGACACCCAGGGCAGCGGCGAGGGCGATGAAGGCGGCTCCGACGCCGAGGTACACACGGTTGCTCTCTTTCGCATCATCCATGCTTCGACGCTAGGCAACGAGCGGACGTCGCGCATCCGCCTCCCGACGGATCTCAGGTGCCGGCACGGTGGAGGACGCCGCGACGGTTCGCGGCCCGGACCTCGAGGTGGCGGCGGAAGTGGGAGACGGGCAGCACGAGCAGCACGTTGGACTCGGAGGTGTCGATCGTCAGGAAGCCGAGTCTGTGGGCCAGCGAGAGGGACGGCTCGTTGTCGCGGTGGATGACCGCGGTCACCACTCGCGCGTGCACGGAGTCGAACGCGAAACAGATGAGCGCCGTGCAGGCCTCCGTCGCGTAGCCGCGGCCCCGGTGCTCGGGGTGCAGGAGCCAGCCCGCCTCGACCATGCGCACCTCCGGGGCGATCGCGCGCAGCTGCAGGGAGACATCACCGACATACTGACCATCTCTCTCGACCGCGAGGGCGAGGATGTCGTCGGCCTGACCGAGATGGGTGTGGTGCATGCGGTCTCGCAGGTGCATCCGGGACTCCGCGCGAGTGCGCGCGGGCCAGGACAGGTATCGGACGATCGTCGGGTCAGACGTGATCTGGTGCCAGGATTCCTCGTCACCGGGGGCGTAGGGGCGCAGTGTCAGGCGCGCCGTGGTCATCCGCGGGGCCTCGACCGGGACTTCGATGGGCCGACCTCGAAGGAATCGGGGCCGGTGGACGACTCGCATGGGCGCCTCCATTCGCTGGGGAGGCTTCCCACACACTCCCTCCCGACGACATCGCCCAGCGGGTTGACCTTCATCGGCGATGGTGCTTGCGGCGCGCGAGGAGCGCTGTGACGGTACGGTCCACCTCAGGGAAGTGCAGAGAGCGAAGGCGGTGCGACCCGGATGAAGGTGGAGCAGACGACGTTGATCCGCGTCTCCGACGACGAGTTGGCCGACCTGGAGCGCAGGGTTCGCGCCACGCGCTGGGCTCCCGAGTGGCCTCTGCAGGGGTCGACCGCCGGCACGGACCCTCGCGTTCTGCGGCGGCTCGCCGAGTACTGGGCCGACGGGTTTTTCTGGCCTCCGCAGCAGCAGGCGATCGACGAGCTGCCCTCGTTCAGTGCCACGCTCGACGGCACGGAGGTCCGATTCCTGCGGTTCGAGCCCGAGGGCGCAGGGGCCGGCGGCCTCCCGATCATCCTGACCAACGGCTGGCCGAGCTCGATGCTGGAGATGGTCGAGCTGGCGCGGAGGCTGGCGGCGCCGGCCCGCTACGGTCTCGCCGGCACCACCCCTCGCACCGTCATCCTGCCCGCACTGCCCGGGCTCCCCTTCTCGCCGCAGCGCCCTCAGCTCGGTGTGCACACGCACGAGCTGTGGCACCAGCTGATGCACGACGTGCTCGGCTTCGAGCGCTACACCGCTCACGGTGGGGATCTCGGAGCCGGAATCACGTCGCGTCTCGCGCAGGCGCATCCGGAGGCCGTCGCCGGGATCCACCTGATGGCGGTCGCGGGGCCCAGCGATCCGGATGCCGACTCGCTGACACCTGCCGAGCAGCAGTACCTGAGCTCGGCCGCCCGGTGGACCGCCGACGAGGGCGCCTACGAGCACCAGCAGCAGACCCGCCCGCTGTCGTTGGCGCCGGCCCTCTCGGATTCGCCGGTCGGTCTGCTTGCGTGGATCCTGGAGAAGTACACGGCGTGGAGCGACTGCGGCGGCGACGTGAGCACGCGCTTCAGCGACGACGTGCTGCTCACCCAGGCGTCGGTCTACTGGTTCACGAACTCGATCTCCACGTCGTTCCGCCCCTACTTCGAGTTCGCGCAGGGGTATCCGGGGCCGATCACCGCGGTCGAGGTGCCGACGGCCGTGGCGGTCTTCCCCTTCGACCTCGGCAGGCCGCCTCGGGAGTGGGCGGAGCGCACCTACGCGCTCGAGCAGTACACCGTGATGCCGCGGGGCGGGCACTTCGCCCCGCACGAGGAGCCCGACCTGCTCGCGGCCGACATCTCGGCGTTCCTCGGGCGCCTCGACTAGTTGCCGCCCGAGTTCGGCGAACGTCGTGGAGCACGGCCGCCGAGGCGTACGGCGTCTAGGTGGCTAAGAGCGCAGTAGTCGATCCGTCGAAGTAACGCGAGTGCGTCCGCCGGATCGTCTCGAGGGAGTCAGCGTTGAGGGAGGCGATCTCCCAGTCGCCGTCCTCACGCTCGTTCTCGATCTCGATGCGGCGGAGAAGAGCATCGCGATGACCGGAAGGGCCATCGAACTCTTGCACCCGTACTTCACGAGAGCGTCGGTTGTATTCGACCAGGAAGGCTGGCATCTAGTGCGCGTCCCTTCGTGCTTCTCGATGCATATCGATCAGCAGGTCTCGTAGTTCGTCCAGTCCAGAACGGAGATCGTTCTCCCGACCTCGCTGTGCCTGCTGCATTCGTTCCAATCTAGCTCTAGTTTCCGAGAGTTGCGCCGCAGCCTTCTCGGTGTCATGAGCAGGAACGTGCCCCAGGTTCTGTTCGGCCTCGTGAATGGTCAGCGCAAGCCGTTGAATCTCGACTGCTGAGTCTTCCACGCGTGCGATGCCGACGCACGAGATGCGTTGCATCGATCGGACGATCTCGGCGCTGGAAGCAGCTTCTGGGATCGCCCCGTACCGGATACTCCGACCCAGGACATCGCCGGCGGCCTCGTAGGCGTTGGCCCAGGCGCTCTGGAGGTGAGTGCGGACCTGAACCTCGACGCGCGCATCCAGTCTGAGCCAGAGGTGAACCGCACGATAACCAGAATGGTCACCCTCCCGAAGATCGTGGACGGCTGCCTCATCGTGGTCGAAGCAGCCACGGATGGCAGTGATGACCGCATCCTGCTCAGCCAACGTCATCTCGGCTTCGAATCGCAATCCGGCAACATCCTGGATGTTCGGCAGCTTCATGCTGCGCTGATCGCGCAGCCTGTCGCGAAGGGTGTCGATCGTCTTGACTCGAGACGTGATCTCAGGTCGCCGCTCTCCGAGCAATGGCGTCCAGTCCACGTTCTCGATGACGCTCTGTACGTCGGTCAACACGTCGGCGTACCAGACCATAGCCTGAGAATATGAAGGCGTTCCTTCCGGCACTGGCCGATCATCGCGGATGCAGTCGCCGAGCTTGCGCAACCTCTGGGCGGGCCAGGGACAGCTAGTCATCCCCGGGAGGCTACCGCCCAGTCGGGAGCGGCCGTGCTGAGTAATTTGGTGCCACCCAATGCGGGTCGGAGAGCACGAACGCCCGCAACTCCAGTTGCCCTAGCGCAACTCTGGTTGCTTATTCGCAACTCTAGTAGCAGAATTGGTGAATGGATCTCGAATCCCCCCTCCGCACGATCGCCAACCCGGTCGAAGCCGAGGCGCTTCGTGTCCTGGCCGGAGCGGACACCGAGTTCAGCGCGTCGCAGGTTCATCGACTCATCGAGACTGCGTCGCCCTATGGAGTGCGCAAGGCTCTCGCGCGCCTCGCCGACGCCGGCCTCGTCCTGCCGACATCCCGCGGCAACTCGACGTTCTGGCGCGGGAATCGACAGCACGTTCTCTGGCCTGCGATCGAATCGGCCGTCGATGCCCGTCGGGTGCTGCTCGAGCGTCTGCGTGACGAACTGGCCAAGCAGGACGGAGTCGCAGCGTACCTCTACGGATCATTCGCGAGGAGGTCAGCCGGCCCCCAGTCCGACATCGACATCCTGATCGTGTATCCGGATGACACCTCGGAGGAAGCCATCATCGACTTCGCTTCCGGCCTCAGCGAGCAGATCACGGCGTGGACCGGCAATGAGGGGCACCTGTACAACGCGACGCGCATGTGGCTCCACGAGGCGATCGAAGGCTCCGACCCCGTCATGATGTCCGTCCGCGAAGATGCAGTGGCGCTGGTGGGCCCCGAGTTCGAGCAGCTCCTCCGGGAGCCCCACTCCGCGAGGCTCGCGAATGCCTAAGCACAGCACGGTGAGCCTGGACAGAGGGGGAGCTCGGGCCAGGCTGCAGGAGGCCCGCGTCTATCTCGCCATGGCCGAACTCGCCGGACCAGGCAACGCCGCCGAGAACAAGGTCGCCGGATCCAACGCGATTCTTGCCGGCATCGCTGCAGCCGATGCGATCTGCGGGCTCGTGCTGGGAGAACGCAGCGCCGGCGATGACCATGCTCAGGCCATCAACCTGCTCAAGAAAGCCATCCACCCGTCGACCAAGTCCGCCACCAGTCTGAAACGGCTCCTCACTCAGAAGACGCCGGTGCAGTACGGTGCGGATGCCATCAGCGCGAGCGATGCGGCCAACCTGATCCGATGGGCGCGCGACATCCTGCAGGAGGCCGAGACCAAAGACCGGTAGTGATGCACGTCACTGTGGCCTCGTCGTCGGATCAGCCGATCGGAGCCGGTGAGCCACCTCGGTGGTCGTCCGCAGGCTGGCGGGCAGCGCTCCGAAGGGGAAGCCGCCCAAGAGGGGGAATCTCAGTGGCACGAGACCTCCAGGTGTCAGCACCACCACGTTCAGACACCACTCCCCGTCCCACCGACGCTGCGCCTGCACCGGATCCACGGAGTGGACCACACCCCACGGCAGGTGCAGAAGCTCATGCGGTTCTCTTCGGCCCACCCAGATGCCGAGCGCCTCCTCGGACACAGAGAGAGTCAGTCCCCACGGCAACTGCAAGAGAGGCGGAACACCGTCGAGCTGGCGCATGTGATGCAGCACATCGTCGGTCGAGTTGATCTCGAGCGTCTGCTTCACACCGACGTCCATCGTGCGCAGCGCTCGCCGCCGAACGCCCCATCCCCCGACAAGAGCAGCACCCCAGATCATCAAGACAACCCCGACCATCACCGACACTGAACTGACGGTGGCATATGCGAGGGCGTCGCCGGTCGTCACACCGTCACGACCGACTCCCCAGAAGATGAGACCGAAAACGAGCAGCAACCCCGCCGCAAGACGGAGAGTGAATCGCACGACATCGCGCATTGGACCGGAAACGTTCCGCCAGCCTCGGTGGATCGGAAACTGATTGCTCACCGGGCACGTCGAGTGCTGGCGGTCGAAGAGGGCCGCCTCTGCTCATTCGCGGTGCCCTCGGCCGGGACGTCGGGGGCGGCTCCCTCGTGGCGCCGGAGGTAGGCGGCGCGCACGGCGAGGCCCGCTCGGGCGTCGTGGATGAGGGGGTGGAAGAAGGCCGTGCGGTAGGCCGCGTTGGTGGTGACCGACACGAGGAAGTTGAGCGACGAGACACAGCTCAGGAAGATCGACGTCTTGACGAGCGCCCAGGTGAACGGCACCTCCACGCCGAACAGCTCGACCATGGTGAGCCGGTCGCCGACCCACGCCCGCAGCACCTCCGGTGAGAACGCGAAGGAGCCGAGCACGATGAGGAACACGCACACGATCGCCGCGAAGACCAGGGTCTGGAGCACGAGGGCGAGCACGAGCACGGCCTGCAGGTTGGCTCGTTCGCGACGGGCCAGCGGAGGACCGGGCGTCGAGGCGTAGCCGTCGAGCTCGGCGAGGGCCGACGACTGCACGAGACGGATGCGCTCCGCCGGCTGCATGCTCTCGTCGAGCTCCTTCATCTCGACCCGGCTGACCGGGATCACGAAGAGGAGCCCGAGCACGAGGAAGAAGATCGCGACGGCGACCAGGCGGGTGGGCGACATCGTGCTCGTGACATCCCACAGGGGCTTGGAGAAGAACGCGAACACGACGACGAGCATGAGGATGGGGAGGGCGCGCGTGACGAGAGCGCCGATCGCGGTGAGCTGCTGCAGTGCCGCGTGGGCCGCCCAGGCGAGGAGCGAACCGACGCCGAGCCAGGTGAGCAGCACCGCGATCGCCACGATGAGGAGGTGGACGCCCGCGTGCCAGGCGGCCTCGCCGAGCGGCGATGTCAGGGCCGTCACGCCGGGCAGGACGACGAGGTAGCAGACGAGCACGACGATCCCGGTCGGAAGGGCGGCTCGCGGATGCGCCCGGAGCACCCGGGCGGAGAGGATCCCGAGAACGATCGGCACGGCCACGAACCCCACACCGACGACCAGCACCCCGCCGACGAGCAGCGCCACGATCATCGTGGAATCGAGCTCGACATCGATGTCGGCGTCGACACCGAGCTGCACGAACAGGCCGGCGACCAGCGCGAACACCATGAACGGCACGACCCGGCTCACGAGCCGGTCGCCCAGCGCCTCCGTGCGCACGAACAGGGGCAGGCCCACCGCTCGCAGCCATCGCTCGACGTCGCGCTCCTGTGCAGCCATCCGGCACCCCCTGCGCCCATTGTGCCGTACTCCCCCGGCGCGGCACGCGCGCTCCGGCGCCGATGACCCCGACCCCAGGCGACCAGCCGGGGTTCCGGTGCACCATGGGGGGATGGAACCCACGATCCGTCGGGCGATCGAGGCCGACTCGGAGCAGCTCGCCCTGCTGAGTCTTGTCGCGTGGGACGAGGCGTACCGGGACATCCTGGACCCGGATGCACTGCGCCGCCGCCACGACGAGCCGTCGGCTGTTCGACGGGAACGGTGGGTGAACCGGATCGCGGAGAACGAGGTCTTCGTCGCCCTGGCTGACATCGAGATCGTCGGCTATGCACGCACGACGGCGCCGGCTCCGGGAGAGAGCCACGAGCTTCTGGGGCTCTACACGCGAGAGCGGTACTGGCGTTCCGGACTGGGAAGCCGGCTGCTGCTGCAGTGCTTGCCGTCGGGGGCGGCCCACCTCTGGCTGTTCGAGGGGAACGAGCGGGCCCTGCGCTTCTACGAGCGCCACGGCTTCTCGCTCGACGGCCGGCGCCGGCTCGACCCTCCGTACGGCGCCGAGCTCCACATGTCACGCGGAGCAACTTGGTAATGGATGCACTGTTTCCACCGAACCTAACCCCGCCGCCTGTAGGCGGAGAAGCCCCGTCTGCCAGAGCAGAGCTAGCGGTCTAGAGCTAGACGAACTATTAGCTCCCCTGACTATGCGGACGGCGAATGACCCGATCCGTTGCCCACAGGTCTCTCGAGAAGACGCGACGACGACGTAACCTTTCCCGGGCATCCGGACAATACAGGGTATGGGCGATACAGAATCGAGTGAGGCCAGTATCTGGCGTCGGGGGCTCGACGGGGATGCAAAAGCCTTCGGGGAGATCTTCGACCTGCATAAGGACCGGGTGTTCCGGCACGCGTACAGGCTGCTGCTCGACCGCCATGACGCGGAGGACGTCACAGGCACCGCCTTTCTGGAGCTCTGGCGCAAGCGCGCCACCGTCCGGGTCGTCGACGGATCGCTGCTGCCGTGGCTCCTCGTGACCGCGGGCCACGCGGCGGCGAACACCCGGCGCGCCACGTCTCGCTACCGAACCCTCCTCGACCGCATACCGCGCACCGAGCACCTGCCGGCGGTGGAAGAAGAGGTGCTGGCAAGGCTGGCGCCGTTCGGAGAGGACCTCCATCGGCTCCTGCAGCAGCTGGGGTCGATCGATCGGAGTCTCGCCACCCTCGTGATCGTGGAGGGCTACCCCATCGGCGAGGCCGCCGAACTCCTCGACCTCACTCCCGCAGCCGCCAAGACGCGGCTCTCCCGCATGAAAGCGCGCCTCCGACTCACCATCGCGCCGGCACTCTCCGGACAAGGGGACATCTCATGAACGACCTCGAACTCGACCCCACCTTCTCCCAGGCCTTCCGCACCGCACTCGTCGACGAGGTTGCGCTCGGCAAGCGGCCGCGCCGACGCCGGGTCTGGCTCGGCGCCGTGTTCGCCGGGATCCTGCTGGCGACGGGGGCGGGTGGGGTGGCCACGGCCACCCTGATGTCGCCTCCGGGGATGCCCGCCTATGAGCAGTTCGGCGAGAAGGTCACGGCGACCCTCACCGAGACCGGCACCCTCGACCTCGGCGCGCCACCGGAGGGGGCCACCAGCATCAGCTTCACCGTCGTCTGCCACACCGAGGGCTCCTGGTCGCTGGAGGGTTACGGAGGGGCGAACTGCAGCGAGGTGGGGATCGGCTCGGCCCGAAGCGGCACCATCCCGCTCACTCTCTCGCAGCAGTCCATCGTGCTCTTCGAGCTCCAGCCGGGCACAGAGGTGACGGTGACGGCCGCCTACAGCAAGAAGATCAAGACCGAGTTCGGTGTCAATGCGGCGGGCGAGACCTACGGATCGGGTGTCGGGGATCCCGATGACACCCGCACGTACGCGATGAACGAGAATCCCGGACCGGATCTCATCGCCGCCCACGCCACGAACTGCAAGACCGGGTACATCCGCTGGGAGGAGGAGAACGAAGCCTCGGGCGGCAACATCTCAAGCTTCGAGGAGGTGACCGAGTGGATGGAGAACGAGGTCCACCTCGACAAGTACATCCCGGTCTACGAATCCGACGGCACGACGGTCATCGGCGAGTTCCTCATCGCCGGCCAGCCCCGCCCGGGCCAGCCCCTCACGGCCCTGCCCCCGTGCCCGTCGGGTCAGTGACCTCCTCCTCGGGGTCGTCCTTCTGGCAGAGCGCCTACGCGGGGCTGGCGATGGCCGTGCTGTGGCCCGTCTCGAAGCGGACGTGGGGGCCGTAGCGCTCCCAGAGCAGGTCGATCTGGGCCTCGTTCGGCGTGGTGCCCGTCATGCCGAAGAACACCAGGCCGTCGGCATCCGGGCCGAACGTGGTCACCTCCGACACCGCACTCCGGGGCACGGCTCCGGAGTCGAAGTCATCCATGATGCGCTGCTGCAGAGCGAGGGCGTCCTTCTCGGACCGGAGCGACGTGTAGAAGGCCACCTTCTCGGCCGGCAGGCCCGACGCGGCCAGGAACGCCTGCTCCATCTCCGGGGAGCGATCGGTGATGTAGATGCGCAGCACGTCCGGATCGCCCGGAATCCCGCCGCCGATACCGGTGTAGACGTCGGGGTGGACGCGCGGACCGTACTCCCGGATCGCCTGGAGCCCGGCGACGAACTCGGCGCTGATGAGACCCATGTCGACCTCGGGGTTCCCTGTGCCGTGCTCGGCCGGGTCCAACACCGACATGGGCCCGACCGACGGGGTGGGGCTGGGCTCAGCGGCTACCGTCGCAGGCGCCTCTGTCTGGGGCGTGTGTGACGCGCATCCGGTCAGGAGCGCTGCGGCGACCACACCCGCAGCGACGAGCAGCCGCGTTCTCGGCGACATCACCATCCGGCACCCCTCACTCGCTGTTCCGGCAATTATGGGAGGAGGATGGCGCTCGAGCAAGCATGTGACACTTGTTGAAGAGAGTTCGCCGCATACCGCTGCGAGCCGGGTGGACGGAGCACGTGATCGGGTCGGTACTGTTCCTGGCCGGGATGCTTGGCCTCACGCTCCCGGCGCCCAGGCGCAAGAAAGAGGAGTGAGCCCGTGGTGGCGTCGTTCGAGTGCGTGACCCGGTCGAGCAGGTCGGTCGAGGAGATGTTCGATCTGGCGCGCAGCATCGAGGCCCACACGGAGTCGCAGGCAGGCTCGGCGGAGGAGGCCGTCGCCGGGGTCACACAGGGGCTCATCGGCGCCGGCCAGGATGTCACGTGGACCGCTCGACACTTCGGGATCCGGTTCTCGCTCACCAGCGCGATCACCGAGTTCGACCCTCCGCACCGCTCCGTCGATGAGCAGACCCGGGGGCCGTTCAAGGCGTTCCGGCATGAGCACGTGTTCGAACCGGCCGATGGGGGCTCAGTGATGATCGATCGCATCCGCTTCACGGCGCCGTTCGGACCCGTCGGCCGCGTGGCGGAGAAGCTCGTGCTCGAGCCCTACCTGCGTCGGCTCATCGCCGATCGCGGCTCGTTCCTGGCCGAGTCTCCGTCGGCCCCCACGAAGGAATAGCCGGTGCACACCACAACGAGCCGGGTGAGTCCGCGAGTGGCCGGGTGGCTGGCCATCTCGGGTTCGCTCGTCATCGCCGTCACGGGAGGCTTCCTGATCGCGAACCCGCCCTGGAGCATCCTGGGCGCGTTCGTGCTGGTGGCGGCCACGATCCTGCTGTCGGTCGGGACCGTGTGGCTCCACCGGCGCTCCTGGCACGAGCCGTGGCCACCGGATGCGACGCGGTCGGTGCAGCAACAGCTTCGCCGACTCCGCGTGATGTCGGTCGTCGGCAGCATCCTGTGGGTGGGCCTGATCGCTCTCGCCATCCTCAGCATCATCAGCCGGAACTGGTGGCAGCTGCTCTATGTGGCCTTCTTCCTGGTGATGGGCCTCAGCAACCTCAGCCTGAACCGGCGCACACTGCGGCTGCTGCGCGAGAGTGCAACAGCGCCGGAGCGCTCCGCGGTTATCCACGGACAGCCGGACTCTCCCTGACGGCGGCTGCTCCGCCTAACGTCGCTTGAGCGGTCCCGCTCGGGACGCCTCACGAAGGAGCACGATCCATGAATATCACCGGGAACACAGTCCTCATCACCGGCGGCACCTCCGGCATCGGCCTCGGTCTCGCGCTGCGGCTGCGGGAGGCGGGCAACGCGGTGATCATCGCCGGTCGCCGGAAGGAACTCCTGGACGCCATCACCGCGGAGCACCCCGACATCGCCGCCGTCGAACTCGACGTGACCGACCCGGACTCCATCGACCGGGCACGCGCGAGCCTCGTGATGACCCATCCCGATCTGAACATCCTCGTGAACAACGCCGGGATCCAGCTCAGGGAGAACCCCCTCGAGCCGCTCGACCTCCAGGTGGCGGAGCAGCAGATCACCACCAACCTCCTCGGGCCGATCCGGATGGCGTACGCGTTCACACCCCTCCTCGCCGGCCAGACGGGAGCCGCGATCGTCAACGTCACCTCGGCCCTCGCCTTCGTGCCCTTCCCCGCGACTCCGACCTACAGCGCGACGAAGGCGGCGCTGCACTCGTTCACCGAGAGCCAGCGGATCCGCCTTGCCGGGACCGGCATCCAGGTCGTCGAGATCGTGCCAGCGGGCGTCCGCACCGATCTGCTCGACCAGAAGGACAACCCGGATGCCATGCCGCTCGACGAGTTCCTCGACCAGATCATGACCCAATGGCGTGAGAACCCCGGCGCCCCGGAGCTGGTCGCGGAGCCCGCCCGAGGAATCCGCGGGGCCACCGCCGACGGCTCGTACGACGATCTCCTGGCACTCTTCAGCACCCTCTGAGCGCGGCGTCCGGTCCCTCGCTCCCGAGCGGGGGATCGGCGCTCTCTGGATAACAGCGGCCGGCCGCCTCATGATGAGTGCATGGACAAACGCCTCCTCGCCGAGTTCCTGCGGTCACGCCGCGAGCTGCTGCGGCCGCGTGACGTGGGCCTCTCCGAGGGACCGCGGAGACGAGCGCCCGGGCTCCGCCGCGAGGAGCTCGCTCAGCTGGCGGGCATCTCCACCGACTACTACACCCGTCTCGAGCAGCAACGGTCTCCCACCCCGTCGACGCAGGTCGCCGCCTCCCTGGCACGGGCCCTCCGGCTGACGCTCGATGAGCGAGACCATCTGTTCGCGCTCATCGGCCACAACGCACCCAGCCGGTTCGACCGCACGGACCACGTGAGTCCCGCCCTGATGAGCGTGCTCGATGGACTCGTCGACATCCCGTGCCTCGTGCAGAACGATCTTCACGACACCCTCGCGATGAACCCGCTCGCCGAGGCCCTGATCGGTGACGAGACCGCCCACACGGGTCTCGCCAGGAGCGGCTTCTACCGCTGGTTCACCGATCCGGAGGAGCGTCGTCTCTACCCACCCGAGGCGCATGAGATCCACGGACGCTTCCTCGTCGCCCGCCTGCGGATGGCTACCACCACGGGCAGCGACACCGCGAGGGCCCAGCACCTCGCAGCCGAGCTCTCCCACCTGAGCGTGGAGTTCGTGCGCCTGTGGAACTTCCATGAGGTCGCCCTCCGCTACGACGACTGCAAGGTGCTCGTTCACCCGCAGCTCGGACGGATCGAGATCGACGCGCAGATGCTCTTCACCGAGAACCGCTCGCAGACCCTCCTCGTGCTCAATCCCGGCGTCGGCGGAGACAACCGCAGCAAGCTCGACCTCCTCAAGGTCATCGGTCGCCAGGACCTCGGACTGCCCACCTCACCCCGATGAACCCGATGAAGGAGAACCCCCATGCACATCCCGGCCAGCTCATCCCGAGAGATCACCACGCCCGACGGCACCATCTGGAAGTACGCGGTGAAGGACGAGGTGGGCATCTCGTACCAGACCCTGAACACCAGCAGTCCGGAGTCCGGGCGACACCTGAACAAGGAGGTCCATGAGATCTACTTCATCATCCAGGGCACCGCCACGTTCACGGTGGGCGACGAGACGTTCGAGGTGAGCGACAGGGACATTGTCGTCGTCGAGCCGATGGTCGCGCACTCCATCGAGACCGACGGCCTCACCTTCATGACCATCACCCGCCCGGACTGGTTCTTCGAGCAGTACGAGCACGTCGGCGCCTGACCGACCCGCCGCCGGGTCAGAGGCTGCCCGCTACGGGTTCGAGGTGAGCGAGGGCCGCGAGAGCAGCTCGTACTCGAGTTCGATGCCGAAGCGCTGGCGGCGACGGCGGGCGGTGAGCCGGCGGTCGATGCCCGCACCGATGAGCGCGAACGCGAGCGCGATGCCCGCCAGCGGGCCGGCGTGCGTGGTGGTCAGGAGCCAGAGACCGCCGAGGAGCGCCAGCACGCCGAGCACGAGCAGGACCGAGCCCGCACGCTGCACGCGCTGGATGCCGAGCAGTCGCTCGGTCGGGGTCTCGATCATGCCTTCGACAGTACGCCTCACCACCGACACCGCCTCCCCCTTGCGCGACACTCGCAGCTGTGTTGGGCCTGGTCGCCCTCCGCGCGGGCCTTCGAGGTCAGGCGCGCTCGACGGGGAGCCACAGCTCACACGTGGCCCTGCTGAAGTCGGCGGCGCGCTCGAGCACCGAGACGATCGACGGTCCGGGGCGGAGCCGCCAGGGGTTGGAGGGGAACCAGTCGGTGGCGGTCGCGACCCAGGCCTGCTGCAGTGCGGCCGGGTGCTCGCCCTCGGTGCGGAAGACCGCCCAGGTGCCGGCGGGGACGTCGATCGTGTCGAGGTCGCCGGGAACGGCCGTCGTCTCGGTGACGGCGACGCCGTGCAAGTAGGTCAGGTCGCTGCCCTCCTCGTAGTCGGGATCGACGTCGGCGCTGACCTGGAGGAGCCCTGCCGGTTCGGTGTCGCTCAGCTCCTTGAGCCGCGCGTGCTCCGAGGGCGGCAGTGAGGCGATGTGGGCCTGGATGTGCGGATTGATGCCCTCGTGCACGAGCGGCACGCGGATCGCGTGGCCGACGAGACGGAAGGCCGGTCGATCGGTGATGCGGGTGTCCATGGTGATGTTCCCTTCGACGGTCAGGCGGAACCTGAGCTGCGGTTGCGTGCGAAGGGGGCCGCCGTCTCGCCTGACGTCGCCCACGCTCGCACCGTGCACGGAACGGAACGCCCGACCGAACGCCTCGGTCGATCCGTAGCCGTAGCGCACTGCGGTGCTCAGCAGGTCGTCGCCCCGGAGCACGTCGGCTGCCGCCACCGACATGCGGCGCCGGCGGATGTACTCCGACAGCGGCATGCCCGCGAGCGACGAGAACATCCGCCGCAGGTGGTACTCGGTGGTGCCGACCTCGGTCGCGAACGCCGCGACATCGAGGTCGTCGCCGAGCCTCTCCTCGACCCGCTCGACCAGCCTGTTGAGCTCCGCGATCATGGCGCCTTCCTTCGACACCCACAATTCCGGGTCTTCCCGATCGGCACCCTACTATCGCGGCCCGATCGGATCGCGGCTGGAACCCCATGGCTTCCTGTTTAATGAGAAACTCTCGTATCGCCTCGATAGGCGGATGGGAGGTGAGCCCACATGTATGGGTTGGCTCGTTTCCGACGAGGGCTGCCCTGCGTCGTCGTCGCGGTCGCGGTGGCGCTCACCGGGTGCGCCGGCACGGTGGGCTCGCCCGGTACCGGAACGCGGCCACCCTCAGCTGCATCTGCAGCGCCCCAGCTCCCGACCCCCATCCCTCCGCTCAGCACCGAGGTCGGGCCCGGGGAACTGTCCGGGGAGGTGGTGTCCGCATTGCTGGCTTTTCGGGACCTCGGGCCGGTTGCGTTCAAGGAGAACTACGCGGGGGTGTCATCCGGGACACCGGCATCTGCCGATGTGCTGGTGATCTACCTCGCTCACGGCACCGACTCGGTGGAGGAGCAGATTCGGCAGGAGGTCGGGCTGCCCCGGGAGAAGGTCGCCTTCGTCGAGGCGTATCAGTCCCTTGCAAAGGCGAAGGTCGTGGAGGAAGCGCTGTGGGCGGATCTCGCGGCCCTCCAGCAGAGTGGGATGAAGTTCGTGACTTTCGGTGTGGAGGAAGACGGGGTCGTGGGCATCGGGCTGGCAGGCGCGAGCGACGAGCAGGTCGCCCGGTTGTTCGAGGCGTACGGGCCCTACCTGCGGATCGACCGGGAGGCCGAGGAGCCGACGCTGCTGTAGACGAGCTGTCTGCCGCCGCTCAGACCTCCCCCTTGCGCACACCGGTGCGGCGCGGGGTGGGTCTTCCGGTCGAGTTGTTGGCTCGGGTCTGGCGTGCGTCCGCGAAGCGGATGCGGGAGACAACTCGACCGGAAGATCCACCCCGCGCCGCGCCACCCCGAGCGACCACACATCCACCGGCCACAGAGCGCGCCCCGGAAACCCACCTACACTCGACTGATGCCTGAAACCCCGCGCGACCTGTCCGACGGCTTCGTGAGGGTGCGGGGGGCGAACGAGAACAACCTGCGGAACGTCGACGTCGATGTGCCGAGGGATGCGATCGTCGCCTTCACCGGCGTCTCCGGCTCCGGCAAGTCGTCGCTCGCGTTCGGCACCATCTTCACCGAGGCCCAGCGGCGTTACCTCGAGTCGGTCGCCCCCTACGCGCGGCGGCTCATCCAGCAGGGGCACGATCCGCACGTCGACTCCATCTCGGGGCTCCCGCCCGCCGTCGCCCTGCAGCAGCGGCGCGGGGCTCCGAGCTCACGCTCGAGCGTGGGCACCGTCACGACGCTGTCGAACTCGCTCCGGATGCTCTTCTCCCGCGCCGGCACCTTCCCCGAGGGCTTCACGACCCGGCTCGACTCCGACGCCTTCTCGCCCAACACCGCGGCCGGCGCGTGCCCCGAGTGCCACGGGATCGGCGTGGCCCACACGGTCACCGAGGAATCTCTCGTCCCCGATCCCTCGCTCAGCATCCGCGACGGGGCCATCGCGGCCTGGCCAGGGGCGTGGCAGGCGAAGAACCTCCGCGACATCACGATCGTGCTCGGCTACGACGTCGACCGGCCCTGGCGGGAGCTCGACCAGGCCGACCGCGACTGGCTCCTCTTCACCGACGAGCAGCCCGTGGTGCAGATCACGCCGCAGCGCGACCGCGTGGCGAAGCCCTACAACGGCATGTTCTGGAGCGCCAAGAAGTACGTCTTCCACACCCTCGCCGACTCCAAGAGCGCCATGATGCGGGCGAAGGTGCTGCAGTTCGTGCGCTCGGGCCCCTGCCCGCTCTGCCACGGCACCGGACTCCGCCGCGAGGCTCTCGC
Organism: Herbiconiux sp.; assembly: GCF_023264895.1. Classification (GTDB taxonomy): domain Bacteria; phylum Actinomycetota; class Actinomycetes; order Actinomycetales; family Microbacteriaceae; genus Herbiconiux. The sequence goes on along the minus strand of NZ_JAHFUY010000001.1, from coordinate 19,633 downwards.
GGTCACCTTCGCCGGGCACTCCATCGCCGAGCTCAACGCGCTGCCGCTCACCGAGCTCGCCGAGGTCATCCGCCCCACGACCCTGCTCCAGGATGCGGCGCCCGCGCTGCCGACGACGCTCTCGGGCGAGCGCACCGACGTGGCGGTCGCCATCACGACCGACCTGCTGGCGCGCATCCGGGTGCTCACCGAGCTCGGGCTCGGCTACCTCGGGCTCGGCCGGGTGACGACGACGCTCTCGCCCGGCGAGATGCAGCGGCTGCGGCTCGCCACCCAGCTGCGCTATGGGCTCAGCGGCGTGATCTACGTGCTCGACGAGCCGTCGGCGGGCCTGCACCCGGCCGACGCGGAGCCGCTGCTCGATGTGCTCGAGCAGCTGAAGCGCTCGGGGAACTCGGTCTACGTGGTCGAGCACAACATGGATGTCGTGCGGCGGGCCGACTGGATCGTCGACGTCGGCCCCGGTGCCGGCGAGGGCGGCGGCGCGGTGCTCTACAGCGGTGAGGTCGCGGGGCTGGCCGAGGTGGAGGAGTCGGCGACGCGGCCGTTCCTCTTCCCCTCGCCGAGCGGGGAGGCCGCGGATCGGCGTGCGCCGCGCGAGGCCCGGGAGTGGCTGAACGTCGAAGGGATCGGGCTGCACAACCTCGTCGACGTCGACGCCGCCATCCCGCTCGGGACGCTCACGGCAGTCACCGGCGTCTCCGGATCGGGCAAGTCGACGCTCGTGAGCCGGGTGCTCCGCGAGGTGGTGCGCGAGCACCTGCGGGCAGGCCCGGGCGGGGCGGATGACGCGGCGGACGACGACGCACCGGATGCGGGGGCGGGCGCCGGCGGCCGCGGCGCAGGCGGGGCTGCCGGGGCGGATGACACCACCGGAGCCGGAGCAGACCTCGCCGAGGCCGTGCTCGCCGACGCACGCGTCGACACCCTGACCGTCCGCCGGGTCACCGGACTCGAGCACATCGACCGCCTCGTGCGGGTCGACCAGAAGCCGATCGGCCGCACCCCGCGCTCGAACCTCGCCACCTACACGGGCCTCTTCGACTCCGTGCGGGCCACCTTCGCCGCCACCGACCTGGCGCGGGAGCGCGGGTACACCGCGGGCCGGTTCTCGTTCAACGTGGCGGGCGGCCGCTGCGAGACCTGCCAGGGCGAGGGCTTCGTGTCGGTCGAGCTGCTGTTCCTGCCCGGCAGCTACGGCCGGTGCCCCACGTGCCACGGCGCGCGCTACAACGCCGACACGCTCGAGGTGACCTACGAGGGCAAGTCGATCGCCGAGGTGCTGGCCCTCACGGTCGACGAGGCGGCCGGCTTCCTCGCGGCGGTCCCGGCGGCGGCCCGCAGTCTCCGTACCCTGCTCGACGTGGGTCTCGGCTACCTGCGGCTCGGCCAGCCCGCCACGGAGCTCTCGGGCGGTGAGGCCCAGCGCATCAAGCTCGCCACCGAGCTGCAGCGGGTGCGCCGCGGCCACACCCTCTACCTCCTCGACGAGCCGACCACGGGCCTGCACCCCGCCGACGTGCGGCGCCTGCTCGCCCAGCTGAACGCCCTCGTCGACTCGGGCGACACGGTCGTGGTGGTCGAGCACGAGATGGACGTGGTGGCGGCCGCCGACTGGGTCATCGACCTCGGCCCCTCCGGAGGCGACGCGGGCGGCCGCATCGTGGCGACCGGCACCCCGCAGACCGTGGCGAGCTCCCCCGACAGCCGCACGGCCCCCTACCTGGCCGCCCGCCTCGCCCGCGACCCGCGCTGAACCCGCCGCCGGGAGATCCGGCCCAGCTTGAGAGCGCTCAGACCTCGTCGGTCAGGTACTCGACTCCGACCATCTCGAGCAGCTCGGCCATGTCTCCAGACGCATCCGCCCGCCTCACCGCAGCGACGTAGTCGGACGGTTCGACCGACCAGTCGAAGACGCGATCCCCCGTCAGCGCCAGCAGGAGGACATCGGCGAAAAGCCGCGTGATCCGCCCGTTCCCGTCGACGAAGGGGTGGATCTTGACGAGCTGGTGGTGCGCGCTCATCGCGAGCAACTCGGGCGAGAATCCGATGGCGTCGGCGTTCTCCACCTGCCACGTGAGGTTCTCCAGTGCGCCGTAGAGCCGCTCTCGGATGTACTCCGGCGGAGCACCGACGTTCAACTCACGATCGCGGAATCGGCCGGCCCACTGCCAGATCTGCTGGTTGGCCAGCTGGTGCATCTTCTCCAGGTTGAAACGACCCGTGATGTCCGCAGCGGTCAGCTCTCCGGACGCCACGGCGTCGTAGAGCTGGTATCGCAGATCGCTGAGCGCCTGTGCCTCCGCCTCGTACAGGGCAGCTCTGTTCTCGAAGCCGATGCCCGGCAGGAAGGCCACCTCGTCATCCGGATCGACGGGAGTGGCCCCGTACTCGGCAGAGAGCTCAGCCAATCATCTGACGCGACGTGGACTTGAAGTTCGCCACCAAAGAGTCTTTGCTCGCGGTGCTCGGTCTCGGCTCGTGCGGAGGCAGCCGTCCTTCGATGCTCATGGTCTTCATCGTCGACTTCACCACACTCTCGCGCAGTCGCTTCGGGCTGATCGGCTTCCTGGTCGGCATCGCACTACCTCCATTCCTGGTCATTGTGAGTCGTACGCGCGCTGGAGTTTCACTTTACGCCGCAGCCGCCCGCGTGGGAATCGTCACGGGAACCACCGGAATCTGCGGCCGTTCGGTTCGGGACGTCGTCAGCCGAGCAGTGACATCAGCTCGTTCGTGGCGACGTCAGCGTCGGGGAGGGGCAAGGGCTGCTCGGCGACTGCCCTGAGGGCGGCGCGGAAGGTGGTGGCGGTGCCGGGCCAGAGCAGGGTGAGGCGGCTGCTGCGGTCGTCGACGTACCAGGAGCGGCAGCCGCTCAGCCAGACGGTTCCGCGGCTGGCGGCGTCGAGCTGGTCGGTCCAGGCCTGCTCGGCCGCGGGCGAGGCTTCGATCACCTCGGCGCCCTCGGTGCGCATCCGCGTGGCCAGGGATCCGGCGAGCTCCGCCTGGGCCTCGATCATGGCGAACGCCGAGTTGTGGCCGAGCGCCGCATTCGGCCCGTCGAGCACCATCAGGTTCGGGAAGCCGGCCATCAGGATCGACGCGTACGCCGTCATCCCCTCGGCCCAGTGCTCGGCGAGCAGCCGGCCGCCGCGCCCCCGCACGTGCTGGGCGAACGGCGGGCGGGTCGCGGCGAAACCGGTGGCGAACACGAGGGCGTCGACCTCGTGCCGGGCACCCGAGGCGGCCACGGCGTGGTTGCCCTCGAGCGCCACGATGGCCGAGGGCTCCAACGTGACCGCCCCCGACGCGATGGCGGGGTACCAGTCGTCGGAGAGCAGGATGCGCTTGCAGCCGATCTCGTAGTCGGGGGTGAGGCGGGCGCGGAGCGACGCGTCGGGCACCTGGGCCGCGAGGTGACCGAGCGCCACCTGCCGCAGCGCCTCCCGCTCGGGCCCCTCGGCGACCCGCGCGGCGTGCCCGGCCTCGAACTCGCGGAAGAGCGACTCCCGCTGCGCGTGCATGGCCCCCGGATCGCGCGCGAACGTCGCCCGGACGGCCGCCGGGACCGGCGCATCCGCCCGCGGCACCACCCACGGCGCCGTGCGCTGGAACACGGTCACCCCGGCGGCCACCCCCGCCAGGTGCGGCACCAGCTGAACAGCGGATGCCCCGGTGCCGACGACGCCGACCCGCGCGCCCGCGAGATCCAGCCCCGGCACCCAGGCGCTGCTGTGCATCACGGCGCCGGTGAACGACTCCCGGCCGGGCAGCTGCGGGAGCACGGGCTCGGAGAGCCGGCCCGCCGCGAGGATCAGTACACGGCAGACGAGCTCGCCCCGGCTGGTCGCCAGCCGCCAGCGCCGCCGGTCGTCGTCCCAGGAAATGTCGGTGAAGTCGGTCCCGAGCAGCAGCTGCGGGGCCAGACCCTCGTCGCGCACCACGCCCCGCAGGTACTCCTGAATCTCGGCCCCGGGCGCGAACCGCCGGCTCCAGCCCGGGTTCGGCCGGAACGAATAGGAGTAGAGGTGCGCGGGGATGTCGCTGGCGACACCCGGGTAGACGTTGTCGCGCCACGTTCCGCCCACGTCGTGGGCACGCTCCACCACCAGCACGTCGGTGATGCCTCGCCGCCGCAGCTGGGCGGCGGCGGCGATGCCCGCGATCCCGGCCCCCACCACGATGGTGTCGACCTCGCGCGGCGAGGCATCCGGAGCCGGGTGGGCCGGCTGCTGCGACAGCGACGGCGTCGTCATCAACGCCCGCTCACGACGAGTGCCTCCGCGATGGGCCGGTAGGCGGTGTCGCGGCGGAGGGCGGGGCGACCGGATGCGCGGGCCAGCGACTCGACGTCGGCATCGGTGAGGGTGAGGCGCGCCTCGGGCCCCGCCTCGGGCCAGAGCGCGCCGTCGAGGAGCACCCCGCCGATGTCGTCGGCGCCGCCACGCAGCACCTGGCCGGTGGTGCCGAGGCCGAGCTTGGTCCAGGCGGCCTGCACGTGGTCGATGCGGCCGGCCAGCAGCAGGCGGGAGACCGCGATGACGGCGCGTGAGGCCTCGGGCGAGGGCCCACGGCCCGCCAGGGCGGCCAGCGCTCGCGGCGCGTCGCCCGGCACGAACGGCATCGGGATGAACTCGGTGAAGCCGCCCGTGCGCTCCTGCAGGGCGGCGAGGGCCCGCAGGTGCGCCACGATCTGGGCGGGGGTCTCGACGTGGCCGAAGACGAGGGTCGAGGTGGAACCGAGGCCGGCACGGTGCGCGGCCTCGACGGTCGCGATCCACTCGGCGGCCGGGGGCAGCTGCCCCTGACTGAAGGCAGCGCGCACGCCGTCGTCGAGCACCACGGCGGCCGTGCCGGGCACGCTGCTGAGGCCGGCCTCGCGGAGCTCGCTGAGGAACTGCGGCAGGCTGCGACCGGTGCGGCGCGCCCCGTCCTGCAGCTCGGTGGGGCGGAAGCCGTGGATGCTGAGCTCGGGTGCGGCCTCGCGGATGGCGCGCACGACGTCGAGGTAGACGGTGCCGGGCAGGTGCGCCGCGGGTCGGCCCTGCAGGCAGAGCTCGCTCGCGCCGAGCTGGGCGGCCTCGGCGGCGAGCTGCTGCACCATGTCGAGGGTGAGCGCGGGGGTGGGCGCCCCGGGGTCATCGGCGTCGTGCTCGCCGCCCAGCGTCAGCAGGCTCGTGTCGACGTTGCGGTTGACCACGTACGTGACGGCCCGGTCGCCGCTCGCCTCGCGCGCCGCATCCGCGATGCCGGCGAGTTCGTCGAGGGCTCCGCCGCGAGCACCCAGCAGGAGGACGGCCTGGTCGTCGGTGATCGCGTCTCCGGATCCCCGCGCCGCGGAGAGCAGAGCGGCTCGGAGGCCGTCGTCGACGTGGGCGGCTCGGTGGGCACGACCGGCTCCGGCGGGCACGTCGGCAGCCGACTCGTCGGCGGGCACGTCCGCCGTGCGGCGCGGCGCCACCCGTGCCGACTCGTCGGCGAGCAGCGTCTCCGGATCCATGAGCGCCTGCAGCGCCGGGGTGATGTTCGGGTCGAGCCAGCGGTCGGCGTCGGCGAGGTACTCGGGGTAGGCGGTGAGCCGCTCCTTCAGGGCGAAGCCACCACGGCTGGTGAGCTCGGCGAGCAGGTCGATGTCGGGCCAGGGCCGCTCGGGGTTGACGTGGTCGGCGGTGAGCGGGCTGATGCCGCCCCAGTCGTTGATGCCGGCCCGCAGCAGCAGCCCCAGCTCCGGGAGGTCGGTGAGGTTCGGCGGCGCCTGCACCGTGGCATCCGGACCCATGACGATGCGGGCCGTGGCGACGGCCGCGATGTACTCGTCGAGCCCGAGGTCGGGGTCGTTCTGCATGGCCGTTCGGGGCTTGGAGCGGAAGTTCTGCACGATGGTCTCCTGCAGGTGCCCGAACCGGCCGTGCAGGTCGCGCAGCGCGAACAGCGCCTCGGCGCGCTCGGCGTGGTTCTCGCCGATGCCGAGCAGCACTCCGGAGGTGAACGGGATGCGGGAGCGCCCGGCATCCTCGATCACCCGCAGCCGCAGCGCCGGATCCTTGTCGGGCGAGCCGAAGTGGGCGCCTCCCGGCTCCGACCACAGCCGGGTGGCGGTGGTCTCGAGCATCATCCCCATCGAGCCCGCCCACGGGCGCAGCCGCTGCATCTCGTTCCACGACATCACGCCCGGGTTGAGGTGCGGGATGAGGCCGGTCTCGTCGAGCACGCGCTGCGCCATCGCGCCCACGTACTCCAGCGTGGAGCCGTAGCCGTGCTCGGCGAGCCAGCTGCGGGCGGCGGGCCAGCGCTTCTCGGGGCGGTCGCCGAGGGTGAAGAGAGCCTCCTTGCAGCCCATTCCGGCGCCCACCTGGGCGATCGAGATGATCTCGTCGGGCTCCATGAAGGTGGTGATGCCGTGCTTCGCGAGCCCGCCGGGGGTGTCCACGAAGATGCAGTAGTGGCAGCGATCCTGGCACAGCCGGGTGATCGGCAGGAACACCTTCTTGGAGTAGGTGATGACCCCGGGGCGGCCGGCCCGCCGGAGACCGTCGTCGCGGATGGCGGAGGCCCGGGCGAGCAGCCGGTCGAGGTCGTCGCCACGGGCGCCCAGCAGAGCAGTGGCGGTGGGCAGGGCGATCGGCTCACCACCCTCGATGCGGTCGAGAGCCCCGCGCGCGGAGAGCGCGGAGGGATGCGGAACGAGGTCGGTGAAAGAACGGGAGAACTCGGAGGAGGTCACGGTGCGGCTTTCAGGCTCGGTGGATGGTGCAGACGTTTCGACGAACGTCGCGAGCCCAAATCCAGGCCCGATCTGAAGTGATCCCATTCTACCTCGCGATCGGGAAGCACGAGCCGCGCTCCGGCGTTGCACCTCGTGTGACTGTTCCTCTCTCGATCCTCGACCTCGCCCCCATCGCTCCCGGGGAGACCGTGCGCGACAGCTTCGCGGCCTCCGTCGCCCTCGCCCAGCAGGCCGAGGCCAGCGGCTACCGGCGCGTCTGGTACGCGGAGCACCACAACATGGCGACCATCGCGTCGAGCGCCACGGCGGTGCTGATCGCTCATGTGGCCTCCCAGACCTCCACGATCCGGCTCGGCGCCGGCGGTGTGATGCTGCCCAACCACGCGCCGCTGACGATCGCGGAGCAGTTCGGCACCCTCGAGTCCCTGCACCCCGGCCGCATCGACCTGGGGCTGGGGCGGGCGCCCGGCAGCGACCAGGCGACCTTCCGGGCGCTCCGCCGCGACCCGGCGTCGTCGGAGCACTTCCCCGACGACGTGCTCGAGCTGCAGGCCTTCCTCGCCGGGCAGTCGCGTGTGCCCGGGGTCAACGCCACGCCCGGTGCCGGCACGCGGGTGCCGCTCTACATCCTGGGATCGTCGCTGTTCGGTGCCCGGCTGGCCGCCGCCCTCGGGCTGCCCTACGCGTTCGCGTCGCACTTCGCCCCGGATGCCCTGCACCAGGCGGTGGCGATCTATCGCCGGGAGTTCACGCCCTCGGAGCAGCTCGAGCGGCCCCACGTCATCGCCGGCGTGAACGCGATCGTCACCGACGACCGTGACGATGCGGCGGCGCAGCTCGCCCGGGTCAAGCGCGCACGGCTCGTGATGCTGCTGCGCCAGAGCGGCCGCATCCCCCTCGACCGCCAGTTCGGCGACGACGAGCTCGACTACCTGCTGACCACCCCGGCCGGTGCGCAGGTGCAGAGCATGGCCACCTACACCGGTCTCGGCACCGGTGCGGATGTCTCGGACTACATCGAGGACTTCGCGCGCGCGGCTGACGTCGACGAGGTCATCGTGGCGCACGCGTCTCTCGAGACGGCCGCTCGGCTGCGGTCGGTGGAGCTGCTGGCCGACGCGCACGCGCGCGTGGCGGCGTAGGCGGCCGATCGGGCACCGCCCGGCCCGCGGAGACCCTCAGGCGAGGTTCCCCCGAAGCGTCGCGTGCTCGTACTCCTCGCGGAGCCGCTCGCGCCGCTGCAGCTCGGGCACGAGACCGTTCACGACGTCGTCGAACGAGCTGAGGTAGAGCGCCGGCATCACCACGAAGCCGTCGGCCGCGCCGCTGTCGAGGAGGTGCTCGAGCTCGTCGGCCACCGCCGCCGGCGTGCCGACGGGCTGCAGATTGAACTGGCTGAGCGCCTGGCGGAAGGCGAGCCCCCGCACGGTGAGCGACTCGCTCTCGGCCGCGTGCAGCATCGACCGTTCGAAGCCGTCGCTGCCCGTCGCGCCCCGGTGGGCCTCGATCAGGGGCACGGCGGGGGCATCCGGATCGAGCTCGTGCGGCCGGGCGTGCAGCAGCCGGCCGAGCGCCACGAGCACCGCATCGGGATCCAGCGCCTCCTCGAGCGACGCGAGCCTGCGGCGGGCGTCCGACGCCGAGGATCCGAGCACGGGCTGGATGGCCGGCAGGTAGAGGAGTGATTCCGGATCCCGCCCGAGCTGCCGGCACCGCTCCTTCAAGGCCGCCCGCTGAGTCCGGTGCGCCTCCGGCGAGCCGCCCGTGGCGAAGACGACCTCGGCCCAGCGCGCGGCGAATTCGAGTCCCCGCGGGGAGGCCCCGGCCTGCATGAGCACGGGGCGGTTCTGCGGGCTCCGCGGCATCGCCAGCGGCCCCGGGGCGTAGGGCAGGTCGCCGCCCCGCCGTGGTGCGCGGCGCACCCGGACGGGATCGGCGAAGACCCCAGCGATCGGGTCGAGCCGGAGCGCATCCGGCTCCCACCCCTCCCAGAGGTCGATCACCGCCTGCACCACCTCGTCGGCGCGGTCGTAGCGGGCGGCCTTGTCGGGGATGGCGGGGAGCCCGTGGTTGCGGGCCTCCGCATCCGTCGTGGAGGTGACGATGTTCCAGGCCACCCGCCCTCCCGAGAGCTGGTCGAGGCTGAGCAGGCTGCGGGCGATGGTGAACGGATGCTGGAACGTCGTCGACACGGTCGCCCCGAGCCCGAGATGGGTGGTCGCGGCGGCGATGTGCGAGAGGCCCACGATCGGGTCGAGGTAGATCGCGCCCTTGCCGCCGGTGCGGAGGGTCGTGGCGATCTCGCCGTCGGCGTCCTCGGGCACGGCGAGCGCGTCGGCGAGGAACACCATGTCGAACCGGCCCCGCTCGAGCAGCCGGCCGAGGTCGGCGTAGAAGGTGCCGCGCAGCCAGTCGGAGCGGCTCAGCGGGTTGCTCCAGTTGGCGGCGTACTGGCTCGTCGGCGGGTTGACGAGCGCCACGAGTCGGGCCTGCTTCGGCGTCATCAGAACAGAGCTCCCGGGCCCCGGAGCAGCCCGAGCGCGCCGGCGACCCCGATCACGGTCGCGAGGCCGGCGAGCACGACTGCTCCGAACGCGAGGTCGACGGAGGTCACGTGCACCGGTCGCCACACCGTGCGGGGCGTGAGGCCGAGTCCGCGCGACTCGAGCGACTGCGCCATCCGCTCGCCCCGGCGGATGGACTGCACGAGCAGGGCGAAGCCCGCCCGGCCGAACGCCCCGGGCCCTCGGCGTACGGTGCCCTGGCGAACGGTGCCCTGGCGTACGGTGCCGGCACGCCGGAGCGGTGCGCGCACCGACTGGGCGGCGCGGATGACCGCCCACTCCCCCGGCAGCTGCTGCAGCAGCCGGTGGCCGGCCATGAGCGCGTAGCTCGGGCGGGCGCCGAGGCGGGCGTTCTGGTGCAGGCTCGTCATGAGCGCGAGGCTGTCGGTGGTGAGCAGGAAGCCGACCGAGAGGATGCCGATGGCGAGCGTGCGTCCGGCCAGCGCCGCGCCGACGACGAGCCCTTCGACGGTGAGGCGCACCGGGCCCTCCTCCCACAGCGCGGTGCCCGGCCGGCTCAGCACGTTGATGGTGAGCACGCCCGCCGCGAAGGCGAAGAAGGGCAGCTGCACGGCCAGCAGGGTGCGCAGCGGGATGCGCCCGCCCACGGCGGCGCCGATGAACCCGGCGAGGTAGATCACCGCCGGCGTGACGGGGTCGAGCACGAACAGCAGCGCCACCGAGGCGAGGAACAGCACCGCGAGCTTCACGGTGGGGTTGCGGCGGGCGAGCGGCGAGTCGGGCACCTGGGCGGGGTTCAGGATCATCGTGCCGCCTCCTCGAGCGACGTGCCGGCGGCCGTGGGCAGCGGCGGTGCGGTGGCCTCCGGATGCGCGCCGGTCGCGTAGAGCCAGCGGAGCACGCGTACGGCGTCGACGTCGCCCACATCCCGCGCTGGGGTGGTGGGGTCGGCCGGGGCGGTCTCGGCGAGCAGCCAGGCCACGAGGGGCGGCAGCTCGAGGCCGGCGCGGCGCAGGACGTCCGCGTTCCGGAGCACCGTGACGGTCGGACCGTCGGCCGCGATCCCGCCGTCGGCGAGGACGATGACGCGGTCGGCGACGGTCGCGACGAACCGCAGGTCGTGGCTGGAGAACACCACGGCCCGCCCGCGGGCAGCCTCGGTGCGGAAGACGTCGGCGGTGGCGACCGTGTCACGACGGTCGAGCCCGAACGCAGGCTCGTCGGCGAGCAGCACAGGGCGGTCGGCGTGGGCGAGCATGGCGGCGAGACTCAGCCGCCGCTTTTCCCCGCCCGAGAGGCGGTAGGGGTCGCGATCGGCGACGTGCTCGAGCCGGTGCACGGCGAGCTGGCGGTCGACGATCTCAGCCACCTCGTCGCGGCTGCCGGCGACGCCGATCCCGATCTCGTCGCGCACCCGGTGCCCCAGGAACTGCAGCTCGGGGTTCTGGAAGACCATGCTCGGCCGCGCCCCCGCGACCGCTCCCCCGGCCGCAGGCAGGAGCCCGGCGAGGGTGAGCAGCAGGCTCGTCTTCCCCGATCCGTTGGCGCCCAGCAGCGCCACGACCTCGCCGGGAGGCAGCTCGAGATCCACACCCGCGAGCACCGCATCGACCGGCGCGCGCCGTCCCCGTGATCGGCGTGCGCCGGGAGCCGGCCGCCCCACCACGAGCGACCGCGCAGAGAGCAACGGATCGCGGTCATCGTGGTTCGCGACCGACGCCACGTCCGGCGCCTCGACATCACCCTCACCTGGGCCGTCTACCGGCGATGACCGTGCCGCGGTCGCGACCGGCCGCATCCGCAGCCAGCCGCGCAGCCACTCCCCCACCTCCGCCGAGTCGAGGCCCCCTGGTCGCCCGGTGATCGCGAGCAGCTCGGTCTCGAGCGGCAGCCAGCAGCCCGCATCATGCAGCCGCTGCGCATTCTGCGCCAGCACCTCCACGGTCGGACCGCACGCCACCACCCCGCCCGAGCCGTCGAGCACGAGGGCCTTCTCCGGCAGCCCGCGCGCGCCGGCCTCCCCGGCGAACTCGTCCAGGCGATGCTCGACGAGCAGCACGGCCACCTCGCCGCGCTCCGCCACGCGCGCGACTGCCCCGCGCACCGCACGGACACCCGCCGGATCGAGCATCGACGTCGGCTCGTCGAGCAGCAGCACCGCCGACGCGCCCCCACCGCCACCGCCACCGCCGAGCGCGCCAGTCCCTCGGGCGCCGGCGACCCCACCGTCCGCAGGCGACCCGGTCGGGCCGGCCAGGCCGATCCCACCGCCCTCACTCAACCCGGCGAGCGCCGCGGCCATCGCCACCCGCTGCAGCTCCCCACCCGAGAGCGCCGATGTCGCCCGCTCCCGGAGCCCGCCGGCGCCCACGAGGCCGAGCGCGTCATCGATCCGCCCCGAGATCGCCGACGGGTCCACCCCGTGGTTCTCCAGCGGCAGCGCCATCTCGTCGTCCACCCGGGCGAGGCACACCGCGGCCGCCGGATCCTGAGCGACCGCGCCCACCCGTCGCGCCCGCTCCACCACGGGCAGCTCGCTCACGTCGGCCCCGCCGAGCAGCACCGCGCCCTCGACCGACAGGTTCTGCGAGAAGGGGATGACCCCGGTGAGCACGTTGACGAGGCTCGACTTGCCGGATCCCGAGGGGCCGAGCACCAGCATCCGCTCACCCGGTGCCAGCTCGAGCGACACCCCGGCAAGCAGCGGGCGAGGCGAACCCGGGGCGCGCACGGTGACGTCGACCGTGCGCGCCGCCGCGCGATCCGTGTCAGACATCACGCCTTCAGGCGCCAAGGCGGGCCCGGCCGATGGCGAAGTTGTCGACGACCCCGGTGCGGGCCAGCCCGTCGACGATCACCTTGGCGAGCAGCCCGCCGATCACGATGCCCGAGACCACCTGGATCACGAGGCGAAGGAGCAGCAGATCGGTGCCGTACCACCCCGACCGGAAGGCCGAGTAGAAGAACACGAGGCCTGCGCCGAGCGCGCCCGACACCGCGTAGACGAGCCAGCCGTAGCGCCGGTAGCGCATGAGGGCGAACGGCAGCTCGCTGCCTGCCCCCTGGAGGGCGGCCGCGACGAGCAGCAGCGGGCCGACCGCCGAGCCGAGGAAGACGACCTCGATGACGGAGGCGATGATCTCGGCGAGGATGCCCGCGAACGGCCGCCGGATGATCGCGATCGCGATGGGTGCCACGAGCAGCCAGCCGCCGAGCAGCACGTGCTGCGTGAGGTCGCCGAAGGGGCCGGTGGCGACCGAGAGCGCGATCCAGCCCTGCACGAGGGCCCAGTAGAGGAACCCGAAGACCGCTCCGAGCACGACGAGCAGCATGATGTCCTTCAGCTGCCAGGCGAACAGCGAGGTGCGGCGGGTGGTGGCCGTGGCGGTCATCGTGCCGCCTCCGAGGGGCTCGCGATGGAGAGGGTGGCGTGGCTCGTGACGTGCTGCACGCTCCGCCCCACGAGCACCCAGCCGGCCGCCACGGCGCCCAGCACGTCGGCGAGGTCGCCCTCGAGCAGGGTGGCGTAGTGCTCGCCGCGCACGTAGGCGCCGAGCTCCTTGGCGTAGTCGATGGCCTCGTAGATGTCGCGGAGGTGGTCGGGGGTCTCACCCGGGCGGCCCGTGTCGTCGAGCGGGTAGAGCGACCAGTGCGCCGAGGCGCGGATGCCGGTGGCGGGCAGCACGGGCACAGCGGCCGCCTCGGCCAGGAGGCCGGGGGTGGTGCTGCAGGTGACCTCGCCGGGGCAGCCGCGGGAGAGCAGCAGCGAGGCGGTGACGTGGTGGCCGCCGCGGGAGGCGCCCGCGATGACGTCGGAGAGGTACTCGAGCACGCGCTGCTCCGATCCGCGCACGAGGGTGCTGACCGGATCGGTGACGACCACGAGGTCGGTGGAGTCGGCGGCGGCGAGGGCGTCGACGATGATGCGGGCGAAGTCGCCGTCCATCACAGCGATCGTGAAGCGTGCGCCCACGCCGAGGTCTTCCGGGGTCAGGGCCGGGGCCGCGGGCGCGGACGGCAGGGTCGGATTCAGGGACATGATGGCGTGCCTTTCACTGCAGACGGTTCGCGCTCACCGGCGGCGGGCGCGGAGGGCCGACCGATCAGGAGCGACGTGCAGGCGCGGTGAAGGTGCCGAGGCCGAGGGCCTTCGGCTGTGATTCAGAACCGATCATGGTGACGGCCGACTGGCGGCGGTGTCGATCGACGACGAGCATTCGCTCTCACTCTCCCTGCGCTGGCATTATCCAGATCAAGTTCGACGGTCGAAGCGTGGTTCGCTTCCTCTCAGCCCGGCTCACCGGGCTCCCGTGTGTTCAGGACCACTATAGCCACGAGGCACCGGATGCGGCTCCCTGTGCGACGCAGGGTGACCGGGCTAGGGTGAATCGATGTCGCGCACGTCAGAAGTCACCACGACCTCCCGCCCGCTCAGCACCGCCGCCCTCGTCCTGGGCATCGCCGCCGCCGCAGTCGCGGCACTCGGCTGGGTGCCGCTCACGCTGGCTCCGGGCGACCCGGTCACGATCGGCGTCGTAACGGCGCTCTCGTACCTCCTGCCCCTCGCCGGCGTCGTCGTGGGGCACGTCGCGCGCCGGCGCGAGGGCGGGCAGGTGCGGGCGACCGTGGGGCTCGTTCTCTCCTACCTGGCGCTCGCCGCCGTGGTGGTGCCGCTCGTGGTGGGACTCTTCTCCCTAGCCGTCGCGCCCTGACGAGGCCCGCCCCGGCACGCGCGGCACGCCGCCGTCATCGGATGAACTGCTCCACGTACGACGCCCCGAGCCCCACGCGCTCGTAGTGCGCGCGCGCGTTCTCGATCTTCGTGAAGACGTCCTCCACACCCGTCGGGTTCCCGTCGGGGTCGACGTAGATGTAGGCGCCCGTGACGTGGAACAGCGTCGCCATCTCCTCCACGTCGTCCGGGATCTCAAGGGTGTGGATGTCGCCCGGCGGCTCGAACGCGTAGGAGCCCTCCTCCGCCCACCAGCTGTGCTCCAGGTAGTGCCAGCGGCCGCGCAGCACGGTCGCGTGCACGGGGCCCGCATGCCGGTGCCGGGAGAGGATGCCGTTCTTGCGCACCCGGAGCACGTTCACGAAGTAGCCCTGACTCACCGAGAGCACGAGCGGCTTGAACGAGACGTCCTTCGACTGGGGCACCCAGAACCGCTCGTCGTCGTCGAGCGAGAGGGCGCCGGGCACCACGAGGTCGTCGACCATGCCGAAAGGCTGCTCACCCCGGTACGGGATCGCGGCCTCGTCGGGGGTGGCTTCTGCAGCGTTGTTCATCGTCGTTCCTTTCTATTGGGTTCGGATGGCGGTCAGCGCTCGAGCACGACGGCGAGGCCCTGGCCCACACCGATGCAGACCGCCACGACAGCGATCCCGCCGCCGCGCCGCGCCAGCTCGTGCGCCGCGCGCCCGATCACCCGCCCGCCCGACGCGCCGAGCGGATGCCCGATGGCGAGCGCACCGCCGTGGGCGTTGAGCTTCTCCGGATCGAGGCCGGGCCAGCCCGCGAGGCACGCGAGCGATTGCGAGGCGAAGGCCTCGTTGAGCTCCACGACGTCGACGTCGGCCCAGCTGCGACCCGCCCGCGCGAGCGCCTTGTTCGCCGCCTCCACGGGTGCGATCGGGAAGTCCTGCGGATCGACCCCGTGCGCGGCCCGACCCGTGATCCGCGCGAGCGGCTCGCCGTCGAGCACCCCCTCGGCGGCGATCAGCACGGCCGACGCACCGTCGTTGATCGACGACGAGTTGCCGGCGGTCACCGATCCGTCGGCGGCGAAGAGCGGCTTGAGCGCGGCGAGCCGCTCCATCGTGGTGCCCTCGCGGATGCCCTCGTCGCGCTCGAGCGGAGCACCGGGCACCTGCACGATCTCGCCGTCGAGCAGGCCCGACGCCCAGGCCTCGGCCGCGAGCCGGTGCGATCGCAGCGCGAACCCGTCCTGCTGCTCGCGCGAGATGCTCCAGGCCCGCGCGATGCGCTCGGCGGCCTCGCCGTTGCTGACCGTCCACTCCTGGGGAAGCGCCGGATTCGTCATCCGCCACCCGATCGAGGTGTTCCACATCGTGGGGTTGCCGCTGGCCGGCCACGGCTTCGGCGACTTCTCGACCACGTAGGGTGCCCGGCTCATCGACTCGACCCCGCCCGCGAGCACCACCTCGGCGTCACCCGCCTCGATGGCCCGCGAGCCCTGGATGACCGCCTCGAGCGACGAGGCGCAGAGCCGGTTGACGGTGGTGCCGGTCACGCTCGTGGGGAACCCGGCGAGCAGCGCCCCTAAGCGCCACGTTGCGGTTGTCCTCACCGGCCTGGTTGGCGTCGCCGAAGATCACGTCGTCGATCCGCGCCGGATCGAGGCCCGAGCGCTCCACGATCGAGGCCATCACCACGGCCGCGAGATCGTCGGGCCGCACGCCCGAGAGGGCGCCTCCGGCCCGGCCGAACGGTGTGCGCACGGCGTCGTGCACGACGCTCACGGTCATCGCGATCCTCCTTCTTCCTCTGCTGCAGAGGCGAGCTCGGGCGCCGCAGCCTGCAGCGTCAGTCCGGTCAGCTCCTCGAGCGAGGCGACCGTGTGCTCGCCGAACGCCTCACGCACCCGGAGGCCCTCCGGCGTCACGTCGAACACGGCGTCGCCCGTGTAGATCCGGGAGACGCACGCGACCCCGGTGAGCGGATAGGTGCACTCGGCGACGAGCTTCGACGCGCCGTCCCTGGTGAGCAGGTCGGTCATGACGAACACCTGCTTCGCACCGATCGCGAGATCCATCGCCCCGCCCACTGCAGGGATCGCCCCTGGCTCGCCCGTCGACCAGTTGGCGAGGTCGCCCCGCTCGCTCACCTGGAACGCGCCGAGCACGCAGATGTCGAGGTGGCCGCCGCGCATCATGCCGAACGAGTCGGCGTGGTGGAAGTAGGCGGCACCGGGAAGCGCCGTCACGGCTTGCTTGCCCGCGTTGATGAGGTCGGGGTCGATCAGCCCGTCCTCGGGAGCCGGCCCCATGCCGAGCAGGCCGTTCTCGGTGTGCAGGACGATCTCGAGGTCCTCCGGCAGGTGGTTGGCCACGAGGGTCGGGGCCCCGATGCCGAGGTTCACGTAGGCGCCCTCGGGGATGTCGGCGGCGATGCGCCGGGCGAGCTCGTCGCGCGAGAGTCCGGTCATCGCACCGCTCCCGCCACTGACGACTCGGGGCTCTGCTCGAGCGGCGCCCCGTTCACGTCGACGCCGCCCACGAACCGGCCCTCGTGGATCCACGGCCGGTAGCCGACGGCCACCACGCGGTCGACGTGGATGCCGGGCGTCGCGACGCTCTCCGGATCCAGCGCGCCGAGCTCCACCAATTCGTCGACCTGCACCACCGTCGTGGTGGCCGCGGCCGCCATGATCGGCCCGAAGTTGCGCGCCGTCTCCCGGTAGACCAGGTTGCCCCAGCGGTCGCCGCGATACGCGGCCACGAGGGCCACATCGGCTCGGATCGGGTGCTCGAGCAGGTAGCGCCGACCGTCGATGGTGCGCTCCTCCTTGCCCTCGGCGAGCAGGGTGCCGACACCGGTGGGGCTGTAGAACGCCCCGATGCCGGCACCGGCAGCCCGGATGCGCTCCGCCAGGTTGCCCTGGGGGACGAGTTCGAGCTCGAGCTCGCCCGCCCGGTAGAGCCGGTCGAACACCCAGGAGTCGTGCTGCCGGGGGAACGAGCAGACGACCTTCCGGACTCGTCCCTCCGCGAGCAGAGCGGCGATGCCCACGTCGCCGTTGCCGGCGTTGTTGCTCACGACGGTGAGGTCGCCCGCGCCCTGCTCGATGAGGGCGTCGATGAGCTCGACCGGCTGGCCTGCCCGGCCGAAGCCGCCGATCATCACCGTCGAGCCGTCGGCGATGCCGGCCACCGCCTCGGCGGTGCCGGCGACGGTCTTGTCGATCATCGCCGCGGAGCCCTGCCGGTCGTCTTGTCGGCGCTCCGCACGAGGAGCCAGGCCCCCGGGATGATGAGAGCCGCGGCCGCCGCCTTGAGGAGACCGGGGACGATGAACGGCCAGACACCGGCCTCGAGCACCCCCGCGGCCGTCACCGGCTGGCCGAGCACGGCCGAGAGGATGAGCGCCATGTAGGGCACGCCCACGAGGAACGGGATGACGGACGCGGCGACGAAGTTGAGGAAGGCCAGCACCGGCTTGCGGTCCCACGCGCGCTCGGCGAACCAGCCGGCCACGAACGCGGCCGGGATGAAGCCGAGCACGAAGCCGAACGACGGCACGAGCACGTAGGCGGGGCCCGCAACGGCGCCGGCGAACACGGGGAGCCCGGCGAGGCCGGCCAGGAGGTAGGTCGTCAGCGCGGCCGCTCCGCGCCGGGAGCCGAGGGCCGCGCCGACGGCGATGACCCCGAGGGTCTGGCCCGTGATGGGGATCGGGCCGATGAAGAACGAGACCTTCGCGAGGAGGGCGACCACGGCGACGCCGGCGAGCACGAGGGTGGCGTCGACCGCGAGCGCACGGGCGCGGGTGGACGGGCGGGCGACGAGGTCGGCGAGGACGAGTCGCCCGGAGGCTGCTGAGAGGGACACGAGGGTCTCCTTAGGTCGAGGGGTTCGAAGTGGTGGCGAGGAGTTCGGCGACGAACGCGGTGTTGAAGTCGCCGCTGCGGAAGCGCTCTGACGAGACGATCCGGGCGTGGAGCGGAGCCGTGGTCACGATGCCCTCGATCTCGAGCTCCTCGAGGGCACGCAGGGTGCGGGCGATGGCCTCGTCGCGGTCCTGGCCCCAGCAGATGAGCTTGCCCACCATCGAGTCGTAGAACGGCGGGATGACGTAGCCGGTCTCGATGTGCGTGTCGAGGCGCACCCCGAAGCCGCCTGGTGCCCGGAACCGCGCGATCGTGCCGGGGTTCGGGGCGAAGTCGCGATCCGGGTCCTCCGCATTGATGCGGCACTCGATGGCGTGCCCGCGGATGACGACGTCGTCCTGACGGAGCTCGAGCGGCACGCCTCCGGCGATCTGCAGCTGCAGCTTGATGAGGTCGATGCCGCTCACCATCTCGGAGACCGGGTGCTCGACCTGGATGCGCGTGTTCATCTCGATGAAGTAATAGGTGCGTTCGATGTTGTCGAACACGAACTCCACCGTGCCGGCGTTCGTGTAGCCCACCTCCCGGCACAGCGCCACGGCGGCGTCGGCGAGACCCTGCCGCAGCTCGGCGTCGAGCACCGGCGAGGGCGATTCCTCCACGAGCTTCTGGTTGCGCCGCTGGGCGGTGCAGTCCCGCTCGCCGAGGTGCAGCACGGTCTCGCCGTCGGAGATGACCTGGATCTCGATGTGCCGGATGTCGGTGAGGTAGCGCTCGATGTAGACCGACGGATCGCCGAAGGCCACCTCGGCCTCGGACATGATCTCCTGCAGATCCTTCTCGAGCGTCTCGGCGGCCTGCACCACGCGCATGCCGCGACCGCCGCCGCCGGCCGCCGCCTTGATCAGCAGCGGGTAGCCCACCTCGCTCGCGACGGCGAGCGCCTCGGTGTACTCCGAGATGGCTCCGACCGATCCGGGGACCGTGGGCACACCAGCGCGGCGGGCGATGATCTTGGCCTCGATCTTGTCGCCCATCCGGGAGATGACGTCGGAGGCGGGGCCGACGAAGGTCACGCCCTCCTGCTCGCACATCGCGGCGAAGTCGGCGTTCTCACTGAGGAAGCCGTAGCCGGGGTGGATGGCGTCCACCCGGTAGGCCAGGGCCGCCCCGACCACGGCGTGGGCGTTGCGGTAGCTCGAATTGACGCGCGCGGGGCCGATGCACACGGCCTGGTCGGCGAGCTTCACCGGGAGCGAGTCCGCATCCGCCTCGGAGTACGCCAGGACGCTCTTGATGCCCAGCTCCTTGCAGGCGCGGATGATGCGGAGCGCGATCTCACCGCGGTTGGCGATGAGCACGCTCCGGATGCTTCCGCTCCCGACCTTGGGGGTGGAGGTGGAGGTGGAGGTGACGGGCTCAGCCATGGCGCTTGATCACCAGCAGCGGCTGGCCGTACTCGACGGCCTGCTCGTTCTCGACCAGGATCTGGGTGACGGTGCCGTCGACCTCGGCCTCGATGTTGTTCATGAGCTTCATCACCTCGACGATCGCGAGAACGGTGCCCTTGGTGACGGTGTCTCCCACTGAGACGAACGACGGGGCCCCCGGCTTCGGGGAGGAGTAGTAGGTGCCTACCATGGGCGCCTTGATGGCGACCTCGTCGGATCCGAGACCGCCCGAGGGGGCGACAGCCGGTGCGGCGGGGGCAGCTGTGGCGGGAGCGGCAGGCACCGGTGCCGGTGCGGCAGCCGCGGGAGCCGGCGCAGCCACGGGGGCCGGGGCGGGAGCCGCCGCTGCCACCGGAGCCGCCG
>NZ_JAHFUY010000163.1 GCF_023264895.1 Herbiconiux sp. | reverse complement strand
GGCTAACTCCAGATCATCGACGCGGAGGTAGAGCAGCGCTGACGGTGCCGCGCTCTCGAGTAGCAAACGGACGCCGTCGAGATCGAAGAACACCAAACCGGGCGGATCGAATCGGGCCACAGGGGCGGAGCCGAGCAGTGCGGAATAGAAGGCTGTGGCGCGTTCCAGATCGACCACGCGCTGGGCTACTTGGACGAGAGACGCCATGCTCATTTGCCGTCGCCGTGCACGTCTCGAATGACGGCGAGGGAGCGATCGAGTAGTTCCCGCAGCGCATCTTGGTCCACCCCCGACAATCGGGGGAGGTAGAGGCACGCGCTACTGGTGCGGTGTGGACCGAGCCGCTCGAGCAGGTCGGGCCACCGCTCGGCAAACCCCTCGACCAGGTAAAGCGTGTGCTTGGACCCGGAAGCGAAGGCGATCTCAGGCGCGATACCCTCTCGCCCGCTGTCGTACGCGTAGCCGTATTGGCCGAACCCGACAATCCGTTCCGCCCACACCACCGGCGGGCGCTGTGCAACGTGCTCGAAGAGCTCGAGGAGTTCGGTTACCTCGCCGCGTCGTGGCCCGGTTGCCCGGTCCAGCGCCTCGTCGACGCTGGTGTCGGAAGGCATCACGAGGCGGTCTCCGTTGCTCGCTGCGATTCGATGTATGCCTTGAGTCGGGCCAGATGGTCGCCGTCCTCCTTCTTTGTGATCGCGGCCACCAGGGGCAGCATCATCCGCCGCAGTCCGCCGGCGGCGAGCTCGCACGTCCACTCGATCCGCGTGCCGGTGCCGGCCGGGTGCAGCCGGTAGACGTAGGTCGCGGTGATGCCCTCCGCCTCGCTGGCGACCGCAAAAGCGGTGGGCGGCTCGAGAGCCACGATCTGCAGCTGCCCCGTCGCCTCCTTGCTCTTCACTCGGCGCGTCTCCTCGATGACGGACCCCACAGCGAGCGGGCCATCCGTCACCTTCACGCTCTTCACGACACCGTCGACGTAGTCGACCGCCCTTGTGGGATCTGCCAGCACTGCGAACACTTCCTGTTGCGATCTGTCGATGTGCTCGGTGAACTCGAAAGCGATCATGGGCCTTCTCCTGGGTGATGGTCGGGGTGGTGATCAAGAGGCACATAGGCGTCTGTCCAGCTGACGCGAACGGCGTCGTTCGCGCGCTGGTCGACGTGATGGATCTCGAAGGGCGGTGCGCAGCGCAACCGCCACCCTTCTGAGGGCATCCATTGCACCCCGATAGCCGCGAAGGTCTTCGCGATCTGCTCTGCACCGCCGGTGTGCCGATGCGCGACGCACACCTGCGCCGGCATCTGGCGGTAGGTGAAGGGGTGGGGTGGATCTATCGGTGCGGCAATGGGGATGCCAGCGTCGAAGCGGATCTGCTCGTTGTCCACCACGTAAGGGTCATCTGGGGTGATGCCCACGAGGAGGTCGGAGGAGTGGGCGATGCCGTGCTCTATCGCGAAGGCCCTCAGCTGCTGCCACGGCTCGACCGATGGGTGCCCGATGCCGAGGCCGTTGTACCCGCGATGACGGAGGACGAGCAGGTGCCGCTCGGGGGTGCTCTCAACCCGTACCGGGACGGCATCGAGGTCATAACGGAGTGTCAGCGGCGTCTCTTCTGCGAAGCCCGCAAACGTCGTGCTCTGCTGCGCCAGGTCCGCGTGCTCGCGGTACGCGCGCAGCATCCTCCGATACTCCGATGGACTGATCTCGAACCGCTGCACGAACGCGCGTGTGAAGGTCTCGGGCGTTGCGAACCCGGATTCCAACCTGGAGTCCCGCGGGGTGGTGGTCTTTCGGGCCCGCGGCGTCGTGACCGCGACGGGGTGAGCCATCGTGCGATGGTCAGTGAGAACGACCAAGAACTCACACAGAAAGACGACACCGCACGATGGCTCTTGACCAGTCTGCCCTCCTCGAGCTGCTCGGGGAACTGAAGCTCACCGGCACCACCGACCGCATCCGAGCCGCGACCGAGCGGCTCTACCAGGAGCTGATCGACGCGGAGACAGCCGCATTCATCGGCGCCGCCCCCTACGAGCGCACGAGCGAGCGCACGACTACCCGCAACGGTTCCCGGCCGCGGGTGCTGTCGACCACGGCTGGGGATCTGGAGTTGCGGATCCCGAAGTTGCGGCAGGGGTCGTTCTTCCCGTCGCTGCTGGAGCGGCGCCGCCGGGTCGACCAAGCCTTGTTCGCGGTCGTGATGGAGGCCTACCTCCACGGCGTCTCAACCCGGAAGGTCGATGACCTCGTCAAAGCGCTCGGCGCTGACACTGGCATCTCGAAGTCCGAGGTGTCCCGCATCTGCCAAGGGCTCGACGCCGAGGTCGCATCGTTCCGCGACCGCTCGCTGTCTGACATCGCCTACCCCTACGTGTTCCTCGACGCGACCTACTGCAAGGTCCGCATCGACCACCGTGTCGTGTCCCAGGCGGTCGTCGTCGCGATCGGCGTCGCCGCTGACGGGCGGCGGGTCGTGCTGGGCTTCGATGTCGGAGACAGCGAGACCGAGGAGTTCTGGAAGCAGTTCCTGCGCTCGTTGAAGACACGAGGTCTGGGCGGGGTGAAGCTGGTGATCTCCGACGCCCACGCCGGACTGAAGAAGGCCGCAGCGACCGTGTTGCAGGGCGCCGCCTGGCAGCGCTGCCGCGTCCACTTCATGCGCAACGTCCTGACCGCCCTCCCGAAGGGCCGGCAGGAGATGGTCGCCAGCGTGATCCGCACGATCTTCGCCCAACCCGACGCCGAGCACATCGATGCCCAGTTCGACGAAGTCGTGCGCATGATCGAGCGCGTCCACCCCAAGACCGCCGTGATGCTCACCGACGCCCGTGACGACATCCTCGCGTTCAAAGCGTTCCCCGCCCGGCATTGGCGACAGATCTGGTCCACGAACCCGCTGGAACGCCTCAATCGGGAGATCAAGCGCCGCACCGACGTCGTTGGCGTGTTCCCGAACAACGCCGCCCTGCTCCGCCTGGCCGGCTCCGTCCTCGTCGAGCAACACGACGAATGGGAAGCCGCCGACCGCCGCTACTTCTCCGAAGCCTCCATGACCGAGCTCACCGCGACCACCCCCACCATCGACGAGGCGGTGATACTCCCCGAGATCACCGCCGCCTAAACTAACGACAGCTGATCATCGCAACGAAGCGAAAGACCACCACTCAAACGGACGCGGCCCTACCGGGAGTCGAAGGTCCGAGTCTCGGAACGGCACCGGCGCCAGGTTGTCGTCGAGATCACGTTCGCTTCCCCCCATGACCTCATCCGGTGGGAGGACAGTAAGGAGCGGCA
>NZ_JAHFUY010000162.1 GCF_023264895.1 Herbiconiux sp. | reverse complement strand
CGCGTCGAAGGGAACGTCCACCCCACTGCTCCCGGGGGCGGGCGGGGCGTGGGTGAGCCGCGCGTCGAAGGGAACGTCCACCCCACTGCTCCCGGGGGCGGGCGGGGCGTGGGTGCTTGAGGTTGCTGGGGTGTCGAAGGCGTTTGGGGATAGGACGGCTGTCGACGGGGTTTCGTTGGGGGTTGCTGCGGGGACGACTGTGGGGCTGGTGGGTGAGTCGGGGTCGGGGAAGACCACTGTGGCTCGGATCGTGTTGGGGCTGACGGCTCCGGATGCGGGGAGCGTGCGGCTGGGTGGGGGGGCGTGGGTTCCGGGGCGGGAGCGGGATCGGCGGGGGCGGCGGGCCTCGTTGGGGGCGGTGTATCAGGATGCGCTGTCGTCGTTCGATCCGCGGTTGACCGTGTCGCAGATCCTCTCGGACGCTCTGCGGGGGCGGGGGTCGGTCGAGGCGCTGCTGGAGGAGGTGGGGCTCGAGGCTCGGGTCGCGGCGGCGCGGCCGCTGCAGCTGTCAGGCGGGCAGCGGCAGCGGGTGTCGATCGCCCGGGCGCTCGCTCCGGAGCCGAGCGTGATCGTGCTCGACGAGCCGGTCTCCGCTCTCGACGTGTCCATTCAGGCGCAGATCCTCGATCTTCTCGACGCCCTGCAGCGGGAGCGGGGGGTCGCGTACCTGTTCATCTCGCACGACCTGGGAGTCGTGCAGCACATGAGCGACGAGCTCGCCGTGATGAAGGACGGGCGGATCGTGGAGCAGGGACCGGCGGCTTCGGTGTTCGCCGCGCCGTCGCATCCGTACACCCGGGCGCTTTTGGCGGCGGCGCCGGTGCTCCGTGGCCGGGAGAGCACGCGGCCCTGGTGATCCGCCGCAGATTGTCATACGATCGCGGCATCATCTCCCTACGACAAGGATGTCGACGTGACTGCTGCCGCTGCCCCTGCTGTTGACCTGAACGACCACGTGGCCATCGTGACCGGGGCGGGGAGCGGGGTGGGCGCCGCCGTGGTCGGGCGGTTCCGGGCGCGCGGTGCCCGGGTCGTGGCGGTCGACCTCGATGAGGGGGTACGAGGGTTGGAGGCCGACGACGGGGTCGTGGCCGTGGTGGGTGACGTGTCGCATCCGGGAACGGCCGAGGCCGCCGTCGCCGCCGCCCTCGGCAGGTTCGGGCGGATCGACGTGCTCGTCAACAACGCCGCCCGGTTCCTGCTGAAGCCGCTCGCCGAGACCTCGCTCGAGGAGTGGGACGGGCTGATGACCACAAATGTGCGGAGCATGTTCCTGTTCAGCCGGGCGGCGCTGCCCGCGATGGTCGAGCGGGGCGGGGGCGCCGTGGTGAACGTGACGTCGATCTCGGGAATCGTGGGGCTCGCGAACCAGACGGCGTACGGGGCCACGAAGGGGGCGATCGCGAACTTCACCAGGGCGCTCGCGATCGAGTACGCGCCCCATGGCATCCGGGCGAATGCGATCGCGCCCGGCACGATCGACACGCCCTTCATCCGGCGTCCGCTCGCGGAGCTGCCCGATCCTGAGGCGGTGCTCGCCGGGATCGCGGCGACGCACCCGCTCGGCCGCATCGCCCAGCCGGAGGAGGTGGCCGACGCGATCGTGTTCCTCGCCTCCCCCGCCGCCGCCTTCATCACGGGAGTCGTCCTCCCCGTCGACGGCGGCTACACCGCCGCCTGACCGCCCCGCCCGGCCCTGCTCCCCGCCGCCCAGATCCGACCCGGCCCGATCACCAACCAGCTCCACCGACTTGACACAAGATGGGCCGAACAGGACCGACTTGGCACATCTTGTGTCAAGTCACCGGCCCCCACCCCGCCCCGCTGCACCCCCACTGCGGCGACTTGACAGAAGGTGGGCCCAAAAGCGCCCACTTGGCACATCTTGTGTCAAGTCAGCGACCCC
Source organism: Herbiconiux sp. (assembly GCF_023264895.1). Taxonomy (GTDB): domain Bacteria; phylum Actinomycetota; class Actinomycetes; order Actinomycetales; family Microbacteriaceae; genus Herbiconiux. Next base: position 1,417 of record NZ_JAHFUY010000162.1, on the reverse strand, counting down.
TGCGCCACCTCTCCCCACACCGTCCCGCCCACTTGACAGAAGGTGGGCCTAAGAGCGCCGACTTGGCACATCTTGTGTCAAGTGGGTGAGTCGCGCCCCACCGCACCTCACCCCCACTGCGGCGACTTGACAGAAAGTGCGCCCAAAAGCGCCGACTTGGCACATCTTGTGTCAAGTGGGTGAGGCGGCGCGGGTCAGGGGGTGGGGAGGGCGGACGCTCGGGTGAGGACGAGGATGTCCATGCGGCCCGACTGGACGGTCTCGGCGCGCTGGTTCTGCAGGGTGAGCTGGCGCTCGACGACCGCCGTGGTGCCCGAGGAGGTCAGCCGCGTGCCGAGGATCTCGACCCGGCAGGTGAGCGTGTCGCCGATGAAGACGGGCGCGGAAAAGCGCCAGCCGTCGATGCCGAGAAGAGCCACCGCGCTGCCCTCGAAGACACCGGTGCGCGCGATCAACCCGAGGCTGAGCGACGCCCCGAAGAGTCCGGGCACGACGCGCTGCCCGTACCGCGTGGAGGCGGCGAACTCGGCGTCGGTGTGCACCTGGTTGTTGTCGTTCGTGAGCGCCGTGAACATCACGAGATCGGTCTCGGTGACCGTCTTGCCGGGCGTGATGAACACCTGGCCGGGCTCGAAGTCCTCGAAGTAGTGCGTCACGCTGCGAACCAGTCCCGCTAGACCGTGACGACCTGCGGCGAGCCGACCTCTCCGGCGGGCATCTCGGCGGCGAGCCGGTTGGCCTCCTCGATGAGGGTGGCCACGATCTCCGACTCGGGCACGGTCTTGATGACCTCGCCCTTCACGAAGATCTGCCCCTTGCCGTTGCCCGAGGCCACACCGAGGTCGGCCTCGCGGGCCTCACCCGGTCCGTTCACGACGCAGCCCATGACGGCCACCCGGAGCGGAACGGTCATGCCCTCGAGCCCGTCGGTCACGTCGTTCGCGAGCTTGTAGACATCCACCTGGGCACGGCCGCAGGAGGGGCAGGAGACGATCTCGAGCTTGCGCTCGCGGAGGTTCAGCGACTGCAGGATCTGCAGGCCCACCTTGACCTCCTCGGCCGGCGGGGCCGAGAGCGAGACGCGGATGGTGTCGCCGATGCCCTCCGAGAGCAGGATGCCGAAGGCCGTCGCGCTCTTGATGGTGCCCTGGAACGACGGGCCGGCCTCGGTGACCCCGAGGTGCAGGGGCCAGTCGCCCCGCTCGGCGAGCAGGCGGTAGGCCTTCACCATGATGATCGGGTCGTTGTGCTTGACCGAGATCTTGAAGTCGTGGAAGTCGTGCTCCTCGAACAGCGAGGCCTCCCAGACGGCGCTCTCGACGAGCGCCTCGGGCGTGGCCCTGCCGTACTTCTGCATGAGCGAGGGCTCGAGCGAGCCTGCGTTGACGCCGATCCGGATGGAGACGCCCGCTGCGGC
>NZ_JAHFUY010000110.1 GCF_023264895.1 Herbiconiux sp. | reverse complement strand
TGGCGCTTGCGCCGCACCGAGCCGCGGGTGGAGCGGCCGGGCCCGGAGAAGCCGTCGCCGTCGGTGGCCACGCGGGCGGCGGGCACCGCCATGACGCGGTGGCCGGCGAGACGCACGCGGATGGAGAAGTCGAGGGCGTTGTCGGCCGTCGGCAGGGCGGGGTCGAAGCCGCCCACCTCGTTCCAGACGGTGTGCCGCACGATGAGCCCGGCTGCACCCATGCCGAGCACGTCGCTCAGGCGGTCGTGCTGGGCCTGGTCGAGCTCGGTCTCGACGAGGGGCACACTGGCACCGAGGCTCGTGACGGTCTCGCCGAACTCGGCGATGTAGTCGCCGTCGGCCCACTCCATCTGCTTGGGGCCGGCCGCGGCCACGGAGGGGTTGACCTCGACGGCGGCGAGCAGGGCCGCGAGGGCGTCGGGCTCGGGAGCGGTGTCGTGGGCGAGCAGCCAGAGCCACTCGTTCTGGTCGTCGGGCGGCGGGGCCACGCCGAGGGCGTGCTGGATGGCCGTGCCGAAGCTGAGCCGACTCGACTCCGAGATGAAGCGGGTGGGGTGGGCCGCCGCGAGGAGGGAGGCCGTGGCGTCGGTCGACGCGCAGTCCACCACCACGAGAGCGTCGGGTGCGCGGGTCTGCGCCGCGATCGCTTCTAGGGTGCGCGGAAGGTGGTCGGCTCCGTTGGAGGCGACGAGAACGGCAGTGACTCGGGCGTGCATCGCACTGACCCTAACCGGCGGGCTCCGCCTGGCCGTGGCGCGCTACCGGCGTGCCGGTTTCTTATGAATCCCGTGTGAGAGCCCGCACCGCAGCAGCGGCGGCGCGGAGGATGGTCACACCGCGCGCTTGCGGAGCTTTCGGCGCTCGCGCTCGGAGAGGCCACCCCAGATGCCGAAGCGCTCGTCGTTCTGCAGGGCGTAGTCGAGGCACTGGGCCTTGACCTCGCACGAGGTGCAGATGCGCTTGGCGTCTCGCGTGGAGCCGCCCTTCTCGGGGAAGAAGGCCTCGGGATCGGTCTGCGCGCAGAGCGAGTCGGCCTGCCAGGCGAGCGGGTTGTCTTCGATGTCGTCGGCGCTCGGCTTGCGGACGCCGGGGACTCCGAGCTGAACCGGATCGACGAACCAATCATCCGGAACGCCTGAGCGATACTCTGACATAGCCATATCACGCTCCACCCTCTGAACTAGTCTGCGACCTGCCGACAACCCCGTGCCTCCTAATTACACCGGTGTAGTTCCCCTGAGTCAAGTCGTGGATCGTAAACCCTCAACTCTGCCTTAAGGGTTGCGACACGGCGTGGATCGCGGTGCGAGATCCGGATGCTGGACATTCTTCATAGAGGGTCGATATCCTGCCAGCATGCTCACCAAGGTCGTCCTCCTCGCCATCCCGGGCGTCGCCCCGTTCGAGTTCGGCGTGGTGTGCGAGGTCTTCGGCATCGACCGCTCCGAGCACGGCGGCCCCGAGTTCGAGTTCAGCATCGCCACGGCCGAGCCCGGCCCCGTGCGCACGAGCCTCGGCTACGACATGATGATCGCCGACGGGCTCGAGAAGGCGGCCGACGCCGACCTCATCGCGGTGCCGGCGCACCTGATCGACGCCGACGTGCATCCGGAGGTCGTGCGCGTGCTCCGCGAGGCCGCCGAGCGCGGCGCCTGGATCCTCAGCATCTGCAGCGGGGCCTTCACGCTCGCCAAGGCGGGCCTGCTCTCGGGCCGCTCCGCCACCACGCACTGGATGCACGCGGAGCGCCTCGCCGCCGAGTTCCCCGACATCTCCGTCGATCCGGACGTGCTCTTCGTGGAGGACGGCCGGATCATCACGAGCGCGGGAACGGCCTCGGGCATCGACGCCTGCCTGCACCTCATCAGGATCGAGCTCGGTGCCGCCGCCGCGAACGTCGTGGCGCGGCGCATGGTGGTGCCGCCGCAGCGGGCGGGCGGGCAGTCGCAGTACATCGCGGCTCCCGTGAAGGAGCGCTGCACCGATTCCTTCGCCGAGGTCACGGAGTGGATGCTCGAGCACCTCGAGGAGGAGCTCACCATCGACGAGCTCGCCCGGCGGGCCCTCATGTCGCCCCGCACCTTCGCCCGGCGCTTCAAGGCCGATCTGGGCACGACCCCCGGCGCCTGGCTCAACCGCCAGCGCCTGCTGCGCGCGCAGCAGCTGCTCGAGGAGAGCAGCCTCGGCCTCGACGCGGTGGCGGCCGAGAGCGGCTTCGGAACCGCCGCCGTGATGCGGCACCACTTCGCCAAGACCCTCGACACGACTCCGGCGGCCTACCGCCGGGCGTTCACCGTTCGCCTGAGCGCCTGAGCACCTGAGCACCTGAGCCCAGCGCCCCACCCGCTGCTCAGCGCGGCAGGGCGGCGAACTTCTCCGTCTTGTCGGTCGGGCCGAGCACGAGCAGCCGCTGGCCGGCGACGAGCACCGTGTCGCCCGTGGCGTAGGTCCACCGGTCGTCCTGGCGCACCGCGACGACGGTGACGCTGTAGCGGTCGCGGATGCGCGCCTGAGTGAGCGTCTGCCCCACCACCTCGGCCGGTGTCGTGGTCTTGGCCATCACGAAGTCCTTCTCCACCGCGAGGAAGTCGAGCATCCCGCCGCGCACGAGGTGCGCCACGCGCCGGCCCATGTCCGACTCCGGGTAGACGACGTGCTCGACCCCGATCTGCTCGAGGATGAGCCCGTGCTGGTCGCTCACGGCCTTCGCCCAGATCTCGGTGGTGCCGCGGCGCTTCAGGAGGGACGCGGTGAGGATGCTGGCCTGCAGGTCGGTGCCGATCCCGATGACGACCCGGTCGAAGTCGTCGATCCCGAGCTGGTCGAGCACCCCCTCGCGGGTGGTGTCGGCGCGCACGACATGGGTCAGCACGCCGTTGAGCGACTGCACGATGTCCTCGTCCGTGTCGATGCCGAGCACCTCGGTCCCCGATTCCGCCAGCTCGGTGGCGAGGGCGCGCCCGAAACGGCCGAGGCCGATCACGGCGACGGAGTCGACGCCGCGCGGGCGCTTGCTGCTGAATGTCCTAGCCAATGATCGGACGCTCCTTCGGAAGCTCGTAGAGACGGGTCTCGGTTCTCAGGGCGAGAGCGGAGCCCAGGGCGATGGGGCCGATGCGGCCGACGAACATCAGCAGCACGAGGATGAGCTGGGCGGCGGGCGGGAGACCCGCCGTGATGCCCGTCGACAGTCCCACCGTGGCATACGCCGAGATGACCTCGAACAGCACGCGGTCCATGGAGTAGTCCGTCATCAGCATGATCGCGGCGGTCGCGCCGACCACCAAGGCGAGCGAGAGCAGGGCGACGGTGATGGCCTCGCGATGGGTGGAACGCGGGAGGCGCTTGCCGAACATGTTGACGGCCGTGCCTCCGCGGAGCTCCGTCACGACGATGAAGAAGAGCACGGCGAAGGTGGTGATCTTCAGTCCGCCGGCGGTGCTCCCGGGCCCGCCGCCGATGAACATGAGGATGTCGGTGACGAGCCAGGTCACCGGATGCATCTGGCTGATGTCGAGGTTGTTGAACCCGGCCGTGCGCGGAACGACTCCCGCCGTGAAGCCGGCGAGCACCCGGTCGGCCGGGGCCATGGCACCGAGCGTCGCCGGGTTGGACCACTCCAGGACCGTGATCGTCAGGCAGCCGCCGACCAGCAGGATCAGGGTTCCGACCACGACGGTCATCGTGTTCAACGTCCACCGCGACGGCGTGCGGAACCGACGGCGCAGCTCCAGGATCACGCCGAAGCCGAGCCCGCCGAGGATGACGGCGGCGCAGATGGTGAGCGAGATCCACGGGTCGGTCGCGAAGCCCATCAGGTTGTCGCTGAACAGCGCGAATCCGGCGTTGTTGAAGGCCGACACGGAGTGGAAGACCCCGTACCAGATCGCTTCTCCCGGCGGCCAGCCGTAGCCGATCATCCAGCGCAGCGCCAGCGCCACCGCGCACACGGTCTCGACGACGAGGGCGATGAGGATGACGCCGCGGAGCACGCGTCGCACGTCGCCCAGGGCGAGCGTGTGCGTCTCGCTGACGGCCGTGAGGCGCGTGCGGAGGCCGAGCCGCCTGGCGACCAGGAGCCCGAGCAGCGTGGCGAACGACATCACGCCGATGCCGCCGATCTGAATGAGCACGAGGATCACGCCGTGCCCGAACGGGGTCCAGAACACGGGCGTGTCGACGATGATGTGGCCGGTGACGCAGATGGCGCTGGTGGCGGTGAAGAGTGCCTCGATGACGTTCGCCCCGCCCGGGCCGACCTTCGAGATCGGGAGCATCAGCAGCACGGTGCCGATGAGCGTCGCGAGGGCGAACGAGATGGAGATGACCTGCACCGGCCGCGCGCCCACGAGCTGCCCGCGACGACGCCATCCGCGCCGCGCCGCGGTCGCCTCGTCTCTCACCACGCGAACACCCTAGCGGTGAACTCGTCTCACTATCGGTCGGCGCGGGCTCCCGGTGCCGCCACGAAGGCCACGCCCTCACCGGTGAAGAAGATGCGGCCCTCGTCCGGCGTCACGTAGACGGCGCCGCCGCGCACGAGCACGGCGTCGTCGGCGCCGCCCGCCACCGTGAGCGTGCCCGAGAGACACAGCACGATCGCCGGCCCCGCGGGCGACAGCCCGATCGGCTCGGCTCCCGAGACGGCCTCGACCCGCACGAGCTCGAAGTCGTCGACGTCGGGCCGGAACACCGAGACGCCGGCGGCCGGCTGGGAGGGCACGAGGTAGGGCACGGGGAGCGGATGGAACTCCAGCACCTCGAGCAGCTCGGGCACGTCGACGTGCTTGGGCGTGAGGCCGCCGCGCAGCACGTTGTCGGAGGCCGCCATGAGCTCGACGCCCACGCCGCGGAGGTAGGCGTGGATGTTGCCGGCCGGGAGGTAGAGCGACTCCCCCGCCTTCAGCGTCACGCGGTTCAGCAGGAGGGAGATGATGATGCCCGGGTCGCCCGGGTACTCCTCCTGCAGCATCACGACGGTCTCGAGCGAGGGCGTGTAGGGGTCGGTCATGTGGGCGTGGGCGGGGTGCAGCGCCTTCTCGGCGGTGCGCACGAGGTGCCCCACGAGGGTCTGCACCTCCTCGCCGCCCGAGAGCACCCACGCCACGACCGAGCGGAGGATGTCGGCGTCGGTCTCGCGCTCGGTCTCGGAATCCTCGAGAAGGTGCACCATGGGGCCGTAGAGCTCCCAGCGCGGTGCGGTCTGCGAGTTGTCGATCGTCACCAGGAGGTCGACGATCTCGCGCACCTCGGCGAGCGGCCGGAATCCGCAGAGCGCCTCGTAGCGCTCGCTCAGCGCCACGACGATCTCGGGCTTGTGCAGCGCATCCTTGTAGTTGCGGTTCGGCGCGTCGAGCGGAACGCCGGCGGCGTTCTCGCGCTCGAAGCCCTCGCGGGCGCGCTCGAGCGTGGGGTGCGCCTGCAGCGAGAGCGGCTCGGCGGCGGCGAGGAGCTTCAGCAGGAACGGGAGCGAGTCGCCCCGGCGGTCGCCGCCGAGGGTCGTCGCGGGGTCGGCGGCGATCCACGCGGCGAGGTCCTCGGCTCCCCCGGTGTCGTCGGGGTCGAGGATGCGGCTGGGGCTGCCGGGATGCGCCCCGAGCCACAGCTCGGCCTGCGGCCGGCCGGTGACGGGGGTGCCGAGGAGCTCCGGCAGGGCGGTGGTCGACCCCCAGGCGTAGTCGCGAGGGGTGTTGCTGATCGGAACGAACATGTCTCCACTCTCACACGGACTTATGAGCGAGCTACAATCGGCGCCCCCACGGTGGAGCGCCCGGTTGGAACAAACTACCAAGCGCCCAGGGTGCGTGCGGCCACCTTCGTTAGGCTCACTCGCCGGACCCCCTCGATCACACGCGTCCCGCGTGAACGCAACGGAGCAGACATGACCTTCGAGCCCCTCGCCAGCGACTTCTACGGCTACGAGACCCTTCTCACCGACGAGGAGAAGGGAGCGCTCGCCGCGCTCCGCAGCTACCTCGAGTCGGAGGTGAAGCCGGTCGTCAACGGGCACTGGGAGAAGGCCACCCACCCCGACGGCATCATGAAGGGCCTCGCCGGCACCGGCGCCTTCTCCTTCGCCTGGGACGAGACGCGCCCGTTCGAGAACTCGGCCGTCTTCCGCGGCTTCGTGGCGCTCGAGCTGGCTCGCGTCGACGCTTCGGTCGCCACGCTCGTGGGCGTGCAGAACGGCCTCGCCATGGGCTCGATCAGCGTCACCGGGTCTCCCGAGCAGCGCGCGGAGTGGCTGCCGAAGATGGCGTCGGGCGAGATCGTCGGCGCCTTCGGCCTCACCGAGCCGACCTCGGGCTCCGACTCGGCCCAGGGCCTCCGCACCACCGCCACGCGAGACGGCGACGAGTGGGTGCTGAACGGCTCCAAGCGCTGGATCGGCAACGCCACCTTCAGCGACATCACCGTCATCTGGGCGAAGGATGCGGAGGACGGGCAGGTCAAGGGCTTCATCGTGCCGACCTCCACCCCCGGCTACTCGGCCACCAAGATCGAGAACAAGCAGAGCCTGCGCATCGTGCAGAACGCCGACATCACGCTCGAGGGCGTGCGGGTGCCCGAGAGCCTGCGGCTGCAGAACGCGAACTCGTTCCGCGACACCGCGAAGGTGCTCCGCCTCACCCGGGCCGAGGTGGCCTGGGCCGCCGTGGGCAACTCGGTGGGCGCCTACGAGGCCGCGCTCCGCTATGCCCGCGAGCGTGTGCAGTTCGGCAAGCCGATCGCGAGCCACCAGCTGGTGCAGGATCTGCTCGTGAAGTCGATCGGCAACATCACCGCGAGCCTCGGCATGGTCGTGCGGGTCTCGCAGATGCTCGACGACGGCACGCAGAAGGACGAGCACTCGGCCCTCGCGAAGGCCTACACGACGTCCCGCATGCGCGAGACCGTGGCGTGGTGCCGCGAGGCGCTCGGCGGCAACGGCATCGTTCTCGACTACGACGTGGCCCGGCACTTCGCCGACGCCGAGGCGCTCTACTCCTACGAGGGCACCCGCGAGATGAACACGCTCATCGTGGGCCGCAGCATCACGGGGTTCGCCGCCTTCGTGTGAGCGGGCCGGCCCTCGGTAGAGTTCTCCCCATGCGATACCCGACCGACGCCGCCACGCGGTCGCTCTCCGTGCTCGTTCTGTTCACGGTGTTCGCAGGCGATGTGTGGCGGAACCTCCTCGGCTGGTGGGGCTATGCCGCGCTGGTGGCCGTCATCACGGCCGTCGTCGCGGTCATGATGACCAGGCGCCGGCTCTGGGGTGCGGTCGCCTTCTGGCGGCTCCCCCGCACGCTGGTGCTGTTCGGGGTGCTCGCCGTGGTGTCGCTCGCCTGGTCGTTCTATCCCGGGGCGACCGTGCTCGGCATCCTCGCCCAGGCCGCCACCACCCTCGGCGCGCTCTTCCTCTGCGCCGCGCTGAGCTGGCCCCAGCTGCTCTCGGCACTCGGCACGGCCCTCAACTGGATCCTCGGCCTGTCGCTGCTGTTCGAGTTCGTCGTGGGTGCCTTCGTGCGCTCCCCCGTCTTCCCGTTCTTCACCGACTACGGCGACCGCAAGGTGCCGAACGCCTTCTACTGGTCGCAGGCCGATCTGTTCCACGGCGGCCCCATCCAGGGCATCGTGGGCAACCGCAACCTGCTCGCCTTCGTGGCCGTGCTCGCGCTCATCGTGCTCATCGTGCAGCTGGCGCAGAAGCTCCGCCGCCGAGGGCCAGCCCTCGCCTGGATCGTCGTCGCGCTCGGCACCCTCGCTCTGACGCGATCGGCCACGGCCATCGGCGCCCTCGTCATCACCGCGGCGGCCTTCGGCGTGCTCGTGCTCGCCCGACGCGCCAGCGCCGGCCGCCGGGCGCGCGTGTTCGCGGGGGCCGCCGCCGTGGCCGTGCTCGGCGCCGTGACCGTGGGCGTGCTCTGGCAGCAGGTGCTCTCGCTCTTCGGCAAGTCGGAGGACCTCACGGGCCGGCTCGACATCTGGAACTCGGTCGCGGGCCTCGCCGCCGAGCGCCCGGCCTTCGGCTGGGGCTGGGTGAGCTACTGGGTGCCGTGGGTCGAGCCCTTCGACGACCTCGCGGTGCGGAAGGGCGTCACCTATCTGCAGGCGCACAACGCCTGGCTCGACGTCTGGCTGCAGCTGGGCATCGTGGGCCTCGTGCTCTTCATCGCGTTCGTGCTGGGCGCCTGGCACCGCTCGTGGTGGTTCGCCGTCGAGGAGCCGCTCGATGCCGACGGCCGCGCCCTCCCTCAGGTGGTGGTCACCCTCGCCCCGGCGCTCCTGCTCACCGCCCTCGTGGCCCAGAGCTTCGTCGAGAGCCGCATCCTCGTGGAGGGCGGCTGGGTGCTGCTCCTCGTGATCGGTGTGAAGACCAAGCTCGACCTGCAGAAGGTGGACCAGGATCTCGGCGCGCATCCTGAGCCCCGCCCGGCCGGGCTCAGCCCCGCTCGACGATGACGCGGGTGCCCCAGCACCCGGTGGCCGCGGGCGTGCTCGAGTTCTTCGGCTCCACCCGCTTCGCCCGCGTGCTCACGCTCGCGATCCTCGGCACGGCCTTCCTCTCGTTCCCGCTGCGCTCGATGATCGGCTGGCCGGGCCTCATCGCGATCGTCTCGGCGCTCGTCGTGTTCGCCGCCCTCTCGTTCGTGGGGCGCTGGCACGACCTCGACTGGCACGGACTGCTGCCGATCTCGCTCCTGGTGTTCGTCGCCTGGTGCGCGGTCACGCTGCTGTGGAGCTCCTACCTGCCCTCCACGCTCAACGGCCTGCTCTACCAGCTGGCGTACGCGTTCCTCGGGGTCTACATCGCGGTGGTGCGCGACCTGATCCAGGTGGTGCGCGCGCTCGGCGACGTGCTGCGCGTGGTGCTCACCGCCTCGCTCGCCGTCGAGATCGTGGCCGGGCTCCTGCTCGACACGCCCGTGCCTTTTCTCAACGTCACGGGGAGCATCGCCTCGGGCGGCCCGGTGCAGGGCATCCTCGGCACCCGCAACATGCTCGGGTTCGTGGCGATGCTCGCCATCGTCACGTTCGCGATCGAGCTCGCCACGCGATCGATCCGGCGCGGGATCGGCATCTACAGTGCCGCGATCGCCGTGCTCGCCGCCGTGCTCTCCGGGTCGCCGGTCACGCTCGGGGTCGCCGTGGTCACGGGCATCGCCGCCGTCATCCTGCTGGCGCTCCGGCGGGCGGCTCCCGAGACCAGGAGGGGCTGGCACTTCGTGCTGCTCGCCGTGTCGCTGCTCGGCCTGATCGTCGGGTACCTCGCTCGCGGCGGCATCCTCGCGCTGCTCTCCGAGCGCCGGGAGTTCACCTACCGGCTCGAGATCTGGCGGGAGCTGTGGCGGCTGATCGACCTCAACGCCCTCGAGGGCTGGGGCTGGACCGGGTTCTGGCGCTCGAACGTCTCGCCGTTCTTCGCCCTCGACGTGATCGGCAACCGCTCGCACACCTCCGCGCTCAACGCCTTCGTCGACGTGTACTTCCAGACGGGGCTCGTGGGCTTCGTGATCTTCGTGGGGTTCGTGGCGCTCGCCTTCGGGCGGGCGTGGGTGCTCGCGGCCTCCCGCAAGAGCATCGTCTTCCTCTGGACCGCCCTCGTGATCGTGGTGCTCGTGGCGACCTCGATGGCCGAGAGCGCGGTGCTGGTGGAGTACGGCTGGCTGCTGCTCGTGATCTGCTCGGTGAAGGCCGCCCGCGATCTCAGTTGGCGCGGCAGGCTCCGGCGCGCCGATGAACCCGTGGCCCCTGTGCCGGTGAACTCGTGAGGGGCGCTCCGTGACGATCGACATCATGATGCCGTTCTACGGCCGCTTCGATCACCTCCGCGAGGCGGTCGGCAGCGTGCTCGCGCAGACCGATCCCGACTGGCGGCTCGTCGTGATCGACGACGTCTACCCCGACCCGGCGCCCGGCGCGTGGGTGGCGGCGATCGACGACCCCCGGGTGAGCTACCGACGGAACGCGGTGAACCTTGGGGTGGGCGGCAACTTCCGCGAGTGCGTGCGGCTGATCGAGCACGAGCGCGCGGTGCTCATGGGCTGCGACGACCGCATGCACCCCGGCTACGTCGCGACCGTCCGCGGGCTCGTGGCAGAGCATCCGGAGGCCGCGATCGTGCAGCCCGGCGTCGAGGTGATCGACGCGGAGGGCGCGGTGCACATCCCGCTCGCCGACCGCGTGAAGGGGCTCATCCGGTTCGGCGGCACGGGGCCGCGGGAGTTCTCGGGCGAGAGGCTCGCCACGAGTCTGCTCACCGGCAACTGGGCCTACTTCCCCTCGGTGCTGTGGCGGGCGGAGGACCTCCGCCGCTATGGCTTCCGCGAGGGCTTCGAGGTGGTGCAGGATCTCGCGCTCATGCTCGACATCGTCTTCGACGGCGGCAGCATGCTGCTGGACGACACGGTGTGCTTCTCCTACCGCCGGCACGCGGCGAGCGTCTCGGCCGTCACGGGACCGGATGGAGCGAAGTTCGCCGAGGAGCGCGCGCTCTTCGCCGAGGCCGCGGCCCGCGCGAAGGCGGCGGGCTGGCCGCGCGCGGCTCGGGCCGCCCGGGCGCACCTCACCTCGCGGCTCAACGCGCTCAGCGAGCTGCCTGCCGCCCTCCGGGCCCACGATCCGGCCGGCCGGAAGGCATTGCTCCGCCACGTCGTCTCGCGCTGAGCTCCTGCCTCGCCGCACGGGTGCGGCGAGCGGCCTCGAGCATGAGCCGCACGAACATGCGGCGGGCGCCCAGGATGGTGCCGAGGCCGCGGATGCCGAGAGGGGTCTGGTTGGAGTCGTGCAGCCGCCGCTCCACCACGACCTCGTCGAGGTGCCGGATGCTCCGCCGCACGTTCCCGGTGATGGCGATCCAGACGTCGTGCGACTCGTGCAGGTAGCCGGGCATCGGCAGGATGCCGCCCTCGATCGCCTCGCGGCGGAAGCCCATGGCGCAGCCGAAGTAGGGGCGGTAGCCGATCAGCACGGCGACGAGGTTGCGGAGCGGCGTGCGGTCCATCCGGGGCTTCAGCGGCGGGTACCAGAGCCGCGCGCCGTTGCGCCCGAGGATGGAGTGGTTGCCCGCCACCACGAGCGCCGAGCGGAGGCCCTCGATCATGCGCTCGTGCCGGCCGGGTGCCCACACGTCGTCCTGGTCGGAGAGGAACACGTAGCGGCCCCGGGAGCGCTTGATCGCGGCCTCGAACGCGCGCACGTAGCCCTGGTTGGAGTCGGCCCTCGTGAGGGTCACCCTCGACTCCCCGAGCCGGTCGATGGTCTGCACCACCACCGCCACGGTGTCGTCGGGCGAGCAGTCGTCGACGATCACGAGCTCGTCGTCGGGGCCGAGCTGCGCGACGATCGACTCGATCTGCTCGGCCACGTAGGCCGATCCGTTGTAGGTGGCCATGCAGACGCTGGCCCGCACCCGGCCGTCGGCCGCGGTCATGGGGTCTCCTTGTCGGTCGAGGGGGCGCCGGCGCTCGGGGAGGCGTCATCGCTCGGGGTGGCGTCATCGCCCGGGGCTGCGCCATCGCTCGGGGCGGCGTCATCCGGAACCCTGGCCGCCCGCCGGAGGGCCGTGACGTGGATGGCGAGCCCCAGGAGCGGCCCGATCATGAGGGCCAGCACTGCCCGCAGCTCGATGTCGAGGGGCAGCAGCAGCACGAGCACCGCGAGGACGGTCGCCGCGATCCAGCCCGCGGAGTACGCCCGGTGGCGGTCGACCGCCAGGCAGACGGCGCCCGTGAGGGTGACGAGCGCGAGCATCCCGGCCGCGATCACGAGGCCGGCGATGACCCAGCCGCTCACGACGTAGCCCTCGCCGTAGACGAGCACGAGCAGCACGGGGCCGAGGAAACCGCCGAGCACGGCGCCCACCACGGCGATCACGGCCACGAGCCGCGCCACCGGCCAGAGCGCGGTGAGGCCCGCCGAGCGGTTGTTCACGAAGTGCGCGATGGCGACACCCTGGTAGGCGTTCAGCGGGATGAGCAACGGGGCACGCGTGAAGGTGATGGCGAGCAGGAGCGGCGCGGCGGCCGCGTAGACCTCCTCGGTCGAGGTGAGCGCGAGCACGACGGGGAAGCCGACCACGAGCACGGCGCTCGAACCCGAGGCGAGGCAGGCGTGGCCGATCCGGGCGAGGAACGGGCCGAGCGAGGTGTCGGCGCGAGCCCTCGCGGCCTGCCGGAGGGTGGGCGAGAAGAGCAGGCCGATCAGCCAGGTGACCGACGAGACGCTCGCGGCGAGCGCGAACCCGCCCACGAAGGCCGCCGTGACGGCTGCGACCACGATGAGGGTGAGGCGGAGCAGGGAGTCGCCGATGACGAGCCGGGCGAAGGTGTTCCACTGCAGGCGCCCGCCGAGCACGCCCACGATCGTGGCGTGGCCCGAGAAGAGGGCGATCGAGCAGCTGAGCGGCACGGCGAGCCAGGCGTACTCCGCTGTGAGCACGCGCGGCCCCCACCACAGGCTCGTCGCCCACAGCAGCACGCCGGCCGCGACGCCCACGCCGAGGCCCACGAGGAGCATCCGGGGTTCGCGCCTGTCGCCCGGAGCGCCGTCGAGGCGGTCGCTCACGTGCACGGCACGGGTGCTCTCGGCCGAGAGGCCGCCGAGGATGCCGAAGAACGCGAACAGCATCGACCAGAAGCCGATGAACACGGCGGTGTCGGCCTTGTCGAGCATGAGCGGCACGATCAGGAGCACGGCGAAGCCGACGGCGGCCGAGAAGAGCGAGGCGGCCCCGACGCCCACGAACGAGCGGCGACCGATCGTCGGCCCTCCGCTTCGCGCGGTCGGCCCCTGGCTCGGATCGGTCATAGGGTGCAAGCATAGTGTTCGCTCCCTCGGAGGTTCCGGGGGCGGAGAGGGGTCTGCGGTCGTGCCATCGCCCATGCCCGAGAACGCGCCGCCGGCACCGGCTGCGACCGTGGCGGCCGTCGTCACCGCCTACCGTCCCGGCGATCGTCTGGTGCCGCTCGTGCGTGCACTGCTGGCGCAGACGGCGACCGTGGTGGTCGTCGACGACACCGGCGGGGCTCCGGATGCCGAGGGCCCGCTGGTCGAGGTCGAGGCGGCCGGCGCGCGGGTCATCCGGCACCGCTCGAACCGCGGGATCGCGGCCGCCCTGAACACCGGGATCGCGGCAGCGCGCAGGCCCGACGACGGGCCCGACGACGACCCCGACCCCGTTCCGCGCTTCGTGCTGACCTTCGACCAGGACTCCGCGATCGGCGACGACTTCGTGGCCACGCTCGTCACGACCTTCGAGCAGGCGATGGCCGCGGGGCTCCCCGTCGGCCTCGTGGCGCCCGCGCGCATCGAGGGCCTGCCGTCGCAGGTGACCGGCTACTCGCGCGGCTTCCTGCTCGGCACGACGCCGATCCAGTCGGGCATGCTTCTGCCGGTCACGACCCTCGACCGTGTGGGCGGGTTCGCCGAGCCGCTCTTCATCGACGGGGTCGACACCGACTACGCCCTGCGCGTCACCGCGTCCGGACTCCGCGTGCTGCTCGCCGACCGGGCGGCTCTCGGCCACAGCCTCGGCGACCGCTTCCAGCCCGCGCTGCTCACGCGGCTGCTCGCCCTCGCGGGCCGGCCGCCGATCGGGCTCGTGGTGAGCCGCCCGTTCCGCTACTACTACCTGCTGCGGAACCGTGTGCTGCTGAACCGCCGCCACTCCCGCGGCGCCCTCGGCTGGGCCCTCCG
>NZ_JAHFUY010000161.1 GCF_023264895.1 Herbiconiux sp. | reverse complement strand
ACCCGCTCGGTTCCCCGCGCGGTCCGCCGGCGCGGTCCGCCGGCTCGGTCCCCCGGCTCGGTTCCCGGCGCGGTCCGCCCGCGCGGTCCACCCGCTCGGTTCCCCGCGCGGTCCGCCGGCTCGGTCTACTTGCTCGGCCCGCCCGCTCGGGGGGACCACGCGCCCAGCCCGGACTCGTTGACCCGAACGCCCCACCCCGACGACCCCGCCCGAGCACCTGTGGGCCGGTGAGTCGCGGCTAAGTGCCGCCATCCCGCCCGAACTCCGCCTTTTCACGACGTCTTGGCGCGACTCACGGGGCGGGAGCGACCCCGGGCGGAGGTGGTCGCCTCGGAGGTGGGAGGTCGCGGCGCGTGACGACCGCGTCGCGGCCGAGTCCGCCGCCTCTACGAGGGGAGGTCGCGGCGCGTGACGACTACCTCGCGGCCGGGTCCGCTGCCCCCTACGGGAGCAGGTCGCGGCGCATGACTACCGCGTCGCCGCGCGGGCAGCTGCCCCTACGGGAGCAGGTCGTGGCGCGTGACTACCGCGTCGCGGTGCGGCAGCCGCTCCCTACGGGAGCAGGTCGTGGCGGGTGACGATCGCGTCGCGATCCGGGCCCACGCCGATGGCCGAGATGCGGGAGTCGCTCATCTGCTCGAGGGCGAGCACGTAGCGCTGCGCGGCCGCCGGGAGGTCGCCGAACTCGCGGACGCCCGTTATGTCTTCGGTCCAGCCCTCGAACTCCTCGTAGATCGGCTTCGCGTGGTGGAAGTCGGTCTGGGAGACGGGCACCTCATCGACCCGCACGCCGTCGACCTCGTAGGCCACGCAGACCGGGATGGTCTTGAGGCCCGTGAGCACGTCGAGCTTGGTGAGCACGAAGTCGGTGACGCCGTTGATGCGCGCGGTGTAGCGGGCGATCGGCGCGTCGTACCAGCCGGTGCGACGGGGGCGGCCGGTGGTGGTGCCGAACTCGAAGCCCTTCGAGCGCAGGAACTCGCCCGACTCGTCGAACAGCTCGGTGGGGAACGGTCCCGCCCCGACCCGCGTGGTGTAGGCCTTGACCACCGCGATGACCCGGTCGATGCGGTTGGGCGCGACACCCGAGCCGGTGGCCGCACCACCGGACGTGGCGTTCGACGACGTGACGAACGGGTAGGTGCCGTGGTCGACGTCGAGCATCGTGGCCTGGCCGCCCTCGAAGAGCACGGTCTTGCCGTCGTTCAGCGCCCGGTTGAGCACCAGCGAGGTGTCAGCCACCATGGGGCGCAGCCGCTCCCGGTAGGAGAGCAGGTCGTCGACCACCTCGTTCGCCTCGATCGAGCGGCGGTTGTAGACCTTCACGAGGATGTGGTTCTTGAGGTCGAGCGCACCCTCGACCTTCTGGCGCAGGATCCCCTCGTCGAACAGATCCTGGATGCGGATGCCGACGCGGTTGATCTTGTCGGCGTAGGCCGGGCCGATGCCACGGCCGGTGGTGCCGATCTGGCGCTTGCCGAGGAAGCGCTCCGTGACCTTGTCGAGCGTGCGGTGGTAGTGCGTGATGACGTGGGCGTTGGCCGAGACCAGCAGCTTCGACACGTCGACACCGCGGGAGCCGAGGGCCTCGAGCTCGTGGAAGAGCACCTCGACGTCGACCACCACACCGTTGGAGATGACGGGCGTGACACCGGGGGTGAGGATGCCGGAGGGCAGCAGGTGCAGGGCGTACTTCTTGTCGCCCACCACGACGGTGTGACCGGCGTTGTTGCCGCCGTTGAACTTGACGACGTAGTCGACTCGGCTGCCGAGGAGGTCGGTGGCCTTGCCTTTGCCTTCGTCGCCCCACTGGGCTCCGATCAGGACGATCGCTGGCATGTGGATTCCCTCCGGGTTCCTCTGTCAGTGCCCGACGGACGGTGCCGGATGACAGCTGATTCTATCGTGGGCGTCATCCGGGAGCTGTGCGGGTCGGCGGGTTGGGGAATCAGGGAGCGGGGGCGGGTGTTGTGGAGGAGGTGCCAGAACTCCGCGTGACCCTCTACTCCTCGAGCTTCTGCGGCGCGTGCACGAGCACCCGCGAGACCCTCGAGCGGATCGCGCCGCTCGTGGGTGAACGCGTCGCCTGGAACGAGATCAACGTGGCCGACGACCCGGCCGCGAGCGAGGCCGCAGGCATCACCGCGACCCCCACCGTGGTCATCACGGGCGCCGACGGGGTCGAGCGGATGCGCGCCGCCGGCGTCCCCACCACGGAGCACGTGCTCCGCGCCCTCGCCGCCGCCCTCCCCTGAGCCCCGCCGGCCCGCCGGGTAGCGCCAACCGCTCGAAAACGGCCGCTGTGGCGCAGTTGGCGCTACCCGGGGCGGGTGCGAGAACGGTTGGCGCTACCGGGGTGGCTGGGAGAGCGGTTGGCGCTACCCGGGACGCGTGGAAGAGCGGTTGGCGCTACCCGGGGTGGGCGGATGCGGGGGTGACCTCGACGAGGGCGCCCGATTCCATCGCCACCCACACCGCGCCCGAGGGCGCCACCGCGAGGCCGTGCGGCTCGCTGTGGCCGGAGGGCTCGAGGTCGACGAACGAGAACTCCCCCGCGAGCGTCACGTGACCGAGCTGGTTCGCGCCCCAGAGCGTGAACCAGCAACCGCCACCGGCGCCCACACCCGCAGCAGCACCCACACCTCCGTGATCGGCCACGATCGCGTGCGGCTTCGACCCCGGCTCCGGCAGCGCGAACTCCGTGATCCGCCCGGCCCGGTCGATCCGCCCCACAGCCCCCGCGAGGATCTCGCAGAACCACGCGGCCCCGTCGTCGGCGACCGTGATGCCCACCGGCCCCGCATCCGGAGTCGGCAGCGCATGCAGCACGGGCGCCGAGTCGCCGCCGCGCACGTACCCGACGGCATTGGCCCGGTTGGCCGTGAACCACAGTGACTCCCCGGATGCCGCGATCATCGAGACGAGGCCGTCGTCGGTCCCGGCCGCGAACTCCGCGACACCGCCCAGGATGCCGATCCGCCCGAGGGTGTCGTTGGCCATGCCCGTGAACCAGGCGCTGCCGTCGTCGAGCGACACGACGCCGTAGGGCTGGGACCCGACCGAGGGCACCGCCACCGACCGCAGCTCACCCGAGGGCCCGAGCAGCACGAGCCGGTCGCCCGCCGTGTCGGTGACCCAGACGGAGTCCGACCCTGCGGCCGCCACCTGCGACGGCTGCGACCCCTCCCCGAGCGAGAACCGCGAGATCCGCGAACCCGGCGAGCCCTGCGAACCCGATGAGGCCTGCGAACCCGACGAGGGCGAACCCCCCGCCCCGACCCGCAGCACAGCCTCGCCGTGCACCAGCGTGGCCCACACCGCCCCGTCCCCCGTGACGGTGATCCCGTAGGGCCCGCCGTCGACCTCATGCACCGCGAGAGAGC
>NZ_JAHFUY010000109.1 GCF_023264895.1 Herbiconiux sp. | reverse complement strand
GATCGGCCGACGGCGCCGTGCGACGGGCCGCCTGCGTGGCTATGGCCGGCCACGCCGGGTCGAGGTCGAGCCGCGAGAGCTCGAGGCACATCGCGCACGGTCCCCGCCCCGGCACGACCACGGGCCCCACCCTGATCGACCGGTCGCCGAACTCCACGAGCAGGTGGGGCACGTCGGCCCGGAGCCAGCGAGCGACCCGCCGCGGCACGGTGGCGTAGTGCGACAGCACCACCGCCAGCTCCACCACCGGCTCCACCACCAGTTCCGCCGCCGGCTCCGCGGGTGAGCCGGGCTGCCCCTCCGGATCCGCGACCCGCGGCTCGTCGAGCGCGCCGGCCGCGGGCTGCACGGAGGCGCCGAGCTGCCCGAGCAGGCGCGCCACGGCAGTCGCCGCCGCACCGTGCCCGTCGAGCGCCACCCGGCGACCGCGAAGCGGATCCGGTGGCAGCGGATCACCCAGCACCGGCCGAAGCTCGCCGAGGATCTCGTCGACCCGGCCGGCCCCGATCCGCCTCGCCGAGGCGAGCGCACCGAGCACCGGGCGCGACACCCCGGCGGCGGTCAGCCCCAGCACCGTCTCGTGCGCGTCGTCGACGGTCTCGAGCCGGAGGAGGGGCTCCTCCACGCCGAACTGCAGAGCGCCCGGCGTGCGCCAGACGAGCGGATGATCGGGGTTCAGTCGGAGCGCCATCCCGGCATCCTGCACCACCGGTCACGGCCCGGAGCAGTTCTCCACAGGAGGAGCGCCCACTCCTCCATCGACGAGCGCCGGTGGAGGAGTGGAGGAGCCGTGATCAGACCGCCGGCGGCTGATCCTCGTCGTCGGACGAGGGCGAGGAGTCCGACGATGAGGGCGAGGAGTCCGACGACGAGTCCGTCCCCTTCGACTCCTCGGAGCGCAGCAGGTCTTCGAGCGCCTGGTCCATCTCGTCCGGCTCCGGAGCCGGGGCGAGCAGCCGCGCCACGAGAGCGCCCGGCTCGTCGAGATCTGCCGACGTCGGCACCAGGTCGGGGTGCGACCACAGCGCGTCCCTCTTCTCCTGGCCCACCGCATCCGTGACTTGCTGCCACAGAGCTGCGGCGTCGCGGAGGCGGCGCGGCCGGAGCTCGAGCCCGATGAGCGACCCGAAGGCCGATTCGGCGGGCCCGCCGGTGGCGCGGCGGCGGCGCACGGTCTCGGCGATCGCGTTCCAGCGCGGCAGCCGGCTCGAGGCCTGGGCGGTCACCACGTCGACCCAGCCCTCGATCAGGGCGAGGGTGGTCTCGAGCCGCGCGAGGGCGTGCAGCTGCTGTTCGGTCTTAGGCGGGATGAGGGCACCCGAGGCCATGGCGTCGCGGAGCTCCTCGGGGTTGGAGGGATCGAAGCCGGAGGCGAGCTCCTCGAGCCGCTCGGTGTCGATCGTGATGCCCTTCGCGAACTCGGTGATCGACGAGATGACGTGCAGCCGCAGCCAGCGCGCGTGCCGGAAGAGGCGGGCGTGGGCGAGCTCGCGGATGGCGAGGTAGAGCTGCACCTCCTCGACGGGGATGTCGAGGCCATCGCCGAACTCGGCGATGTTCTGCGGCACGAGCGCCGCCTGGCCCTCCTCGAGCAGGGGGATGCCGACGTCGCCGCCGGAGACGACCTCCTTGGAGAGCTGACCGACGATCTGGCCGAGCTGCATGGCGAAGAGGGTGCCGCCGAGATTGCGCATCATCTGGCTGGCGCCGGCGATCATGCCGGCCATCTCCTCCGGCGCCTGGTCGCGGAGCACCGAGGTGAGCGCATCCGAGATGCTCACGGCCACGGGCTCGGCGAGCTGGGTCCAGACCGGGATGGTGGCCGTCGCCCACTCGGCGCGGGTGAGCAGGCGCGGGGCGACCGCGGAGTCCGAGAGCGAGGTGACCTCGTCGAGCCACAGCGTGGCCACGTGCAGCGCCTGGTCGAGCGCCGCCCTGGTCTGGTCGGTCACGGCGAGGCTAGCGGTGCCGGCGATCTGCTCGGCCTGGGTGCGTGCGGCATCCCAGTTGACTCCGTCGGCCGAGGCCTGCATGGCGTTCTGGAGCTGCGCCATGAGCTGCTGCACGGCGGCCGGATCGGAGGGGAGACCCGCAGCGCTCGCGAGTTTGGAGGGGTCGATCTCGGAGTTGCCGGACAGGAACGCGCGCAGCATGTCGCGGAACTCGTCCTCCGAATCGTCGCGGGGCTGGTCGCTCACGGTGTTCCTCCTCGTTGGCGACAGCGGGCACCGGGTCGGCTCCGAGCACGTTCCATGCGCGCTGTCAGACAGTGCTTCTACGCTAACGGCTGGCCCACCGCCCAGGCTGGGTTTTCGCATAAGCTTGACCGCTCGGCCGTGCGCCCGTGGCGAACACCGGCACCGCCGGGCGCCGACCCGTCACCGCGGAGGCGCCCGTTCGCAGCGAGAGGACCCCGTGACCCTGTTCCCACCCCCGGTGGAGTCTCCCGACGAGCGCCCAGACGGCCTCCCGTTCCGCGCCGTCGAGCCCGAGCCGCCGCGCCCCCGCTCGTCGCGCCGTGCCCGCACCGGCTGGACCATGCTCCTCATCGCCCTCGTGCTCGGCCTCGTCATGAGCTTCCTGCCCGCGCCCTACGCGATCGAGCAGCCGGGCCCGGTCTACGACACCCTCGGCACACAGGAGCAGGACGGAGAGGACGTCCCCCTCATCTCGATCGACGGCGCCGAGACCTACCCCACGGCGGGCACCCTCGACATGCTCACCGTCTCGGTGCGCGGCACCAGGGAGCAGCGGCCGTCCTGGGCCGAGATCTTCTCCGCCTGGTTCGACACCAGCAAGGCGGTCGTGCCGATCGACCTCATCTACCCGCCGAGCGTGAGCACCGAGCAGCGCAACGAGCAGAACGCGGCGCTCATGGTCGACAGCCAGACCGAGGCCATCGCCGCCGCCCTCGGCCAGCAGGGGATCGAGTACACCCGCGAGGTGACGGTCGCCGGCGTGACGGAGGACGGCGCGGCTGCGGGAGTGCTCGAGACCGGTGACGTGATCGAGTCGGTCAACGGCGTCGCGGTCGACGGCATCGAGGAGCTCAAGGCGGAGCTCGCCGCGAACGGTGCGGATTCGCCCGCGACCCTCGTGGTGCGGTCGGCCGACGACCCCGAGACCGGCGAGCCCACCGACGACGCGCGGAGCATCGAGGTCACACCCCGCCTCGCCCCCGGCTCCACCGACCCGGTCATCGGCATCGGCGTGAGCTACGGCTACGAGTTCCCCTTCGACGTGGTGATCCAGCTGAACGACGTGGGCGGGCCGAGCGCCGGCATGATGTTCGCGCTCGGGATCATCGACAAGCTCACGCCCGGCGAGCTCAACGGGGGCGAGAACATCGCCGGCACCGGCACGATCGACGACGCCGGCACGGTCGGCCCCATCGGCGGCATCCGGCAGAAGCTCTTCGGTGCCCGCGACGCCGGAGCCGACTGGTTCCTCGCGCCGGCCACGAACTGCGGCGAGGTCGTCGGTCACGTGCCCGACGGCATCCGGGTGTTCGCGGTCGCGACCCTCGACGAGGCGATGGCCGCCGTCGAGACCATCGCCGACGGCGGCGACACGAGCGCCCTGCCGACCTGCGAGGCGGTCGTGGCGGGCTCCTAGCCCCCCCTGCCGTCCGCAGGCAGTGCACTGTTCGCCGACAGCGGTCTCTCAGCGACCCCTCCCTAGGATTCAGGTGTCTAGGATTGATGGACACAGCACAGCGACCCAGAGGCACACGTGACTTCGCAAACAGCCGAGAAGCCCGCACGACGATCGAGAGTCACTCTCGCGATAGCCATCGCGATCGTGGTCGTCCTGGCGATTCTCTTCTTCGTCTTCAGCACCCTGTACACCGAGATCCTCTGGTACGACCAGCTGGGCTTCCTGAGCGTGCTGACGACGCAGTGGCTCGCCGGGGGAGTGATGTTCGTCATCGGCTTCCTCGCCATGGCGCTGCCCGTCTGGGCCTCGATCGAGATCGCCTTCCGCCGCCGCCCGGTCTACGCCAAGCTCAACTCGCAGCTCGACCGCTACCAGCAGGTGATCGAGCCCCTCCGCCGCCTCGCGACCTTCGGCGTGCCCGCCGTGCTCGGCCTCTTCGCCGGTGTCGCCACCGCCTCGCGCTGGCAGCTCACCCTGCAGTACCTCAACCGCACCGCGTTCGGCCAGACCGACCCGCAGTTCGGCCTGGACATCTCGTTCTACATCTACGACCTGCCCTTCCTCCGCGGCGTCGTGGGCTTCGCCTCGGCCGTCGTGATCGTGGCGGGCCTCGCGGGCATCGCCACCAGCTACCTCTACGGCGCCATCCGGTTCAGCCAGCGCGAGGTGCGCATCTCGAAGGTCGCGCGCATCCAGATGGCCATCACCGCCGCGCTCTACCTCCTGCTGCAGGCCGTGAGCATCTGGCTCGACCAGTTCGCCACGCTCGCCAACAACTCGGGCCTCATCACGGGCGCGTCCTATGCCGACGTCAACGCCACCATCCCGGGCCTCCAGATCCTCGCCGGGGTCGCCGCCATCGTGGCCGTGCTCTTCATCGTGGCGGCGGTCATCGGTCGCTGGCGCCTCCCGATCATCGCCACCGCCCTCCTCGTCGTGATCGCCCTCATCCTCGGCTCGCTCGCGCCCTGGGTCGTGCAGCGCTTCCAGGTCGACCCCTCCGAGCGCACGCTCGAGCAGGAGTACATCCAGCGCAACATCGACATGACCCGCGACGCCTACGGTGTGGCCGACGTGGAGGAGACCCCCTACGACGCCACCACCACGGCCGAGGCCGGAGCGCTCCGGAACGACGCCGAGACCACGGCGAACATCCGCATCCTCGACCCCGCCCTCGTGACGCGGTCGTTCCAGCAGCTGCAGCAGTTCCGGCAGTACTACCAGTTCCCGCCGCAGCTCGACGTCGACCGCTACAACATCGACGGCCAGGTGCAGGATGCCGTGGTCACCGTGCGCGACATCGACATCGACGCCCTGGGCTCCTCGGCCACCTGGTACAACCAGACCGTCGTCTACACCCACGGCTACGGCGTGGTCGCCGCCTACGGCAACCAGCGCTCGGGCGACGGGCAGCCCGTGTTCCTCGAGTCGGGCATCCCGACCGTCGGCGAGCTCGGCGACTTCGAGCCGCGGATCTACTTCGGCGAGGACTCGCCGGCCTACTCGATCGTGGGCGGCCCCGAGGGCTCGCCCAACATCGAGCTCGACTACCCGTCCGGAGAGGACGGCGCGTCGCAGACCTACACGACCTTCGAGGGCGACGGCGGGCCCAAGCTCGACAACATCTTCAAGCGGCTCGTCTACGCGCTGAAGTTCCAGTCCGAGCAGATCTTCCTCTCGGATGCCGTCAACGACGACTCGCAGATCCTCTACGACCGCGATCCCGCCGAGCGCGTCTCGAAGGTCGCGCCGTACCTCACGATCGACTCCGACCCCTACCCGTCGGTCGTCGACGGCAAGGTCGTCTGGATCGTCGACGGCTACACGACCTCGGCGAACTACCCGTACTCGCGGGTGCAGTCGCTCAGCGAGTCGATCGCCGACACCTACACGCCCACGCCGGCGTATCCGGTCGACGACATCAACTACATCCGCAACTCGGTGAAGGCCACGGTCGACGCCTACGACGGCTCGGTCACGCTCTACGCGTGGGACGAGACGGATCCGCTGCTGGAGACCTGGCAGAAGATCTACCCGTCGACGCTCAAGTCGATCGACGAGATGAGCGGCGACCTGATGAGCCACGTGCGCTACCCCGCCGACCTCTTCAAGGTGCAGCGCTCGATCCTCGGCCAGTACCACGTGACGGATGCCGGCTCCTTCTACTCGCAGGAGGACGCCTGGACGACGCCCAACGACCCGACCGCTCCGCCCTCGAACCCCACCCTGCAGCCGCCGTACTACCTCACGCTGCAGATGCCGTCGCAGGACTCCCCGTCGTACTCGCTGTACTCGACCTTCATCCCGCTCACTCAGCAGGGTGCGGATACGTCTCGAAGCGTGCTCACGGGCTACCTCGCGGTGGACTCGAATGCGGGAGACGCGGCGGGGGCGAAGTCGGAGGACTACGGTGCGCTCAGGCTCCTGACGCTGCCGAAGGACGACACGATCCCCGGCCCGGGCCAGGTGCAGAACAGCTTCTCGTCCGATCCGGCGGTGTCGTCGGCGCTCAACCTGCTGCGACAGGGTGAGAGCCAGGTGATCAGTGGGAACCTGCTGACGCTGCCCGTCGGCGGAGGCCTGCTCTACGTGCAGCCGGTCTACGTGCAGTCCCGCGGTGAGACGAGCTTCCCGCTGCTGCAGCGCGTGCTCGTGTCGTTCGGAAACAAGATCGCGTTCGAGAGCACCCTCGACGGGGCGCTCGACGCCTTGTTCGACGGCGACTCGGGAGCGCAGGCGGGCGACACCGACGTGACGCCGGTCGACGGCTCCGATCCGGTGGTGTCCGATCCGGACGGCGAGGGCGGAACCGACGACGGCGGCGGCACGGGAACAACTCCCGCGCCCACGGCCCCGATCACCGGATCGCCGGAGCTCGTGGCCGCACTGACGGCGGCGCAGACGGCCCTGGCCGAGCGCGAGGCGGCTCTCAAGGCCGGCGACTGGACCGCCTACGGCGAGGCCGACGAGCGTCTGCAGACCGCCATCGAGCAGGCGATCGCCGCCTCCGACTGATCCGTGGTTGCACCACCTCGCGGCGCATGCTAAGTTAGCTTCTTGTGCCGCGGGGTGGAGCAGTTCGGTAGCTCGCTGGGCTCATAACCCAGAGGTCGCAGGTTCAAATCCTGTCCCCGCAACGAAGAAGAGGTGGGCCCGGTCATCGACCGGGCCCACCTCTTTTGCGTTGCGGAGCCCGGACGCGACGCTCCTCGTGGGCCCACGCCGAGCGGAGGCTCCGAGCGCCGTCCGCGGCGCTTGGAGGGCTCGGTGGGGAGTCAAATCCTGTCCCCGCAACAGAAAAGCAACAAATACAGAGAAGGCCCGGTCATCGCGACCGGGCCTTCTCTCGTTTCTCGGGGGGCGTCAGGCGGCGTGCTGGCGACGTCGCTGGCGGGCGAAGAGGTAGGCGCCGGCGGCGAGGAGCAGGGCTCCGACGGTGAGCACCGGGGCCACGACGGCGCCGGTCGAGCCGAGCACCGAGGCACCGGAACCGGCCGAGCCCGCGTCGCCTCCTGCACCGCCGTCGGGCGCGGGCGCCGCCGGCGGGGTGGGTGCCGGGCTGGGGGTGGCGGGGGCGTCGGCTGCGACGGTGAACGGCACCTCGACGACCTTGCCGCTCTGGCGGCCCGTGAGGGTCACCGTGTGCGCGCCTTCCTCAGCAGGAGCGGTGAACTCGTAGCGCGTGCTGCCGTCGATGAGGTCGTGGCTGCCGAGTCCTTCCGCTTCGCCCTCGACGACGGCGTCGATCTGACGGTCGCCGCCGAAGCCGGCCGCATCCAGCACCAGATCGCCACCCGGCTGCACGGTGGTCGGCGTCAGGGTCCCGGTCGCCTCCGCGCTGAAGACGGCCGTGTCGCGCTCGAGCTGCAGCGCGTCCGCCATGGTGAAGAAGTTGTCGGTCTGGTCCGTGAGCCCCACGACCTGGGCGGCGCCCGGTCCGTAGCCCGCGATGCGCAGCTGCGATCCGGTGTGCTGCTGAGAGCCACCGGCTGCGGCCGTGCCGTAGGAGACCTTCATCGTGGTGCCGTCGGCCGTCGTGAGCGCGGTGCTCAGGCTGGTGGGCGGGGTGGAGTCGACGATCTGGCTGGTGTGGGCGTGGTCGGCGGTCACGATCACGAGCGTGTTGCCATCGGCCTCGGCGAAGGCGAGTGCGGCCTGCACGGCCTCGTCGAGGTCGATGGTCTCACCGATCTGGCCGCAGGCGTTCGCGGCGTGGTCCTGCTTGTCGATCGAGGCGCCCTCGACCTGCAGGAAGAAGCCCTCGTCGCCCGTGTCGAGCAGATCGATCGCCTTGTTCGTGAGGGAGGCGAGCGAGAGGTCGGTGCCGAGACGGTCGGGGTTCGGCTCGCAGGTCACCGCCGGCAGATCGGCGCCGCCCACGGTCGCCACGGAGGGCGCGAAACGGGTGGGGAAGTTGCCGGGGGTGAACAGGCCGAGCACGGGCTGCGACTGGTCGGCTGTCGCGACGGCGGCGAGAGCCGCGCCGTCGTCGACGATCTGGTAGCCGCGGTCCTCCGCCTGGGCGAAGAGCGTCTGACCGTTCCACTGGCCGGCCTTCGCCGTCTGCCCGAAGCTCGTCGCGCCGCCGCCGAGGGTGACGTCGGCCCTGGTGTCGAGCAGCTGCTCGCTGATCGAACCGAGGCCGCCTGCCGCGAGGGCGTCGTCACCGCACGAGGCGCTGTCGGGGCCGTAGCAGCTGCGGGCGTCGACGTGGGCCGCCTGCACGGCCGGCGTCGCATCCTGGATCTCGGACGTCGACACGTTGCCCGTCTTCAGGCCGTTGGCCTTCGCGATCTCCACGAGCGTGTCCTGGGGGTTGCCGTCGATGTCGACCGAGATGGCGTTGTCGAAGGTCTTCGTGCCGGTGGCCCACGCCGATCCGGTCGCCGCGGAATCCGGAACGGCGTCGGGCTTGCCCTTGTTCGCGCCGTCGCGGTAGAGCGAATAGGTCGTGTACTGGCCGGTCAGCGGCAGCGCGTCGATGCCGGGGAGCTCACCGGCGGCTCCGTACTCGTAGTTGCGCGCGATCGTGATCTCGGAGTCGCCCATGCCGTCGCCGATCAGCAGGATGACGTTCTTGGCGGGGCCGTCGACGATCGAGTCGCGGAGCAGGGCCGTCTTGTCGCCGTCGTTGCGCTGGGCTCCGCCGTTCACGGAGAGGTCGTCGCCGGCGGCGAAGGCCGTGGAGGGGATGCTGATGCTCGCCACGACGAGGAGCGCGGCGGAGAGCACGAGCGGGGCGCGCCTCGCGCGACCGGTGTGAGAAGTGGGTGTCATGCTGCTCAGCCCACGCCCGCTGCGGGAACGCCGCGTGAACGGGGCGCGTCGGCGGAGTGAAGCGCCGGTGGAGACGAGATGCCCCCCCGGACGGGGCGCGCGGAGACGACCGCCGTGCCGTGCACCTGGACCCAGGTCTCTTCCGCGGTGCTCCACCGCCCCCTAGGCTCGCGCTGTGGTGACCCGAGCAGCGTGATCCGATCGACCGACAAGGGCGCCGGCGGTGTGCGGCTGCGCGCCGTGCGGGCCGACGCGCTCCGGCCCGCCCTCATCCTCCTCGCGGTGTTCGCCGTCGTGTGCGGGGGGCTCCAGCTCGCCGTGGGGGCCGTCGCGCCGGTGCCGTTCTGGATACCGGCCGCCTTCACCGCCGTCTACGCCATCTGGACCGCCGCCGGTGTGATCGCCTGGTGGCGACGGCCGATGAGCGGCACGGGCGGTCTGCTGCTCGCCGGCGCCGTGGCGGTGTTCGTGGGCGGGGCCGGCAACCTGGGGCTGCCGGTGCTCACGGAGATCAGCACCGTGTTCGCCACCTTCATCCTCGCCGTGACCGTGCACCTCCTGCACGCCTTCCCCTCCGGCCGGCTGCACGGCGCCTTCTCGGTCGCGACGGTCGCCACGGGCTACGGGGTGACCCTCCTCCTGCAGATGCCGCTCTACCTCCTGCCCGCCGACCAGTCCGCACTGCTCTCCGTCGCCACCGTGGTGCAGAGCACGGTGGGCCTCGGGGTCATGGTGGCGACGGCCGTCTTCCTGATCAGGCGGCTGCGGTCGGCCGATCCGCAGAACGTGCGCGTGCTGCTCCCGCTCTACCTGTACGGCATCCTCGCCGTCGTGCTCATCCCGGTCTCGGCGAACGTGCTCACGCTCCTCGGCGCCGACGGCGTGGTGATCGGCGGGACCCAGCTGATCGTGCTCGCCGGCATCCCGATCGCCTTCCTGCTGGGCGTGCTGCGCGGCGGCTTCGCCCAGACGGCCGAGGCGGATGCGCTCAGCGCGTGGCTCGGGAACGCGGGCTCCACGGGCGCCTCGGTCGCCCAGGCCCTCGCCCGGTCGCTCGGAGACGACTCGCTGCGAGTGGCGTACTGGTCGGAGGAGAGAGGGGTCTTCCTCGACTCCGCGGGCGCCGAGGTGGCCGAGCGCGAGCAGGCGCCACCGCGGCTGTGGCAGGAGGTGCGCGTGGAGTCGCGTCTCGTGGGCGCGATCGGCTACGACGGCCGCATGCTCACCGATCCGGAGGCCGTGCGCCGGGCCGGACGGGTGCTCGCCATCGCGCTCGACCGGGAGCGGCTCACGGCGGCGCTCGTGGCGAGCAACGAGGCGCTGCAGCTCTCGCGGCTGCGGATCGTGGAGGCCGCCGACCGCGAGCGGGGCCGCATCGCCCGCGACCTGCACGACGGCCTCCAGGTGCAGCTCGTGCTGCTCGCGCTCGAGGCCCAGCAGATCGCCAACTCCCAGGACGCACCGCCCTCGACCGCGGCCGCGGCCACCGCACTGCGCTCGCGCATCGATGCGGCCGCCGCCGATCTCCGCCGTCTCGTGCACGCCGTGCTGCCCTCGGCGCTCGTGGAGCGCGGCCTGACCGCCGCGACCGAGGACCTCGTCGACCGGCTCGACATCCCGGCGACCCTGGTGAGCGACGTCGACGACCGCGCTCTGGATCCGGCGACGGCGCGCTCCGCCTACCTGATCGTCGCCGAAGCCCTCACGAACGCCGTGAAGCACTCCGGCGCGCGCACCGTGCGGGTCTCGCTCGCGCGCTCCGAGGGCGTGCTGCGGGTGGGCGTGAGCGACGACGGGCGCGGGGGAGCGCGGGTGGAGAACGGATCGGGCCTCAAGGGGCTCACCGACCGCGTCGACGCTCTCGGCGGAGCCTTCGAGCTGATCTCCCCGGCGGGAGCCGGGACCGAACTGAGAGTGGAGCTGCCATGCGCGTCGTGATCGGCGAAGACGAGGTGCTGCTGCGCGAGGGACTCGTGCACCTGCTGGAGAACGAGGGCATCGAGGTCGTCGCGGCGGTGGGCACGGCGGTCGAGCTCGAGCTCGAGGTCGCGCGCCTCGAGCCCGACCTCGTGGTGACCGACATCCGCATGCCGCCCACCCACACCGACGAGGGCCTCGTGGCCGCCCTGCGCATCCGCCGCTCGCACCCGGGCGTCGCCGTCATGGTGCTCTCGCAGCATGTGCAGCGGCGCTACGCGACCGAGCTGCTCGAGCCGCGCGACGGTGGAGTGGGCTACCTGCTCAAGCAGCGGATCGCCGACGTGCGCACCTTCACCGAAGACCTGCGGCGGGTGCAGGCCGGGGGCACGGCCCTCGACCCCGACGTGGTGGCGGTGCTCGTCTCGCGCGCCAGCAAGACCCGAGGGCCCGTCGGCGACCTCACCCCGCGCCAGCTCGAGGTGCTCGGGCTGATGGCGGAGGGGCGGAGCAACGCCCACATCGCGGCGCGGCTCGGGACCTCGGAGAAGGCCGTGGTGCAGCACACCTCGAAGATCTACGACACATTCGGCCTGCCGGTGGCGGCCGACGACCACCGCCGGGTGCTCGCCGTCATCCGCTACCTGGCGGATGCCGGCACCGCGGCACCCGCCGGCGGGTCTCAGTAGCCCGGGGCAGAGCAGGCCCGGGTCAGAGCAGCCCGGGTCTCAGTAGGCCTGCTGGATGGCGGCGGCCACCGCTCCCACGTCGTCATTGGCCTCGAAGACGCCGCTCATGGCGGGGTAGAAGGCCTGGTTGACGATGATCGTGAAGGCGAGGTTACGGCCGCCCTCGGTCTCCATGACCCCGCCGAGGGTCTTGGTGCCGATCCGCACCCGGCCGTTGAAGTCGTCGCCGCCCACGAGCGTGCCGGTCTTGGCGAACACCTTCCCTGCCGCGGGACTGTCGGTCTGCACCGCGGCGAGGGATCCGTCGACACCGAGGATGGGCATCGTGTCCCGCCACCGCTCGGCATCCGGTCGGGCAGCCAGGATGCTCTGGATCTGGACCGCATTGGCCGGAGTGATGTAGTTGCCCTCGAGACCCGAGCCGTCGATCAGCGAGGCGCCCAGGACGTCGAGGCCGGCGTCGGCCCAGCTCTCTCCGGCCACTCCCATGCCCATGCCGTTCTCGGGGCCGCAGTCCGGCTCGCCGGCGTCCGCCGAGAGGCGGCACATCAGGGTCTGCGCGCCACGGTTGTAGCTGATCTTCATGACGTACGTGATCTCCTCGCCGAGGGGCAGCGACTCGAGCTCTGCGACTGCGGGCAGGGCTGCGACCGCAGCGGAATCGGGCAGGGAACCGGCGGCGTTCGCAGCCACGGGGCTCGCCGACACGGTGACCCCGGCTCGTCCGAGCGCCTCGATCAGGGCTGTGCGGGCGAAGGACGCCGTGTCCTCGAACTCGTAGACCTTGAGCGAGGGGTCGTCGCCCTCGGCGATGGTGCCGGTGATGACGAGGGTGTTCGGGTCGCCGGGGGAGGGCTTGGGCGCGGTGATTGCTGTCTTCTCACCCGCGGCGACGGTCTGCACCTGGTTGTCGAGCTTCCACGGGGCGACGGCGGGGGTGAGCGCCGCGGTCGCGGGCTCGCCGGCCGTGCCCGGGGTGATCAGCACGTCGAGGAGGTTCTGGTTGATCACCGTCGGTGTGACGGGCTTGCCCTGCAGCTCGCCCGAGAACAGGCGGTCATCGACCACCACGTCGCCCTGCACGGCCGTGATGCCCGAGGCCCGCACCTGGGCGGCCAGGTCGTCGAGCCCGGTGAGCGGATCCTCCGGCGTGAGCGTGGCACCCGGGAGCGGGTTGGCGTCGTTGTGGTCGAGGTTCGTGAAGTCGACCGTGCCGTCGGCCTTCGTGCGCCCGCCCATGGTGAGGTCGCCCTGGCCGACCAGGATCAGGTCTCCCGTGAGCGTGCCGCCCGCGACCTCGCCCGACTGCTTCACGGGGGTCGTGACCGTGTGCTCCGGGCCCCACTTCACCCAGGCCGCGCCCGCGCTGTAGGTCTTCACGAACGAACCGGGCTCGGCGAGCTTGTCGCCGTCGAGGTCGATCAGCGTCTCACCGGTGTCGAGATCCGCCACCGAGATCGCCCACCGGCCGCTCGCGTACTGCGGCTGGTTCATGACCTCGAGTGCCGCATCCGGAAGACCGGGGACGCTGGAGAGCGCCCCGCCGCTGCCGGGGGTGCTCGTCGTGCCGACCGGGGCGCCGCCCGTGCAGCCGGCGACGAGAGCGGTGGCGGCCGCCACGGCGAGCACGCTCAGGCCCCGGGCGACTGCTGCGCGGCTCATGCGCCCGCTCCGTTCGCGAGCACCTCGGCGAGGGCGCGGAAGGCCGTGTCGGCCGGATGCGTCTTGTCGGGCAGATCGGATTCGTTCATGTACACGACGATGCTCGCTCCTGTCTCGGGGTCATGGAAGGTCGCGGCGGTGAAGCCGATCCCCTCGCCGTTGTGGCCCAGCCAGCCGTTCGTCTCGCCCATGCCCACGGCGTAGCGGTCGTAGGGCGGCTTCGGGATGGGATGGCCGATCTGCCGGAGCTCCTGCGTCTCGGGCTGGAGCAGGGCGCCGGTGCCGAGCGTCTCGGCCCACACCCGCCCGTCGTCGAGCGTGGAGAACAACGAGCCGGCGGCGCCGAGGATGGAGGGGTTCTCGTCCTGGCCCACCAGGGCGCCGTCGTGCGGCAGGTAGCCGATGGGATGCGGATCGGCCCAGTCGGTCACATCCGTGATGTAGGTGGTGCCGGTCTGTCCGAGGGGCTGCAGGATGCGCTCGTCGAGCACCTCGGCGTAGGGCTTGCCGGTGACCGCCTCGATCACCCCGCCGAGCAGGTTCGTGTTCGCGTTGGTGTAGATGTACTCGGTGCCGGGCGCGAACTCGGCGGGAAGGCCCTTCACGTAGCTGTTCAGCTCGCTGAGGGTGAAGATGCGGTCGGGGTCGGCCTGCCAGTCGGTCACGAACGCCTCATTGACGTAGTCGGCGTTGCCGCTGGACATGTTCGCGAGCTCGAGCAGGGTGATCTCGTCGCCGCCCGTGACGCCCTCGACGTACTGGTCGAGGGTGTCGTCGAGGCTGAGGGCGCCCTCGTCGGCGAG
>NZ_JAHFUY010000160.1 GCF_023264895.1 Herbiconiux sp. | reverse complement strand
GTCGGTTCCGGCGTGGGCGTCGGCTCGGGAGTCGCGGTGGGCTCCGGGGTGGGCTCCGGCGTGGGCGTCGGCTCCGGGGTCGCGGTGGGCTCAGGCGTGGGCGTCGGCTCAGGCGTCGCGGTCGGCTCGGGAGTCGGCTCCGGAGTGGGAGTGGGCGTCGGGGTCGGCGTCGGCGTCGGCTCGGGCGTCGTCTCGCCGCCGGGCACGACGGGCGTCGGGCGCTCGGGGGCCGCGATGTCGGAGCGGGTCGAGCCAGGTCCCGAGGCCCAGGCCACGGTCTCGTCGGTCACGAGCTTCGTGCCGTCGGCGCTCTTCGTGATCGTGAAGGCGTCGAGGAGCTCACCGGTGACCGCGTGGCTCTCCACGTGCATCCGCCCGTCGACCACGTCGACCGTCTGGTACATCTGCGTGTCGCGGCTCATGCTGCGGAGGTTCGCGCCGTTCGTGATCCAGTTGTTCGACTCGAGCGGATCCGGCACGTACATCTTGGGGCCGGCGATCGTGACCATGTAGACCGGGCCGGTCTGGCTGGTCGCCGGGTCGGCGCCTGCGGGCAGGTTCTGCTCGTTGGCGAAGAGGTTGCCGCGCCCGTAGGCGTGGTCGTGGCCCTGCAGCACGAGGTCGACGTCGTGCTTCTCGAAGATCGGCAGCCAGGCATCCCGGATCGTCTTGTTGTCGCGACCCGAGGTCACCGAGAACACGGGCTGGTGGAACGCCACCACGGCCCACTGGCCGGGGTTCTGCTCGAGGACGGCGTCGAGCCACGCGGTCTGCGCGGCGAGCTGGTCGCCGCCGATCACGGAGGCGTTGAGCGAGATGAAGCGCACGCCCTGGATGTCGGTGTAGTAGACGTTCTCGGAGAAGGCCTGCTGGACGGCGGGAGTGCCGGCCGGGCCGTTCCGCGGGTACTCGAACTGCGCACCCCAGTAGCGGGTGAGCTCGGGGCCCGGGTAGTACTCGTGGTTGCCGGGGGCGGCGATCACGTTCTGGTAGGCGTTCGAGAAGCCGGCGGCGCTGAACCACTCGCCCCACTCGGCGTCGGCCACATCCGTGTCGATGAGATCGCCGAGGTTCACGACGGCCTTCGAGTAGGGGCGCGCCTCGTAGGCGGCGCGGAAGGCGCGCGACGCGTACGACTTGATGTCGTTCTGGGCATCGCCCTGCACGATGAACGAGAACGGCTCGGCGGTGGAGGCGGCGGTCTCGAACTCGAGCCACTCGCTCCAGGTCTGGCCGTCGCCCACGCGGTAGAGGTAGGCGGTGCTCTCGGCGAGGCCGGTCATCACGGCGGTGTGGTACTTGATGGTGTAGCCGAGGTCGGTGGCGAACTCGGTGGTCGACACGGCGTCGACGGTGGTGGGGTTCTGCACCGGGCCCTTGGCCATCGGGGCGATCTGCACCTTCGGGGTCGTCACGTCCACGCTGGTGCGCCACGAGACGTTCTGCGTCGCGTAGGGGGTCTCGGTGGGGGTGAGGATGACGCGGTCCGGAACCGCGGAGGCCACGTGCACGAGCGCGGGGCTGACAGGCGGCGGGTTGAGGCCGCCGGCGGCGTAGGCGATGCCGCCGCCGAGCGTGGCGAGGGCCACGGCGGTGGCGACTCCACCGGCCACCAGTGCGGTTCGGGGTCTGATGCGCGAGAGGGCGCGCGTGAGCTGATCGCTCTTCATTCGGGGTGCTGTCCTTCGTCGGGTGTGCAGGGCGTGCGGATCGGCCGCCCGCAATACCCGGACGACGGCGATCACGCTAGTGAACTCACAGGTGCCTCACGGCTGAGGAGCAGCACATTTCACGCGGCGTTCACGGCACCGGCGTGTCGACGGCTCCGGCCGGGCCGATCTTCGCCGAGCGTTCACCTGTGGAGCGGGCTACCGCTCTGGCCCGCGAGGGGCGCCGTGCGGTAGTGGGGTACTCCCGCGGGAGTACCCCGGCGTCCGGGCGTGGTCCGGTGAGCGGATGCTCCGGGGCGGGGGCGCGGCTACCATCGAGCCATGCCGTCCGCGCGCGATCTCCCCCGGCGCGCCGGCAGCGGCGGCACCCCCTACGAGCGTGCTGGGGCGGATGCCGACGAGTGGGGTCCGCGGTTCAGGATGCCTCGGTGGGCCTCGTTGTGGCTGCCGGTGGTGGTGTCGTTCCTCGTGCAGGTGCCGGCGGCGGTGCTCGCCGGGGTGCCCTTCGGGCG
The DNA here is from genome assembly GCF_023264895.1 of Herbiconiux sp. Classification (GTDB taxonomy): domain Bacteria; phylum Actinomycetota; class Actinomycetes; order Actinomycetales; family Microbacteriaceae; genus Herbiconiux. The sequence goes on along the minus strand of NZ_JAHFUY010000160.1, from coordinate 1,296 downwards.
GTGGCGCGGTGGGGGGTCCGGCGGCGACGGCACGGGCCCCGCGGACGGTGATGGCCCGGGCGTCGGCGGGCCCGGCAGCGGCTTCGGATCGGGGGTCGGGTCGGGCATCGCCGAGGTCGTCGACGACGATCCCGTGCGGTTCGCCGCGCGAGTCGCGCTCGCGGTGCTGGGGCCGCTCGCTCTCGTGTTCGCCCGGCGGTTCCCCGGGCCGGTCGTGGCGGTCGTCACCGCGGCAGCCGGCGGCTACGTGCTCGTGCTCGGGGGCGATGCCGCCCCTCCCTACGTGGCGCTCGCCTTCGCGGTGGTCGGCGCGGTCGTGCGCGATGCACGCCGCTGGGCGGTCATCTCGCTCATCGTGGGCTGGACCGTGACACTCTCGCTCGGCATCCTGCTGCGGGTGCCCTGGCAGCCGGCCCTCGTGGTGGCCGTGACCCTCGGGCTGGTGCTGCTCGTGGCGGTCGGTGAGAGCATCCGCAGCCGTCGTCTGCGCTTCGACGAACTCCGCCGCCGCGCGGCCGAGCGCCGGCTCACCGCGGCGCAGGCCGAGCGGGTGCGCATCGCGCGGGAGCTGCACGACGTGCTCGCCCACTCGCTCAGCGAGATCAACGTGCAGGCGGGCGTGGGCCTGCACCTCATCGACTCGCGCCCGGAGGAGGCCGCGACCGCCCTCGCGAACATCAAGTCGACCTCGAAGTCGGCGCTCGACGAGGTGCGCTCGGTGCTCGGCATCCTGCGGGCGGAACCTGCGCCGCCCAGTGATCCGGCAGAGCCGACCGCGACCGCGCCCGCCGAGCCTGCCGCGCCCGCGGAGCCCGCGCCGCTCGTGCCGGAGCCCGGGCTCGACCGCTTCGGCGAGCTCGTGGAGTCGGCCCGGCGTCGTGGCCTCGAAGTCGACCTGAGGCTCGATCTCGGGCAGCGCTCACCGGGCGGGCCCTCGCCAGGCGGGGCCCCGCCCAGCGCCTCCCTGCCCGGCAGCGCCGTGCAGCTCGCGCTCTACCGGATCGCACAGGAGAGCCTCACGAACGTGGCGCGCCACTCCGCCGCCCGCCGCGCGACCGTGACTCTCGTCGAGGAGGGCTCCTCGCTCCGCCTCACCGTCTCCGATCCCGGCCCGGCTGCCGGGCCCGCGCATCCGCATCCGCGTCCGCCCGCCACGCCCGCGCACCCCTCCGCCGCGCGCTCCCGTGAGCCCTCCGGCGAGCACACCGGGCGAGGGCTCCTCGGCATGCGCGAGCGCGCCGAGCTCCTCGGCGGCACCTTCGCCGCGGGGCCCGACGCCGCGGGCGGCTTCACCGT
>NZ_JAHFUY010000108.1 GCF_023264895.1 Herbiconiux sp. | reverse complement strand
TCACGGCGCACTGCGCGGTGTGCGGCGGACCGCACGGCCGCCCGCAGCTCGCGCTCGCCTCGCCGAAGGGCCGCCCGATCAGCGTGAGCGTCGCCCACTCCCCCGCGGGCGTGGCCGTCGCCGCCACCTGGCGCGGGCCCGTGGGCATCGACATCGAGGCGGCGGATGCCACGGTCGAACAGCTCGCGGCCGTCACGGCCCTCGTGCCCGCGGCCGCACGGCCCGCCGGCCGGCAGTGGGAGCCCATCCAGCACTGGACCCGCCTCGAGGCGGTCGTGAAGGCCGACGGCCGCGGCCTCGCGCTCGACCCGGCCGACGTGCTCATCCACACACGCGACGGCGCGATCGAGGCCACCGCGGGCCGCGACGCCGAGTCCGGCGCGTACGCCGTGTCCGATCTGCGGCTCGACCCCGCCCTCCGCGCGAGCGTGGCGGTGCGACTCGCGGGCGCTCCGAAGAAGAAGCCGGTCGTGCCGCTCACCAGCTGGCGACGGCTCGAGCTCACCGAGCTCGAGCACGCCGCCCGCCGGTAACGGGACTGAACCTGCCGGAAACCGGCAGAATCCGCCGAGCCCGCCTACGCGGCGTCCAGATACCCGTTCGGGTTCAGCACGTACTTCTGCGCGGCCCCCGCGTCGAACTCCGCATAGCCGCGCGGCGCATCCTCGAGCGTGATGGCCGTGGCGTTCACGTTCTGAGCGATGTGCACCTTGTCGTGCAGGATCGCCATCATGAGCCCGCGGTTGTACTTCATCACGGGGCACTGCCCGGTGGTGAACGAGAGCGACTTCGCCCAGCCGGTGCCGAGGCTGAGCGAGAGCGCGCCCTTCTTGGCGGCGTCGTCGATGCCGCCCGGGTCGCCCGTGACGTAGAGGCCCGGGATGCCGAGGGCGCCGCCCGCCGCCGTGATGTCCATGAGCGAGTTCAGCACCGTGGCCGGGGCCTCGTGCCCCGAGTCGCCGCCGTGCCCGCGTGCCTCGAAGCCCACGGCGTCGACGCCGCAGTCGACCTCGGGCACCCCGAGGATCTGCTCGATCTGCTCGGCCGGATCGCCCTTCGTGAGGTCGATTGTCTCGCAGCCGAAGCTCCGCGCCTGGGCCAGCCGCTCCTCGTTCATGTCGCCCACGATCACGGCGGCGGCACCCAGCAGCATGGCGCCCGTCGCGGCCGCGAGGCCCACCGGGCCCGCTCCCGCCACGTACACGGTCGAGCCGACTCCGACGCCCGCGGTGACGGCTCCGTGGAAGCCGGTCGGGAAGATGTCCGAGAGCATCGTGAGGTCCATGATCTTCTCGAGCGCCTGGTCGCGATCCGGGAACACCAGCAGGTTCCAGTCGGCGTAGGGCACGAGCACGAACTCGGCCTGCCCGCCGACCCAGCCGCCCATGTCGACGTAGCCGTAGGCGCTGCCGGGGCGATCCGGGTTCACGTTCAGGCAGATGCCGGTCTTGCGCTCCTTGCAGTTACTGCAGCGGCCGCAGGCGATGTTGAACGGCACCGAGACGATGTCGCCCACCTTGACGAACTCCACGTCGGGGCCGACCTCCACCACCTCGCCGGTGATCTCATGGCCGAGCACGAGGTCGGAGGGCGCGGTGGTGCGGCCGCGCACCATGTGCTGGTCCGATCCGCAGATGTTGGTGGCGACGGTGCGCAGGATGGCGCCGTGGGGGACCTTCCGGCCCACGTTGGCCGGGTTCACCCCCGGCCCGTCCTTCAGTTCGAATTCGGGGTAGTCGATGTCGATGACCTCGACGACTCCTGGGCCCTTGTATGCGACGGCTCTGTTCGATGACACGTGATCCTCCTTGATCCGGGTGCCCCAGAACGGGGCACGTCGTGTCCACTCGACACTAGCCGAATCAGGCCAGCGAGGGCAGGGCGGCGTGGTTCAGCCAGGAGTCGAAGAACCCGGCGAGCGGACGGCCGGCGTGCTCCTCGGCGAGCGCCACGAAGGCCGCGGTGTCGCTCGTGGAGTGCGCGTGCCCGCTCGTCCAGGCCTGCAGCAGCCCGAAGAACGCGGCGTCGCCCATCTCGGCGCGCAGGAAGTGCAGCGTGAGGGCCCCGCGCTTGTAGACGCGGTCGTCGAACATGGAGGCCGCCCCAGGCTCGCCGATCACGAGGTCCTGCGGCGCGTGCCGCAGCCGCAGGTAGTGCTCCTGGGCCAGCTGCGCCGCCGGGGGCCCGCCGCACTCCTCCGACCACAGCCACTCGGCGTAGCAGGCGAAGCCCTCGTTGAGCCAGATGTCCTTCCAGGCCGCCACGCCCACGCTGTTGCCGAACCACTGGTGCGCGAGCTCGTGCGCGATCAGCCGCTCGGATCCGCCCGCGCCGTCGACGTGGTTGGCCCCGAAGATGGCCATCGCCTGCGCCTCGAGCGGGATCTCGAGCTCGTCGGCGGTCACCACCACGGCGTAGCGGTCGAACGGGTAGGGGCCGAAGACGCGCGAGAAGAAGGAGAGCATGTGCGCCACGGGCGCGAAGTCGGCCCGCAGCCGCGCCTCGAGCTCGGCCGGGAACGCGTAGTCGAGCGGCACGGCCCCCGAGTCGTCGCTCCGGCGGAGGTACTGCCCGATCTGCACGGTCGCGAGGTAGGCGGCGGTGGGCCGGGGCTGGTCGTAGACCCAGGTGGTGCGGCCGCTCCGCGTGCGCTGCTCGGTGAGGGTGCCGCTGCAGACCACGGTGTAGTCCTGGTCGGCCGTGAGCCGGATGCGATAGCTCGCCTTGTCGCCCGGCCGGTCGTTGCAGGGGAACCAGGTCGACGAGCCCGAGGGCTGCGAGGCCGTCAGCACGCCGTCGGCGAGCTCCTCCCAGCCGATCGGGCCCCACGCGCTCCGGCGGGGGCCGGGCCTTCCGCCGTACTCGATCTCGAGCTCGAAGCGGGTGCCGGCGGGGATCGGGGCGTCGGGTCGCACGGTGAGGGTGTGCGTGTTCTGCGAGATCCGCTGCAGCCGCCGGCCGTCGAGCTTCACCTTCGTGGCCTTGAGCTTCGAGAGGTCGAGAAGGATGGCGGGGAGGTCGACGACGGCCTCGCCGCTGATCCGGGCGACGCCGTCGATGCGGTTCGTCTCGATCCGGTAGTCGAGCTCGAGGTCGTAGGCGTGCACCCGGTACGACCAGGTGCCGATGCCCGGCGTGTAGGGATCCCCGGAGAACGCGACGCCGCGCCCCGTCACGCGACCACCGTGCGCACGGTCGAGTCGGCCAGCACCGGGTGCGCGCCGTAGTCGGAGGTGCGCACCTCGCGCCACGGCCCGATCGGGTTGCCGCTCCAGCGGCTGCCCTCGGGAACGAGCTCACCGCGCATCACGAGCGAGGCGGGCCCCACGGTGCCCTGCGCGGCGATGCGGGCGGCGGGCAGGATGACGCTGTGCGGGCCGAGCGTGGCGCCGTCGTCGAGGGTGACCGTGTCGAGGCTCATCACTCGATCATGGAACAGATGCGTCTGAACCACACATCCGCGGTTGACCGTCGTGGCGTCGCCGAGGGTCACGAGGTCGGCCTCGGGCAGCCAGTAGGTGTCGATCCAGACCCCGCGGCCGATCGTCGCACCGAGGCTCCGCAGCCACCAGACGAGGGCGGGCGTGCCGGCGGCGGCCTCGGCGAACCAGGGTGCGGCGACCATCTCGGTGAAGGTGTCCGACACCTCGCTCCGCCACACGAACGACGACCAGAGCGGATGCTCGCCGGCCCGGATCCGCCCGATCAGCACCCACTTCGCCACCGTGCTGACGGCCGCGGCCACCGCTCCGGCGGCCAGCAGCACCACGCCCGAGAGCAGCGCCGCCACGAGCACGCCCGCCCACTCGGTGAGCGCGGCGAGCACGAACAGCACCGAGACGCCGAGGGCGCAGGTCACGAGGACCGGCACGATGCGCCCGAGCTCCCACAGGATGCGTGCGACCTTCAAACGCGTCGGCGGGTCGTAGGTGCGGCTCGCATCGGCGGCGTTGACGGTGCGGCGGAGGCGCACGGGCGGCGAGCCGAGCCACGACGAGCCCGCCTTCGCCTTGCGGGGCGCGGCCGAGAGCACGGCCACGAGCCCGTCGCGCGGCACGGAGTGTCCCGCGGCCGCCATGCCCGAGTTGCCGAGGAAGGCCCGCTCGCCGATCTGCGCGCGCGCCACGCGCATCCAGCCGCCGCCGAGCTCGTAGGCGCCCACGAGGGTGTCGTCGGCGAGGAAGGCGCCGTCGTGCACGGTGGTCATGGCGGGGATGAGCAGCACGGTCGAGGCCTCGACGTCGCGGCCGATGCGGGCGCCGAGCAGCCGCAGCCAGACCGGCGTGAAGAGCCCCGAGTAGAGCGGGAAGAGCACGGTGCGCGAGAGGTCGAGCAGGCGCTCGGTCGCCCACAGCTGCCAGCCCACCCGGCCGCGCACGGCGTGCACGCCCTCGGAGACGCCGAGGCCGAGCAGCCGGGTGAACACGAGCACGAGGCCCGCGAGCACGACACCGGCCACGAGCACGCCGGGCACGAGGCCGAGTGCGGCCCGGCCGGCGGCCTCGCCGAGGGTGGCGGCGTCGCGGAGGAAGACCGCGAGCACCGCACCGCCCGAGGCGTAGGCGATGAGCGGCACGAGCGCCATCACCACCGAGGAGGCGCCATAGGCCACCAGCCACCTGGTGCCGCGCTCCGGACGAGCTGAGGGCCACCAGTCACGGGCCTTGCCCACGCGACGCGCGGGCGAACCGGCCCAGCGCTGACCCGAGGGCACGCGCCCGAAGACCGAGGAGCCGGCCTCGATCTCGGCGCGCTTGCCGATGCGGGTGCCCGGCAGCAGCGAGCTGCGGGCGCCCACGGTGCTGCCGGCCCCCACCCGCACAGCGCCCACCCGCACGGTGTCGCCGTCGATCCAGTAGCCCGAGAGGTCGACCTCGGGCTCGATCGAGGCGCCGCGGCCCACGGTGAGCATGCCGGTGACCGGCGGCAGCGAGTGCAGGTCGACGTCGTCGGCGATGCGGGCGCCGAGGGCGCGGGCGTAGTAGTTGATCCAGGGGGCGCCGGCGAGGCTCACGGCGCCCACCTGGTGCGCGATCTGCTCGGCGAGCCAGAGCCGGAGGTGCCAGCGGCCGCCTCGCGGGTGGTTGCCGGGGCGGAGGCCATTGAGGAGCAACCGGGAGGCGACGACCGAGATGCCCATCCGGCCGAACGGCGTGGCGAAGAGCACGAGACCGACGACCAGGAGCCAGAGCGGCACGGTGGGCAGGAAGCCGAAGCCGCCGACGGCGGTGAGCACGGCCGTGGCGGTGAAGAGGTAGACGAGCCAGCGCAGGCCCGCGAGCACGAAGAGGGGGACGCCGAGCAGGGTCTGCAGCACGCGCATCCGGAGCGGGGTCTCGGCCACGGGCTCGGCCGGGAGGCGACCGGCGGCGCTGTCGGAGCCGGTAGCATCCGCACCGCCCACCCGCACCGAGAGCTCGGCGGCCACGGCGCCGAGTCGCGGATGCGAGTACACGTCGGCGACCGTGAAGCCCGGGTCGATGCGGCGGAGGCCCGCCACGAGCTGCGCCGCGGCGAGCGAGCCGCCGCCGAGGTCGAAGAAGTTGGCGGCGGGGTCGGTGACCGGCACGCCGAGCACGTCGGTCCAGAGGCCGGCCACCCGCACGAGCATCGGATCGGCGTCGGGGCCGAAGCCGCCCTCGCCCTCCGAGGCGTCGCCGGATGCGCCGGACCCGCCGGACCCGCCCGACCCACCGGCCGGCAGCGGCCACGGCAGGGCGGCCTTGTCGACCTTCCCCGAGGTGCGGGTGGGCAGGTCGTCGAGCACGGCCACGAGCGGCACGAGCGCCGCGGGGAGCTCCTCGCGGAGCCGGGCCACGGCGCCCTCGCGGTCGAACGACGACGGATCGGCCGCCACCACGTAGCCGACGAGCACCTGGTTGCCCGCGCCGGTCGTCTGCACGAGCACCGCCGCGCCCGAGACCCCCGGGAGGCCCTGCAGGGCCGACTCGATCTCGCCGAGCTCGATCCGCCGCCCGCCGACCTTCACCTGGTCGTCGGCGCGGCCCTGGAACACGAGGCCCTCGGGGTCGTAGCGCACGAGGTCGCCGCTGCGGTAGGCGCGCTCCCAGCCGAGCGAGGGCATGGCGGCGTACTTCTCGGCATCCTTCGCGGGGTCGAGGTAGCGTGCGAGCCCCACTCCCCCGATGATGAGCTCCCCGACCTCGCCCGGGGCCACGCGGGCGCCGTCGCCGTCGACCACGGCGAGGGTCCAGCCCTCGAGCGGGAGCCCGATCCGCACCGGCCCTGGGCCGCCGAGCGGCGCGGCGCACGCGACGACGGTGGCCTCGGTGGGCCCGTAGGTGTTCCAGACCTCCCGGCCGCCGCTCGCGAGCCGCTCGCCGAGCTCGGGCGGGCAGGCCTCGCCGCCGAAGATGAGCAGGCGCACGTTCTCGAGCGACTCCACCGGCCAGAGGGCCGCGAGCGTGGGCACGGTCGAGACGATCGTGATGTCGCGGGTCACGAGCCAGGGCCCGAGGTCCATGCCGCTCCGCACGAGCGAGCGCGGGGCGGGCACGAGGCAGGCGCCGTGCGCCCAGGCGAGCCACATCTCCTCGCACGATGCGTCGAAGGCCACCGAGAGCCCCGCGAGCACGCGGTCGCCGGGCCCGATCGGCTCCGCGGTCAGGAACAGCTGCGACTCGGCGTCGACGAAGGCCGCGGCCGAGCGGTGGGTGACCGCCACGCCCTTGGGGGTGCCGGTGGAGCCCGAGGTGAAGATGATCCAGGCGTCGTCCTCCGGCTCGGGCGGCGAGACCACGGGGAGCGACGCCGTGCTCGCGTGCGGCTCCGTGCGTGCGATGAGCCTGGCCGCCCGCTCCGGCGCCGTCTCGGCAGGGGCGAACTCCCCCGTGCCCGTGATGACGCCCGCCACGCGCGCCTCGCCGAACACGAGCACGGCCCGCTCCTCGGGGTCGTCGGCGTCGACCGGCACGTAGGCGGCGCCCGCGGCGAGCACCGCGAGGATGGCGATGTAGAGCTCCCGCCGGCCCGATTCCATCCGGATGCCGACGCGGTCACCGCGGCGCACACCGGCCTCGTGCAGCTCGGCGGCCGTGGCGTGCACGCGCGCCATCAGCTCGCGGTAGCTCAGCGCACCCTGCGCATCCTCCAGGGCGGACGCCTCGGGGTTCCGCGCCGTCGCGGCCCGCAGCACGTCGATCAGGGTGCGCGCGGGTGCCGCCCCCGAGGCCCGGTCGAGCTCGGGCTGAAGATGGGGGGTGCTGTCGGGCATGGCCGACATTGTGCACCAGGAAGGTTAACGACCGGCACGCCGAGGGCCCGAGGAGCGCCCCACCCGGTGGGGGTCGGATGGGGCGCCCGTCTTGTAGGACGTGCGCCGGACCTGGAACGTCACACCTCGCCGTGACCCATTTGCGGGCCACCTCGACGTCGACTAGGTTCGGTTAGGCAATCCTAACCGAAAGGCCCCCATGCCCCGCGCTTCACGACTGCTCGCACTCTCGACGGCAGCCCTGCTCACCGCCGGCCTCGCCGCGTGCTCCTCCCCCTCCTCCGGTTCGGACGGCTCGGCCGCCGCCGGGGGGGACTCGGACTTCACGCCGATCACCATCGAGCACGCCCTCGGCACCACCACGATCGAGACGAAGCCCGAGCGCGTCGCGACGGTCAACTGGGCCAACCACGAGGTGCCGCTCGCCCTCGGCATCGTGCCCGTCGGCATGGCCGCGGCCAACTTCGGCGACGACGACGGAGACGGCGTGCTGCCCTGGGTCGACGAGAAGCTCGAGGAGCTCGGCGCCGAGACGCCCGTGCTGTTCGACGAGACCGACGGCATCGACTTCGAGGCCGTGGCCGACACCGCTCCGGATGTCATCCTCGCCGCCTACTCCGGCCTCACGCAGGAGGACTACGACACCCTCAGCGAGATCGCCCCCGTCGTGGCCTACCCCGAGACCGCGTGGGGCACCTCGTGGCGCGACATGATCCACCTCAACAGCGAGGGCCTCGGCCTCGCCGAGGAGGGCGACGCCCTCATCGCCGAGCTCGAGAAGGAGATCGCCGACTCGGCCGCCGAGTACCCGCAGCTCGAGGGCACCTCGGCCATGTTCCTCACCCACGTCGACACCGCAGACCTCAGCGAGGTCAGCTTCTACACGACCCACGACACCCGGTCCGCGTTCTTCGAGGACCTGGGCCTGTCGACCCCGAAGAGCATCGCCGACGCCTCCGCCACCACCGAGAACTTCTCGCTCACGGTGAGCTCGGAGCAGGCCGACACCTTCTCCGACGTCGACCTCATCGTCACCTACGGCGGCGACGACCTCGTCACGGCCCTCGAGGGCGACCCGCTGCTCTCGCAGGTGCCCGCCGTGGCGAACGGATCGATCGTGAACCTCCCGGGCACGAGCCCGCTCGGCACCGCCGCGAACCCCACCCCGCTGTCGATCTCGTGGGTGCTCGACGACTACCTCGAGCTGCTGGCCGCAGCTGCCGACAAGGCCAAGTGAGCCGAGTCCCGGATGCGGTGACGGTCGACAAGACCGCCACCCCCACCCCACCCTCGGGCGCCGCCGTCGTGCGGCGCCCGAGACGCGTGCGCGCGCTCTGGCTCCTCGTCTCGCTCGCGGTGCTCGGGGCCGTCATGGCCGCCTCCGTGCTCGTCGGCTCCCGTGAGGTCGACTGGAACGACGTGCTCTCGGCGCTCGGCGGGCAGACCGAGGGCTTCGGGCCCGCCGCCGTCGCCACCCGCATCCCGCGCACCCTCGTGGCGGTGCTCGTGGGAGCGGCCCTCGCCGTCTCGGGAGCCGTCATGCAGGGCGTCACGCGCAATCCGCTCGCCGACCCCGGCGTGCTCGGCATCAACATGGGCGCCTCGCTCGCCGTCGTGACGTTCATCGCCTTCGTCGGGCTCTCCTCCGCCTCCACCCAGATCTGGGTCGCCATCGGCGGCGCCGCCGTCGCGGCCGTCTTCGTCTACACCGTCGGCTCCCTCGGCCGCGGCGGCGCCACACCCCTCAAGCTCGCCCTGGCCGGAGCCGCCACCTCGGCCGCGCTCGCCTCGTTCATCAGCGCCGTCGTGCTGCCGCGCGCCGACATCGGCGAGGCCGCGAGGGCGTGGCTCATCGGCGGCGTGGGCGGGGCCACCTTCACGGCGCTGAACCAGGTGCTCCCCTTCCTCCTGGCCGGATTCATCATCTGCCTGCTCTCGGCGAAGGGCCTCAACTCGCTCGCTCTCGGCGACGAACTCGCCGCCGGCCTCGGCGAGCGCGTGGCGCTCACCCGCGGGGCCGCGGCCCTCGGCTCGGTCGTGCTGTGCGGCGCCGCCACCGCGGTGTGCGGCCCCATCGCGTTCGTCGGCCTCGTGGTGCCGCACGCCTGCCGCCTCATCGTGGGGGTCGACCACCGCTGGCTGCTGCCGTTCTCGGCCGTCGTCGGCGCGGCTCTCCTCACGGGCGCCGACGTGCTCGGCCGGATCGTGGCGCGCCCCTCCGAGATCGACGTCGGCATCATCACGGCGCTCATCGGGGCCCCGGTGTTCATCTGGATCGTGCGCCGGCAGAAGGTGCGAGCCCTGTGAGCGCGGTCATCACGAAGGGCGAGGGCACACCGCCCGCCGGCGCCCCCGACGAGTCCCCGACCCTCTCCACCGCGCAGGCGGTCGCCCGCAGTCGTCGGCTCCGGCACCGACGGGCCGGCATCGTCATCGCCGTGCTCTGCGCCCTCATCCTGGTGATGTTCGCCGTCTCCCTCATGGTGGGCAAGACGTTCTACACCCCGGTCGACGTCGTCACGGTCATGTTCGGCGGCGAGGTGCCGGGTGGCACCTTCACGGTCGGCCGTCTGCGCCTGCCCCGGGCGAGCCTCGCGGTGCTCGCCGGGCTCTGCTTCGGCCTCGGCGGAGTCACCTTCCAGACCATGCTCCGCAATCCGCTCGCGAGCCCCGACATCATCGGCATCAGCTCGGGCGCGAGCGCGGCGGCGGCCTTCGCCATCGTCACGCTCTCGCTCGGCGCCACCGCGGTGTCGGCGTTCGCCATCGTCGCGGGGCTCGTCGTCGCGATCCTGATCTACGCCCTCTCGTATCGCAGCGGTGTGGCCGGCACCCGGCTCATCCTGATCGGCATCGGCATGGCGGCCATGCTCAACAGCATCACGGCCTACGTGCTCTCGCAGGCGGCGCAGTGGGATCTGCAGGAGGCCGAGCGCTGGCTCACCGGCAGCCTCAACGGCTCGAGCTGGTCGCAGGTGCTGCCCGTCGTGGTGGCCCTCGCCGTGCTCACGCCGGTGCTGCTCGGCCAGTCCCGCAACCTCGCGACCACGCAGCTCGGCGACGACACGGCGTCGGCACTGGGCGTGCGCGTGGACCGCACGAGGCTCGTCGCGATCGTCGCGGCCGTCGGGCTGATCGCCTTCGCCACCGCGGCGTGCGGGCCGATCGCGTTCGTGGCGTTCCTCGCCGGGCCCATCGCCTCGCGTCTCGTCGGGCCCGGCACGCCGCTGCTCGTGCCGGCCGGTCTCGTGGGGGCGCTGCTCGTGCTCGTGGCCGACTTCGTGGGCCAGTTCGCGTTCGGCACCCGCTACCCGGTCGGCGTCATCACGGGCGTGCTCGGGGCGCCGTACCTGATCTACCTCATCATCCGCTCCAACCGCCGGGGAGGCTCCCTGTGACCACCGACCATCGACTGAGCGCCTCCGCGCTCTCGCTGGGCTACGGCGACCGCACGGTCATCGAGGGCCTCGACCTCGAGGTGCCGCCGGGCCGGGTGACCGCCATCGTGGGCGCGAACGCCTGCGGCAAGTCGACGCTGCTCCGCTCGATGTCGCGGCTGCTCGCGCCGCGGGCGGGCCACGTGCTGCTCGACGGCAAGGAGGTGCACCGGATGCCGGCCAAGCAGCTCGCCCGCACGATGGGCCTCCTCCCCCAGTCGCCCATCGCGCCCGAGGGCATCACGGTGTCGGATCTCGTGGGCCGGGGCCGGCATCCGCATCAGGGCATCTTCACGCGCTGGAGCGCCGCCGACGACGCGGCGGTGGCCGACGCCCTCGACGCCACCGACACCGCGGGCCTCGCCGACCGCCCGGTCGACGAGCTCTCCGGCGGTCAGCGCCAGCGGGTGTGGATCGCCATGGCGCTCGCCCAGCAGACCGAGCTGCTGCTGCTCGACGAGCCCACGACGTTCCTCGACGTGAGCCACCAGGTGGAGGTGCTCGACCTGCTCACCGACCTCAACCGGCGTCGTGGCACCACGATCGTGATGGTGCTGCACGACCTCAACCTCGCCGCGCGCTACGCGGACCACCTCGTGGCGCTCGCGGGCGGCCGGGTGCACGCGGCGGGCGACCCCACCGCGGTGCTCACCGAGGAGGTCGTGCGCACGGTCTTCGGCCTCGACAGCCGCGTCATCCCCGACCCGGTCTCGGGCAAGCCCCTCATGCTCCCCATCGGCCGCCACCACGCCATAGCCCCGGCCGGCGCCTGAGCTCCCCTATTCGGCCACTTCCGCGGCGGGGATGAGGAACTCCCCCAGAACCGTCGTCGTGTCAGAGTCGTACACGGGGATAGTGCGGTCGACCCCCGCTGCGCCTTCTACCCAGGCAGAGATTGAATCCGGCGAAGCACCCCGCGCGAGGACGCTCTCACCCGACGCCTCGTTCAGGTCGGCGTTCACCACATACCCGCGCTGACCGTTCGTGGCCGTGGCGGTGATCAGGTCCGGATATTCGTCAGCTGAAGCAGCGAGAGCCCCGTTCCCGTACGTCTGTCCTGCCGCGTTCACGGGCCACTCTGGCGTCTCGACCAGCGGGGCAGCCATGCGCGCGCCTGCGAATCGGTCGTACCAGAGGCGGTACGTTGTCTGCTTACGCCACTGGGTACCAGTCCACCCCCACACGATCCCCTGGGACGCGAACGACGTGTGGTTGATATGGCAGGACGTCGAAGCCGCCCCGTTCGGATACGAGCTGAAGACCTGGGGGCCGACGCAGTAGACACCCCACTCGTCGAGCAGCTGAGCCTTCGAGACCGCGTACTGGTTCGGGGTCGGAATGCCCCGTGACGAAGCGAACGTCACTGCGCTCGCTCCGAGGACATCGACGTTCGCCTGGTTGAAGTAGACGAAGTGATTGAGTCCTGTTGACCACCCGGTGACTGGTCCCGTCTGAGCGCTTGCGCTGCTTGCAGACGTGACGACGAAGGCGGCGACCGCTACCGCAGCGATGGCCGACGCCGCCTGCCGCCGAGCGCGCACGCGCTCTTTGTTTCGTGCTGACATTCGATCCTCCGCTGATCGGCCGATGGTTAGGTCACGACCATCATGAGCGCTCAACTGAGATTTCGTCAACTACTGCGTTCGAAAAACCGGGGGCGAGTCGGTTCCGGGGAACAGGAACTCGCCGATCACCGTGGATCCGTCGGATGCGTAGACCGGCAGGTAGCGGTCGAGGCGATTGGCGCCCTCGATGAACTCGGCTGCGTCCTCCATCGTCCAGCCCTCCAGGTTGTCGGACTCGTAGTCCTCCAAGCGCAGGTATCCGCGTTCCCCGTTCGTGGCCGTCACGGGGATGAGGTCGGGATTGCTGTCGCCCTTCGGCGCACCGAAGGTCTGACCCGCCTCGTTGACGCCCCACTCGGTCTGGACGGTCTTCGTGTAGTGGGCGGACACCGACCAGGATGCGGTCGGAGATGTCTCCAGAGTGATGGTGCGCTGCTGATCGAGGCCCAGAGGCACGGCACCCCACGTCTGGTCATTCACGTCACCCTTCCGGCATGTCATGGAACCGAAGTCCCCGAAGGTGAACGTTCCCTCGCTGAGACACGTCACGATGATCTTGATATTCGTCGCGCCCTTCGGAACGGGGCCCAGGTCGAGGGTGCCGGTGCCGGTGAACGTCCCGTGCACGGCCTCGGAGAGGGAGGCATCGATGGGGGTTCCGGGTGGCGCCATGAGGCGAGCCGCCGCGACCCCCGCCGTCCCTGTCACCGCGAGCACCGCGATCGCCGCAGTCCCCATCCACAGCCGCCGGCGCGCCGGTCGGCGCGGGGGGACTGCGTTCACCATGAGAGCAAGACGCAGCGCGTCCGCATACTTCTGGCTCACTGTCGGCTCATTCATGATCCGTTCCCTTCGAGGGCGAGGTCGGCTGGGGTTGTGGAGGAGAGACTGTCGCGCAGTCTGACGCGCAGGCGAGACAATCGCTTTCGAGCGACCGTGGAACCGATCTCCAGCGCCGTCGCTGCCTCCGCGATCGGGTAGCCCTCGATCATCACAAGGGCGACGAGCCCCTGATCTATGGGGCTCAATCCGCGAATGGCCAGGTCGAGCTGTGGGCTGAGGCCGTTCGAGCGCAGGTATGCCTGGTCCTCAGCAGAGAGCTCTCGGTCTTCACGCGGGAGCCTGCTCAGGAGCAGTCGATAGCGGCGGGTCGCTCGCTGCAGGTTGAGCGCCGTGTTCGTAGCCGTCAACAAGAGCCACGGCAGGATGGAGCCGTCGACGACGTGGACCGCGTTGCGCTTGCGCCACAACTCGAAGAACACCGTGCCCAGGACATCCTCAGCGTCGCTTCTGTCCGACAGGAGGCGGAACGCATGACGGAACACCCGATCCTTATGGAGATCGAAGAGGAGGCCGAAGGCGGACTGGTCGCCACCCCGGCTGGCTGTCCACAGCGACAGCTCGCTCGACCTCGATTCCTGCTGCATATTCTGTAATGTCCTCAGGGCATCGGAATGTGACATCGAACCCGAACCTAGCCGCCGAGGAGGCCGTTCTCGTAGGCGTGCACCACGATCTGGGCGCGGCTGGTGAAGCCGAGCTTCGCGAGGATCCCGCGGATGTGGGTCTTCACGGTGGCCTCGCTCACGAAGGCGGCGCGCGCGATGTCGCGGTTGCGGAGGCCGGTGGCGGCGAAGAGGTAGATCTCGCGCTCACGCGGTGAGAGCACCTCGAGCGCATCGGCTGCGGGCCCGGGCGCGAGCTCGGACGCGGACTCGGACTCGGATGCGGGCTCGGACACGCGCTCGGACGCCGGCGCGGACGCGGTCTCGGACGCGGGCTCGGGCCGGGCGAACCGCTTCACGAGCTCCCCCACCGGCTCCGGCGGCGCGTCGCCGGCGTGCACCCGCCGGATCGTGTCGAGCAGCACCTCGGGCGCCACGTCCTTCGTCACGAACGCGCTCGCCCCGTGCCGCATCGCCGCCACCACGGCCTCCTCCTGCTGGAAGGTCGTGAGCACCACCACCCGCGTGCCGTCGGCGGTCAGCCGGCGGGTTGCCTCGAGCCCGTTGAGCACCGGCATCCGGATGTCCATGAGCACCACGTCCGGGCGCATCGCGGCCACGAGATCGAGGGCCTCGGCCCCGTCGCGCGCACTGCCGGCGAACTCCAGGTCGGTCTGGGACTCCACGAGCATGCGCATGCCGTAGGCGAAGAGCTCCTGG
>NZ_JAHFUY010000107.1:6679-14417 GCF_023264895.1 Herbiconiux sp. | reverse complement strand
TTCGTGCGCTACAGCTCCGCCCGGCCCGAGGTCATCGCCACCAACACCGAGGCGGGCGACCTCTCGTGGCTCCGGGCGGCCCCCGCACCGGATCCGGCGGGTGCCGCGGTGGGCGGCGGCGCCGGCCACGCCCCCGCCTGACCGGCGACTAGGCCCACCCGCCACCGCGCCCGTCGCAGCGGTCCTGCGCACCCGCCCGGCTCATCCGGTGTCCGGGGCGCCGCACCTGCATCCCCCGCGACGCCGCATCCGCACCGCACCGCACCGGACCGCACCCACCACGCATCTGCGCCGCACCTGAGCGCCCGTGGGGTGGCGAGGCCGCCCGCCGCTCGTAGGATGGGCGCATGCCCACCATCGCTCACGAGTTCGTCTGGCCGGACCGGGTCGTCATCGGCACGATCGGCCTCCCGGGCGCCCGCACCTTCTACCTCCAGGTGCGCTCGCGCTCGCAGATCATGAGCGTCGCCCTCGAGAAGGAGCAGTCCGCGCTGCTGGCCGAGAAGATCGACGAGATCCTCGACGAGCTCATGGTGGGCGACGGCAACCCGTTCAGTGTTCCCGCCACGACCCCGGTCGAGCTCGTCGACAACGACCCGCTCGAGCTACCCCTCGACGAGCAGTTCCGCGCCGGCGCCATGAGCCTCGGCTGGGATCCCTCCACGGTGCAGATCGTGGTCGAGGCGTTCCCGGTGCAGGAGATCGACGACGCCGAGTTCGATCCGGAGTCGATCGAGAGCATCAGCGAGCTCGAGAGCCTCGTCGAGCCCTCCGAGGTGCTGCGGGTGGGGATGCCGGTCGGCACCGCCCGCGCCTTCGCCAAGCGCACGCGCGAGGTCGTCGGAGCGGGCCGCCCGCTCTGCCCGCTCTGCGGCACGCCGATGGACCCCCAGGGTCACGTCTGCCCCGTCGCCGACGACCTGTGACGATCGACCTGTGACCGTGGCGCCGAGCGAGCCGGACAGCGTCGCCCGAGGCGGTGTCCCCGACGGCGACCTCGAGCTCGTCGGCCGCATCACGACCGCCTCCAACGCCACCTTCCTCGGCCGCATCGACGACACCGAGGTGGTCTACAAGCCCGTGCGCGGCGAGAGCCCGCTCTGGGACTTCCCCGACGGCACGCTCGCCGGCCGCGAGGTCGCCGCGTTCCTCGTCTCCGAGGCGCTCGGCTGGAACGTCGTGCCGCCCACCCTCCTCCGGGACGGCCCCCTCGGCCCCGGCATGGTGCAGCTGTGGCAGAACGCGGATCCGGAGCAGGACGCCGTGGACCTCGTCGACGCCGACGACGTCCCGGAATCCGGATGGCGCCCGGTCTTCGAGGGTCGTGACGAGGAGGGCCGCGCCGTCGTGCTCCTGCACGAGGACTCCGCAGCGCTCCGCCGCATGGCCGTCTTCGACGTCATCGTGAACAACGCCGACAGGAAGGGCGGCCACGTGCTCGCGATGCCCGACGGCCATCGCCACGGCGTCGACCACGGACTCGCGTTCCACCAGGATCACAAGCTGCGCACCGTGCTCTGGGGCTGGCTCGACGAGCCGCTCGACAGCGCAGAGCTCGAGGGACTCGCCCGGCTGCGCCTCGCCCTCACCGGTGGCCTGGGCGAGGCGCTCGAGGCCCACATCCTGCCCGCCGAGATCGAGGCCCTCGAGCGGCGCTGCGACCGGCTCGAGCGCGAGGCGCGGTTCCCCGGGCCGGAGGGCGACATGCCCGCCGTGCCGTGGCCGCTGTTCTGAGAGCATCGTCAGAAGTCGTCGCATCCGGCCCGCTCGGCCGCCCGGCACGGTTCACTGGAGTCATGCTGTCCCTGCAGCAGATCCGCCGGCCCTCCGGCCAGAACCGCGAAGGAAGACCCGAACCATGAGCACACCCTCGACCGCCGATCTCGCCCAGCAGCTGAAGGCCCTCCACGAAGCGCCCGAGATCCTGCGGGTGGTGAACGTCTGGGATGCGATCAGCGCCAAGACGGTCGCAGCCCTGCCCGAGACCCGCGCCATCGCCACGGCCGGCCACTCCATCGCCGCCGCCTACGGCTACGACGACGGCGGCATGCCGCTCGAGCTCGCCCTCGCGGGAGCCAAGACCATCGCCGACGCCGTCGACCTCCCCGTGACGGCCGACCTCGACGACGGCTACGCCGACCCCGCCGAGACCATCCGCCGCGCCATCGGCTTCGGCATCGTGGGCGCCAACGTCGAGGACCGCCTGCGCCCGTTCGACGAGTCCGTCGCACGCGTGAGCGCCATCATGAGGGCCGCAGAGGCCGAGGGCGTCGACTTCCAGCTCAACGCCCGCACCGACGCGATCGTGCGCGGCGGCGAGCGCCCCAAGAGCGAGAGCATCGCGGATGCGATCGCCCGCGGCCGTGCGTTCCTCGAGGCGGGCGCTCCCCTCGTCTTCGTGCCCGGAGCCCTCAGCCGCGACGACGTCGAGGCCCTGGTCGAGGGTCTCGGCCGCGGCCGGCTCTCGGTGATCGGCGCTCCCGGCGCCCTCCCCGCCGCCGACTACGAGGCGCTCGGAGTGGCCCGCATCTCCTACGGCCCCTTCACGCAGCGCGTCGCGCTCCGCGCCCTCCGCGACGTGGCGGCCGACCTCTACGGAACCGGCGTCATCCCCGAGGACACCCCGGCGCTCAACTGAGCCGGGCGGCCCTGCCCTGAAGCGGCCGGTCCCGCTCCGAGCGGACCGCCGCCTCAGGGCAGCGTCGCGATGGCCTCGATCTCGACGAGTGCGCCCGGCTTCGCGGGCGCCACGGTGAGCACCGTGACGGCCGTGCGGCGCTGCCCCCACACCGCGGCACTCGCGGCGTAGGCCTCCATGGGGTCGATCCCCGGTGCGAGGTAGATCGACATCCGGGCGACGTGCTCGGGCCCGGTGCCTGCCTCGGCCAGCACGGCCAGCACGTTGCGGAGGGCCTGCTCGGTCTGGGCACGAAGCCCCTCGAGCAGGGTCCCGTCGGCGTCGACGCCGTTCTGGCCGCCCACGAACAGCAGCGGGCCCGGCGGCACGAGCATCCCGTGCGCGAAGGCCGGGCTCGGCGGCAGCTGGGGCGGATCGACGGGCGTGGGGATCGACATGGCGTCGAGGATCCCACTCGGCCGGCCCGAGGTCAACCCGTCCGGAGACCGCTTCCCGGCGCGGGCCGATCCCGGCCGACCTGGCTAGGGTCGGGAGGGCGGCGAGTACCCGCCCGGCTGCCCGCCAGAGGACCCACGCGGAGCACGCACACCGAGCACCCACGCGGAGCACCCACACCGCACGACCACGGAGGCGCATGATGTCCGAGACCGATCAGACCGGCATCCCGGATGCGACGAGCATCGAGACCACGGCCCGCACCATCGCCATCCTCGGCGCCGGCGGCGACCTCACCGAGCGCCTGCTGCTGCCCGGGCTCGGCCAGGTGCTCGACGCGGCCCGCGAGGCCCGCAACCCGCTCGAGATCCGGGTCGTCGGAGCCGCCCGCACCCCGCAGTCGCGCGAGGAGTGGCAGGGCGTCGTGCGTCGGAGCCTCGAGGCCGCCGGCATCGGGGCCGAGAGCGTCGAGGAGCTCGCGAGCACGGCGGAGTTCGTGCCCACCGACGCCTCCGACCCGGCCGAGCTCAAGGCCCTGATCGAGGCCTGCCCCACCTCCCCCGTGCTCTACGTGGCGCTGCCCCCGTCGATGGGGCGGACCGTGGTGAAGTCGCTCGCCGAGCTCGACCAGTCCGGCGACCTGCCTGACGACCTCCTCGTGGCCATCGAGAAGCCCTTCGGTGAGGATCTCGCCGATGCCCAGGCCCTCAACGAGGAGCTCGCGGCGGTCGTGCCGGAGGATCGGCTGTGGCGCATCGACCACTTCCTCGGCGAGTCGACCGTGCTCGGCATGCTCGGCCTCCGCTTCGGCAACGCCCTGTTCGAGGCCGGCTGGAGCGCCGAGAGCGTCGAGCGGGTCGACATCGTCTTCGACGAGGAGCTCGGGCTCGAGGGTCGCGCCGCCTTCTACGACACCACGGGCGCCCTCCGCGACATGCTGCAGAGCCACCTGCTCATGGTGCTCGCGCTCACCGCCATGGAGCGCCCGGCCGCCGTCACCGCCCCCGAGGTGCACGACCGCGTGGCGGAGGTTCTCGGCGCCGTGCGGCTCTGGCGCGACGACCCCTCCACCGCCCGCCGCGCCCGCTACACCGAGGGCCGCGTCGACGACCGCTTCTTCCCCTCCTACGTCGACGAGGAGGGCGTGGATGCCTCGCGCGGCACCGAGACGCTCGCCCAGATCGTGCTGCAGGTCGACGTGCCGCGCTGGCAGGGCGTGCCGTTCGTGCTGCGCTCGGGCAAGGCGATCGGGAATCCGCGCGCGGAGGTGGCCGTGCACTTCCGCGACACGGCGGCGCCCGAGGGACTCGACTCGCCCGGCGGCGCCGGTCTCGGCACCGCGCTCCGGATCTCGCTCATAGACGGATCGATCGATCTGGGGGTGGTGCTGAACAGCGGCGGCGAACTCGGCGGCCTCGAGGCATCCGCTCTGCGTGCGGCCCCCGCAGCCCCCGTGCTCGGGCCCTACGCCCAGGTGCTCGCCGGCATCCTGCAGCAGGACACGCTGCTCTCGGTGCGCGGCGACGTGGCCGAGCAGTGCTGGCGGATCGTCACCCCCGTGCTGAACGCGTGGGCCGAGGGCGACACGCCGCTCGAGGAGTACGAGGCCGGATCCGCGGGCCCCGAGGGCTGGTGATCGGGCGTAGCGTGAAATCATGCCCGCACTGACTGACACCTACACCCTGTCCAACGGCGTCGAGATCCCCAAGATCGGCTTCGGCACCTGGCAGATCCCCGACGGTCCCGAGACCTACGACTCCGTCGCGGCGGCGCTCGAGGCCGGCTACCGGCACATCGACACCGCGCGCGCCTACGACAACGAGAAGAGCGTGGGTCGCGCGATCTGCGACAGCGGCATCCCCCGCGACCAGATCTTCGTGACCACCAAGCTGCCCGCCCAGGCGAAGGACACCGCCTCGGCCGAGGCCGCGTTCGAGAAGACGATGTCCGAGCTCGGGCTCGACTACGTCGACCTCTACCTCATCCACGCGCCCTGGCCGTGGGAGGAGATGGGGGCCGACTACACGGCCGGCAACATCGCCGCCTGGAAGGTGCTGAACGGCATCCACGAGGCCGGTCGCAGCCGCGCCATCGGGGTCTCGAACTTCGAGGTGCCGCACCTGGAGTCGATCGTCGAGGCGACCGGCGTGATGCCGCACGCCAACCAGATCCGCTGGTTCGTGGGCAACACGCAGCCCGAGACCGTGAGCTGGTGCCGCGAGCACGACGTGCTCGTGGAGGCCTACTCGCCGCGGGCCACGGGCGAGCTGCTCGAGAACGAGGAGCTGAAGGGCATCGCGGATCGGCTCGGCCGCTCGGTGGCGCAGGTGTGCCTGCGCTACGCGCTCGAGAAGGGCACGCTGCCGCTGCCGAAGTCGACGACGCCGTCGCGGATCGTGGAGAACGCCCAGCTCGATTTCGAGCTCTCGGCCGACGACGTGGCGGCGCTCGACGCGCTCGACGACCCGACGGCTTAGGGGCTGGCGCCGGCGGCGGGCGCGCGGCAGGCCGCCTCAGTCGACGAGGTCGGGGTCGCCGCCCGGGCGCACGGCGGCGTCGTCGCGCACGTCGATCCGCGTGACGCCGTCTCCGGCGTCGGTCACGTCGATGCGCGGCGCCGCGTCGTCCTCCGTCGACTTGGGGGCCGTGGTCAGCTGGTCGTGACGCTTCTCGTCGTGGGTGCGCTCAGACATCCGATGCCTCCTTCTTCGGGGCGGCCTTCCGGCCCGCCGTCTTCTTCGCGGCCGCGTCGGCGCGCTTCCGGGCGTTGAACGCGATCGCCTCGCGCACGAGCTCGGCGAACGCTGTCTCGTCGACGGTGTCGCCCTCGGAGAGCTCCACCGAGCGCCGCTGATTGCCGCCGAGCTCGCCGTTGAAGAGCCCGTGCGGGTCGTCGAGCGAGGCTCCGTGGAGGAACCCCAGCTTGACCTTGGCCTTGAAGATGTTGCCCACCACGAGGATGCCGTCGAGCTCCCACACCGGCGAGCCCATCCACTTCCACTCCTCCACGATGCCGGGGTCGACCCCCAGGATCACCGCGCGCGTCCGTGCGAGCGCCTCCCCGCGCCAATCGGGGTGGTTCTGGATGAGGGAGTCGATCTCGTCGGACGGGGTGGCCATGACGCCATTGAACCACCGGCCGACGCCGCCCACCACCGCGCCGCGCCCGCCGCCGCTCGGCCAGCACCGTGCCGCGCCCGCCACCGCCCGCCCAGCACCGCGCCGCGCCGCGCCCGCCGGCCTTCCACCGACCCGGGTGCCGTCGCCCGCCGTGTGATGGACTGGACGGATGCACTCCACCCCGCCCGCCGACCGCGCGGCTCTCCTCCTCGCCGCCTACGACGAGCAGCTGCGCGGGGAGGCCGAGACCCCGAGCCAGCTCTCGGTCACCCCACTCGGGCCGCTGCGGCTCGTGACCTTCGCGCACGGCCGCGGGTTCGTGACGTACCGCGACCTCGGCGGAGCGGGACCGGCGGAGATCCGGGAGCTCGTGGCCGGCGCGCTCGAGCACTACAGCGCCGATCCCGGCATCACCCGGGTCGAGTGGAAGACCCGCGGCCACGACGCGGCTCCCGGTCTCGCCGAGGCGCTGCTCGAGCACGGCTTCGCGCCCGACGAGACCGAGTCCATCATGATCGGCGACGCCGAGGCGCTGGCGGTCGACGTCGAGCTCCCGGCCGGCGTCGCCCTCCGCCGGGTGACCGCCGAGGCTGACGTGCGGGCGATGAGCGCTCTGGCCGACGAGGTCTTCGGCGATCCCGTCTCGGAGGAGATGGCCGACGCGCTCCTCCGGCGCCTCGACCGCGACGACGGCATGGAGCTCTGGGTCGCCGAGTCCGACGGCCGCATGCTCGGCACCGGCCGCCTCGAGCCGGTGGCCGGCACCGCGTTCGCCGGCATCTGGGGCGGCGCGGTCGTCGCCGAGTGGCGCGGCCGAGGTCTCTACCGCGCTCTCACCGCAGCCCGGGCCCGGTCGGCGCTCGAGGCCGGCGTCTCCCTCATCCACAGCGACTCCACCGACTTCTCCCGCCCCATCCTCGAGCGCTCGGGCCTCGTGAAGGTCTCGACCACCACCCCCTACCGCTGGAGACGAGCATGAGCCGCCGCGCACCGACCTCGTTCACCCGCCTGCTCGGCATCGAGCAGCCGATCGTGCTGGGGGCGTTCGGCGGGCTCTCGTCGGTGGAGCTCACCGCCGTCGTCTCCGAGGAGGGCGGCCTCGGGTCGTACGGCCTCTACGGCTACGACGCGGCGCGCATCCGCGAGACGGCGGCGGCCCTCCGCGCCCGCACCGACCGCCCCTTCGCGCTCAACCTCTGGCTGCCGGTGCCCGGCGAGGTCGCGCCCGAGCCGGACGACGAGGCCTTCGCCCGCCACCTCGATCCGCTCCGCCCGTACTTCGACGAGCTCGGCCTGCCGCACCCCGGGCGGCCCGAGCAGTACCTGCCGCCGGTCGAGGAGCAGCTCGAGGCCGTGCTCGAGGCGCGGCCGGCCGCGGTGAGCGTGGTCTTCGGGCTGCCGGATCCGGCGTTCGTCGAGGCCGCCCGCGCACGCGGCATCCGCCTGATCGGCACCGCCACGACGGTCGAGGAGGCAGTGGACCTCGAGGCGGCCGGGGCCGCCGAGATCGTGGCGAGCGGCGCAGAGGCCGGCGGGCACCGGGTG
>NZ_JAHFUY010000107.1:0-6669 GCF_023264895.1 Herbiconiux sp. | reverse complement strand
CGAGCTCGGGGCGGCGGCCGTGCAGGTGGGCACCGCGTTCCTCGCGACCGCCCAGTCGGCGGCATCCGCTGCCCACCGCGACGCACTCGGCACCCCGGAGTCGCGCACGACGGTGCTGACCAGGGCGCTCAGCGGGCGCCTGGCGCGGGGCCTCCCCAACCGCCTCACGCGGGAGATCGCCGATCCGGCGCCGTTCCCCGTGCAGAACTGGCTCACCGGCCGCTTCCGCCCCACCGCGGCCGAGCGCGGCGAGCGCGAGCTGCTCTCGCTCTGGGCGGGGCAGTCGGCCGCCCTCGCCCACCACACGGATGCCCGCGCCCTCTTCCACGCGCTCCTCGCCGACCCGGAGCCCGGCCCTGCCCCTGCCCCCGACCTCGCCTGAAACGGGGGAAGCCCCGGCCGAAGGGGCCGGGGCTTCCGAGGCGACCACCCAGCGCGAGGCCGGCGGTCAGGGGTGTTCGAGGATCAGGCCTCGCTCATGACGAGCTTCTCGGCCTGGCCGCGCGCGGCGAGGGCTGCGGCGCGGGCGGCGAGACGGCGGGACTGCTCGGCCTGGCCGGCGTCGAGCTCGTCCTGCGGCACGGCCACGCTCTCGACGTGGTTCACGCCGTTGTACTTCTCGATGTAGGCGTCGAGCTCGGGGCCCGACTCCCACGAGGTGATGAGGCAGTAGCGCGCCGAGTCACCGGGGTGGGTGGCGGCGTGCCAGAGGCGCTGGGTGTCGACGATGAGCTGCGCACCGGCGGGGAGCGCGATGCGCACCTCGCCCTTGGGGTCGGTGCGGTTGTGGCGCAGGACGAAGTAGCTGTCCTTGTCGTCGGTGAGGTTGAAGAAGCCGCGCACGACCCAGCCGGTGCCATCCGGGTTCAGGCGGTTGTTGTCGTCCTGGTGCAGGTTGTAGAGGCAGTCGGCGTAGGTGTTCGGCTGCAGCTCGATCACGCGGCAGCGGCCGACGTTGGCGCCGGGCTCCTGGGCGCGGCGGGTGAGGTCGGGTGCCTTCGCGGTCTGCGAGTCGATCCAGACGCCGTCCTTGTCGGTGCGCGGCGGCTTGTGGTTCCAGAAGCCGTTGCACTCGATCTCGCCCTTGGCGCTCGCCAGAGGAGCGAAGCGGGTGTCGCCCGAGGACTTCCAGTCGTTGTACTCGATGTCGAGCCACTCCCGGGGATCCATCTCCCGGTCGTACTTGTCGAGCACGACGTAGCCGGTCTCTTCCAGCGCTGCTGATTTGATGTATGCCATGACGGTCGCCATGTCCTTTCGTCGGTGGACCAGCACGTTTTAACAGGTCCAACTAAGGTCACCCTAACATCGGCGCCCTGAGAGGGCCCCGAGCAGGCTCGCGCGTGTTCTCATCCATTACACTCGACGCCTATGGTCACCGCCACGAACGTCGAAGCCACCGCCGTCAACACCATCGCCTGGCTCTCGCGACCGGAGACCACCATCGTCGTCCCGGTGTACCAGCGGCAGTACCGGTGGGACATCGGCGGATGCGAGCAGCTGCTCGGCGACATCCGCGCCGTGGCCGACTCGCGCGACGCGCACACCCACTTCATCGGCTCGATCCTCTCGACCGGGGCGAGCGCCGACGAGCGGAGCGCGCACGGCTCCGAGCTCGTGCTCATCGACGGTCAGCAGCGCATCACCACGCTCATGCTCCTCATCGCCGCCCTCCACCACACCATCGCGGGGCACGACGACGCGCTCGCGGAGGAGCTCGCCCGGGTGCTCGTGCGGGCGAGCCCGGCCGGCGGAAGTGCCTCGGCAGGTCGCGGGCGCACCAAGCTCCGCCCGCACCGCGCCTGGGCCGACGTGTTCGAGAGCGTCGTGCTCGACCGCCTCGGCGCCGACGAGCGCGTGCGCGACTCGCGCTTCGACGACAACTACGCCTTCTTCCGCAGCCAGGTGCGTGTCGAAGAGGTCCCGCGCATCTGGCGGGGCCTGCAGAAGCTCGAGCACGTGGCCATCACCCTCGGCGCCGACGCCAACGCGCAGCAGATCTTCGAGAGCCTGAACTCCACCGGCGCTCCCCTGCTCGACCACGAGCTCATCCACAACTACGTGCTGATGGGACTCTCGCACGCCGAGCAGACCGAGATCGAGGAGTCGTTCTGGCTGCCGATCGAGCAGAACACGGGCGACTCGATCGCGGCGTTCTGGCGGCACTACCTCGTGATGAAGACGGGCCGCGAGGTCGCCGCGAGCGGCGGGCGCGAGGTCTACGACGCGTTCCGGCAGGTGTTCCCGCGGCTCGAGCTCGCATCGCTCCGGGAGCAGGCCGCCGAGTGGCGCGACCACTCCGCGGCCTACCGGGTGCTGCTCGAACCGGAGCTCGAGCCCGACCCCGAGGTGGCGCACGAGCTGCGCGGGCTCGCGGTGTTCGGCAAGGGCACGTACCCGCTCGTCATGCCGGCCTACCTCGAGTACTCACGCGCATCCGCCGAGCGTGCCTCGCTCGTGCTGCTGCTCCGGCAGGTGCAGTCGCTGCTGCTCAGGCGCACGGTCGTGGGCATCCGCACCGATCGCCTCGTGGCACGGCTCTGCCGGGCGAGGGCCGAGGGCGGTGAGGCGCTCGTGCGGGCGATCGCCCGCATCACGCCGTCGGACGAGCGGGTGAAGGTGGCGCTGAAGTTCAGCGAGCTGCCCCATGCCGCGTATGTGCTGGGCCGGATCGCGGGAGCGAGCGGAGCCGTCGGAGCCGCGTCCGTCGAGGCCGACGCCACCGAGCCGCTCGACCTCGAGTGGATCGTGCCCGCCGCGCCCTCCGACGACTGGTCGGGCGACGGCGAGCGCCGCTTCGCCGACTACTCCGACGACGAGCAGAACAGCCACCGGGCCCTCTCCGGCACGCTCGGCAACCTCACCCTGCTCGAGCGCGGGCTCGCCGAGCGCGCCTTCGACCTCTCCTACCCCGAGAAGCGCGCCCTCTACGCCTCGAGCGCCGTGCCGCTCACGGCGGAGCTCGCGGGCACGCCCGCCTGGGGCACCGGCGCCATCGCCGAGCGCACCGTGCGGCTCACCGAGCGCTTCCTCGAGGTCTGGGCGCGCCCGCTGCCGGCCGCCGGCCGCGGCTACATCGACGACGACGACCTCACCCCCGTGCTCGACGCCATCCGCCGCCGCGGCTGGCCGCGCGGCTGGGAGCGCGAGTGGGACTACGTGGAGTACCGCGGCGAGCACTGGGAGGTCTACGACGTCAAGTACCTCTTCAACCGCGTCTTCAAGCGGCTCTGGGCCGACTCGCGCGAGAGCGTCGTGTCGTTCAGCGCCCGCCGCGGCGGCCCCGTCTACGAGGCGGAGTCGTGGAACGGGCAGTGGGACCGCCTCGACGACGAGCACCACCTCTACATGGGCTGGGACTCCCAGTACATGCTCACGGCCGTGCAGGGCGTGCTCGAGGAGGCCGGGCTCGCCAGCGAGGTCTTCGTGAAGTACAGCTACTTCGGCGCGGTGATGTGACGCGGGTCGTGCGGCCTGAGCCTCAGCCCAGCTTCACCGCGGTGCCGTAGGCGACGACCTCCTGCGCGTTCTGCCCCACCTCGCTCGCGTCGAAGCGCATGGCGATGACGGCATCGGCGCCCACGGCCTGCGCGGCCTCGATGAGGCGCTGCTTGGCCTCCTCGCGGCTCTGCATGAGCTGCTTGGTGAGCCCGGCGAGCTCGCCGCCCACGAGGGACTTCAGGCCCGCACCGAACTGCACGCCGGCGTTCCGCGAGCGCACGGTCACACCGGTCACCTCGCCCAGCACCTCGGTGATCTGGCGGCCGGGGACATCGTTCATCGTCGAGATCAGCATGCGGGAATCATGGCAGACCTCGGCGGCGCCGGAGAGGCGCCCTGCCGCGCGCACGTAGTTCCCCGCGGCGCGCCCGTCCCGGGCCAGGGCCGGGCATCCGGATGCGCCGCGCAGCTACAGGCTCTGCCCGATGTCCCACAGCCGGTCGGTGCGGCCGTTGAGCGCCTCGGCCACCGCGATGGCCTGGCCGTCCGAGAGCGAGGCGACGTAGTCGATGACGCCACGGCCGCGGCCGAGCCGGCGGAGCGCATCCGCCGACGTGTCGTCGAGCAGGTGCGGCCGCGTGGTGGCGAGGCGCGCGTAGCCGGCCGTCGCGAGCTCCACCATCTCGATCAGCCGCCGCGGCACGCGCTTCCGGTCGTGCACGTCGTCGAGCCACTCGGTGAAGGCGCTCACGAGGTCGACGAGAACCCGGCTGAGCCCGCGCTGGTACATGGCGACATCCGGCCGGTTGAGGATGAACTGCTTGTGCACGAACTTCATCACCTTGACCTCGTGCCAGGCCTGGCGGTCGAGCGAGATCAGGCCCGTGCGCGGGGTGCCCGTGGGAGCGGCCACGACCGAGCGGCCGAAGTGCGCGATCCACCGGCTGGTGAAGCTCGAGAGCCGCCGCTCGGCCGCGATCGATCCGTCGAACACCGTGGAGAGCAAGCCCTCCACGAGCTCCTCCGTGACCACGCGCACGGCGGCCTCGAAGGCGTCGTCGTCGGCGATCCACGGGTCGTCGCGGTGGATCTTGCGGCGGAGCGCCTCGAGGCTCTCGCCCGCCCGGTCGCGGGTGCGCCCGAGCTCGAGCTCGGGGGTGTCGAGGCGGCGGAGGGCGGAGGCGTTGTCGATGAAGCCGCGGAACTCCCGCGCCACGGCCACCTGGCTGAGGATGCCGGCGCGGTAGAAGTCGTCGACGTCGTGGATGGAGTACGCGATGTCGTCGGCGATGTCCATCACCGAGCACTCGAGGGTCTGCGCCCACGGCGGCAGCGCGGGCGCCGAGGCGCGGGCCTGGTCGAGGTCGTCCTGCTCGAGGAAGTAGGCGGAGTACTTGCGTGCCACCACCGTGTCGCCCACGCGCTTGAGGCCGGGCGGCAGGTCGGAGGGCGCGAGGTCGCGGGCGCCTCCCGGCGACGGGTCGAAGCCGAGGCCCTCGAGTGCCGGGGTCCACGGGTACTTCGCGAGCCCCGCCCGCACGGCCGCGGTGAGGTTGAGGCCCGCGGCTGCGGCGTCGCACACGTCGAGGGCGGCCACGATGCGGTAGGTCTGGGCGTTGCCCTCGAAGCCGTCGTCGAGTCCGAGGGTCTCGCGGGCGATCCGGTTGAGCACGTTCTCGCCGAGGTGCCCGAACGGCGGATGCCCCAGGTCGTGCGCGCTGGCGGCCGCCTGCACCACGACGGCGTCGCATCCGCCCGGCGCGAGCTCGCCCGAGAGCGACGCGGCCGTGCCCACGAGGGTGCGGTCGACGGCCACCGCGATGGTCCTGGCCACGGCGGTGACCTTGAGCGAGTGCGTCAGGCGGTTGTGGATGAGAGGGCTCGCGCCCGCCTGGGAGATGACCTGGGTGACGGCGGAGAGCCGCGAGAAGTAGGGCGAGAAGCGCACCCGCTCGAGGTCGACGCGGTACTCGGGGTGGCGGCCGGCCTGCTGGATGTCGTCGAGCTCCTCGGGCTGGCGGCGGCGCACGCGGGCGTCGTCCGGCCGGGGCTCGATTGCTCTGGGCTCCATTGCCCCGGCCTCCGGTGCCGGGCTCTCGGCGGCTTCGTGGTTCATCTGCTCTTTCTACCGCAGGTCATCCGAGGCTGCCGTAGCCTTGTGGCCGTGGACATCAGCCAGATCCGGCATTTTCTCGCGGTCGCCGACGAGGGCGACTGGTCGCGCGCGGCCAACGCGGCGCACGTCTCGCGGGCCACGGTCCAGGCATCCGTCGCCGAGCTCGAGGAGCTGCGGGGCGAGAAGCTCGTGCGCGAGGTCGTGCCGGCGGGCGCGGAGCCCGACGCGAAGCCGCTGGTGGAGCTCACGGCCGCGGGCATCGCCTACCGCCCCGCCGCCCGTGCGGCCGTGGCGAAGGCCCCCGCTCCCGCCGCGAAGGCCGGCGGCCGCGCGAAGGCGTCGAAGGGCCGCGGTCGAGCTCCGGTGGTGAAGGGCGAGCCGAAGCCCTTCAAGAAGCGTCAGGGCCGCTGATCCGGCGCCCGAGGACCCTCCGCTAACCGGTGCCCTGGCGCTAGGCGGTGACCCGGCGCGAGCCGCCGACCCTCCGCGAGTAGAGCACGGCCAGTGCACCGAGGCCCACGAGGAAGAGCGTGAGGCCCACGATGTAGGCGATCACGCTGATCCAGCCGTCGGTGGCGGGGTTCAGGAACGGGTACGGGTAGATCCGGCCGCCGCTCGCCGCCGCCCGGGCGAACGAGTAGATCGCCCACGCCACCGGGTAGATCGGCACGATCCAGAGCGAGCGCCAGGGCAGCGCGGGGCGCCCGGGGGTGAGCAGCCAGTCCAGCACGAGGATGATCGGCACCCACACGTGCACGACTTCGTTGGGCCAGTCGAGCCCGGGGTAGCCGGTGGGAGGGACGAAGCGCAGGAGCACGTTGTAGACGGCGGCGGTGACGATGGCGTAGGTGAGCGCCGCCATCCGCACGGTCGTGTAGAGCTGAGGATCCCGTGCCAGACGCAGGGCGAGCACGCCTCCCACCACGAGCACGACGATGTTGAACAGGCTCGTCTGGATGGTGAAGTAGCTGAAGTACTCCCACGGGTCGAAGGCGTCGTTCACGACGCGGTCGCCGATCTGGATGCCGATGGTCACGGCGAGCCCGAGGCCCACGATCAGGCGGAGGGCGCCGGCGATTCGTCGTGTCACAGCGCTCAGTCTGTCACGCGGT
>NZ_JAHFUY010000106.1:10736-14541 GCF_023264895.1 Herbiconiux sp. | reverse complement strand
TGAGGTCGGCGCCCACGACGAGGGCGGTGCCGCCGGCTTCGCGGATGGAGTTCGCGAGCTTCGCCGCCCGCGCCTCCTTGTTGCGGTAGTTGATGACGACGGAGGCGCCCGCCTCGGCGAGGTACCCGACCGTGTCGGCGCCGATGCCGCGCGAGGAGCCCGTGACCAGGGCGCGCTTGCCGCTCAGCGAACCGGCGGCGAGGGGGGTGGCTGAAGAAGTGGACACAGAGAGCTCCTCGTGGATCGGATGACCACCCGAGACTACCAAGTAGCCATTGCTCCCTCCGGCACGACGCCGAATCCTGCTAGCGTCGAATCACGCCGATCGATTGCGAGAGGAGACCGACGATGCTCGAATTCCTCGACTCGTACGCCTGGATCTTCTGGCTGGGGCTGATCCTGCTGTTCGTGGTGATCGAGATGCTGACACTCGAGTTCACCTTCCTGATGATCGCCATCGGGAGCCTCGGCGGTCTCATCGCCGGGGCCTTCGGAGCACCCTGGTACGTGCAGGTGGTGGTCGCCGCCATCCTGTCGCTGCTGCTCATCCTCACCCTGAGGCCGCCGCTGCTGAAGCTGCTGAAGCGGGGTGGAGACCCGGCGAAGAGCAACGTCGACGCCCTCCTCGGCCTCGAGGGCCTCGTGGTCGACCAGGTCACCGGATCGGCCGGTCACGTGAAGCTCTCGAACGGCGACACCTGGACCGCCAGGGTCTCACCGCACACCGAGCGCCGAGACCTGCAGCGCGGTGAGCGCGTGCTCGTCACCGCCATCGATGGCGCCACGGCACTGGTCGTGCCCGCCGCCGTCCCCCTCACCGAGACCCCGACCAAGGAGGCACCGTGAACGACACCGTGGGCCAGGTCATCCTGGTGATCGTCGTGATCATCATCGTCATCTTCGTGCTGGTGGTGGTCGCGCGATCCGTGCGGATCATCCCGCAGGCACGCGCCGGCGTGGTCGAGCGGCTCGGCCGCTACCACAAGACGCTCATGCCGGGCCTGAACATCCTCGTGCCCTTCATCGACCGCTTGCGCCCCCTCATCGACATGCGCGAGCAGGTCGTCTCGTTCCCACCGCAGCCGGTCATCACCGAGGACAACCTCGTGGTCTCGATCGACACGGTCGTGTTCTTCCAGGTCACGGATGCGCGGGCGGCGACCTACGAGATCTCCAACTACCTGGGTGCGGTCGAGCAGCTCGCCACCACCACCCTCCGCAACGTGGTGGGCGGCCTCAACCTCGAGGAGGCCCTGACGAGCCGCGACGAGATCAACGGCCAGCTCCGGATCGTGCTCGACGAGGCCACCGGCAAGTGGGGCATCCGCGTTTCCCGCGTCGAGCTGAAGGCCATCGACCCGCCCGCGTCGATCCAGGACTCGATGGAGAAGCAGATGCGCGCCGAGCGTGAGCGCCGCGCCGTCATCCTCACCGCCGAGGGCACCAAGCAGTCGGCCATCCTCGAGGCCGAGGGGCACCGGCAGGGCGAGATCCTCCGCGCCGAAGGAGACGCGCAGGCCCAGGTGCTGCGCGCCCAGGGCGAGGCGGAGGCCATCACGACGGTCTTCAGCGCCATCCACAAGGGTGAGCCCGACAGCATGCTGCTGGCCTACCAGTACCTGCAGACGCTGCCGAAGATCGCGGAGGGCTCGGCGAACAAGCTCTGGGTCATCCCGAGCGAGCTCACCGAGGCGCTGAAGGGCATCGGACAGGCGTTCGGCGATCGGGGCACCCCGAAGGCGGGCGAGAGTGGCACCCCGCCGAAATTCTGATCAGCGGCGGATGGCGGGCGGCGACTGGTTCGCTCCGGAGACCCCCCGGATCCTCGCTCATCGCGGCCTCGCGCTCGGCGTGCCGGAGAACACGATCGCGGCGTTCGAGAAGGCCATAGCGGCCGGAGCCGCCTACATCGAGACCGATGTCAACGCCACGGCCGACGGCATCGCCGTGGCCGTGCACGACCCGACGCTCGAGCGCGTCGCCGACCGCCCCGACCGGATCGCCGATCTGACGCTCGCGGAGCTCCGCGAGGTCGACCTGGGTGGGGGCGCTCGATTCGCGACCCTCGCCGAGGTGCTCGCGGCGCATGCGGAGACCCGTTTCAACATCGACATCAAGTCCGAAGACGCTGCAGCCCCGGCCGCTGCGGCGATCCTGGCTGCGGGCGCCGTCGAGCGCGTGCTCATCACGTCGTTCTCGACGAAGCGCCGCCGAGCGACCGTCGAACTGCTCGAGCGACGACTGCCGGGCAGCCCGGGCTCCGAGGAGCGGGTCGCGGCGTCCGCCTCGGCCCGGGAGTTCGTGCCCGCCCTCATCGCGGCGAAGCTCGGGCTCGTGCCCCTCGCCCGGCTCCTGCTGCGGCGCGTCGATGCGGTGCAGATCCCGCAGCGCATCTGGCGCATCCGCACCACCACTCCCCGCACGGTGCGGAGGCTCCACGCCGCGGGCGTCGAGGTGCACGTCTGGACGATCAACGATCCGGACGAGGCCCGTCGCCTGCTCGAGAACGGCGCGGACGGCATCGTCACCGACCGCGTCGACCTGATGCTCGAGCTCGTGCGCACACCCCCCTGATTGGGGCTGGCGCCGATCGCTGGGAGACTACTGGCAATAGCACGGATCGGAAAGGAATGCACCCGCCGGACGGTTTATAACGTTGGAAGCAACGCGAGAGGAGACCACACAATGGCAGATCGCAGTTTGCGCGGAATGCGTCTGGGCGCACAAAGCCTTCAGAGCGAGGAGGGCGTCGTTTTTTCGCCCCGAACCACGTACACGTACCGATGCGCGACTTGTGGCCGTGACACCGAGATGGTGTTCTCGGCCGAGGCCGAAGCCCCCGAGACCTGGGAATGCAAGTTCTGCAGCCGGGAGGCGACGTTGATGGTGGGCTCGGAGCCCATGACCGTCGACCACGCCGACGCGAAGACACCGCGCAGCCACTGGGACATGCTGCTCGAGCGGCGCACGCGCGCCGAGCTCGAGGAGCTGCTCGAGGAGCGCCTGACCTACCTGCGCGCCCGTCGCGGCACGCAGAAGATCGGCGCCTGAGCGCCGATCCACGGCACGTCAGGAGCGCCGTTCCCCCTTCGGGCGGGGCGGCGCTCTCGTCGTGAGGGCCACCGCGAGGCCGATCAGGCCGAAGCCCGCCACCAGCCACTCGATCGGGAAGCCCGCGATCGCCGCCGGCGTCTGCAGGGTGGCCAGCGGAACGTCGGCCACCATCGAACCGGCCTCGTAGGCCGGGATGCCGACGATCCGGCTGCCGTCGGGCGCGATGATCTCGCTCGTGCCCACCGTGGAGATGTTCACGACCGAGCGGCCGAACTCGACCGCTCGCAGGCGGGCGATCGCCAGCTGCTGGAGGTTCTCGTCGGTCTGCCCGAAGTCGGCGTTGTTGGTCTGCGCGAGCACGACCTGGGCGCCCTCGGCCGCCATGGCGCGCATGACGGCGTCGTCGGTGATGTCGAAGCAGATCGAGATGCCGGCGATCAGCCCGTCGATGTCGAAGGTGAGGTCGGTGGTGCCGAAGCTGTAGTCGCGGCTCACGAGGTCGATGAGGTCCGGAGCGAACGGGCGGAAGAACTCGCGGTTGGGCATCCACTCGGCGAACGGCACGGGATGGCGCTTGTCGTAGAAGTCGGCGATCCCGCCGTCCTCCCAGAGCAGCGACGTGTTGAAGACCTCGTCGCCCCGAGCCTGGATGGTGCCGGCCACGATCGGCACGCCCCCCAGCAGGTCGCTCACGGCGTCGAGCGACTCGGCGGCGAGCGGCGACCGCGCGGGGTCGAGGTCCGAGGCGTTC
>NZ_JAHFUY010000106.1:0-10726 GCF_023264895.1 Herbiconiux sp. | reverse complement strand
CCTCCGCCTCCAGCGGCAGCGAGGCCGACACATGGTCGCTCAGGATGTCGCCCGGTGCGTGCACGGCGAAGAGCCCGGCATCCGAGTTGCCCTGCACCGCGGCGATGCGGGAGGTGCCCTCGGTGACGGCGGGCCAGGCGGGGACGGCGAGGGTGGCGGCCACCGCGATGCCGGCGGTGAGCGCACGGGTGGAGCGGGGCAGACCGTGCTCGCGGACGAGCTGGATGAGGAAGGCGACGAGCCAGACGAGCACGAAGCTGAGGCCCGCCATGCCGACCCAGGCCACGAGATCGGTGAACGGGCTCTGCGACTGCGACATCGCGACCCTCCCCCAGGAGAAACCGCCGTAGGGGAAGATCGCGTTCACCCCCTCGCGGAGGGTCCAGAGGCCGGCGACGACGAGCGGGACGATGAGCAGGCGGCCGACGCGGCTCGGCCAGGCACGGTCGGACCGCCGGTAGACGAGGGCGATGAGCAGCGCGCCGAGGGCGAAGTAGACGGCCTCGAAGCCGGTCAGCCCGATCCAGGGCAGCGGGCCGAGGTAGAGGGTGAGCCAGATGATGTGCGTTCCCCAGAAGGTCGCGCCGGCCACGAAGCCCACGAGCAGGGCGCTCCCGGCTCGCCGTCCGATCAGCGCGACGAGGATGATGCCGGTGCCGAGCAGCGTGAGCGGCCACCAGCCCTTGTCGGGGAAACCGGCGTCGAACGCGATCCCGGCGCCCACCGCGGCGAGCACAGCGAGCCAGAGCGGGAGCAGCGGGCGCACGAACGCGCCGTCGGCGCGGGGAACGGCAGGCGCAGAGAGGGCCCGGGAGGCGGGAGCGCTCACGCTCACGCCACCGACGAGTAGGCCACGATGCCGCGCCGCACCACGTCGATGGCCGAGCGGGCCGTCGTGGCGAGGTGCGCATCCGGAGTGCCCTGCAGCTGATCGAGCAGGTCGATGGTCTGCTTCGTCCAGCGCACGAAGTCGCCGGCCGCCATGTCGGCGAGCATCAGCACCTCGTCGAGCCCTGCGCCCTGCGCCCAGCGGTGCATGGCCGTCGCCAGGCCGGTCGAGACCGTCTCGGAGCCGGGGAGCCGGTGGTCGCGCTCGACGTCGTCGATCGTGGCCCAGAGCGTCTGGGTCTCGTCGAGCGCCTTGCGGAAGGCGCCGCGGGGCAGGTAGCGATCGGAGGAGTCGCCGTCGTCGCGGCGGGGCTCGTAGACGAGAGTGCAGGCGATCGCCGCGAGCGAGGCGGCGTCGAGCTCGTGCCAGACCTTGCGGCGGATGCACTCGGCCACGAGCAGGTCGCGTTCGCCGTAGATGCGCTTGAGCGTGTGCCCCTGCCGGGTGAGGCTCGTGACGCCGTGTTCGTCGTTCTGCAGGTAGTCGAGGCCGAGCAGCACGTCGGTGACGCGGTCGAAGACCTTCGCGATGACGTTCGTGCGGGTCTGGATCTGCTGCGTGAGCTTGTCCGTCTCACGCTTGAGCTTGAACCAGCGCTCGGCCCAGCGGGCGTGCGACTCGCGATCCTTGCAGCCGTGCACGGGGTGGGAGCGGAGCTGGCGCCGGAGCGAGGCGATCTGCCGCTGCCGCTTGTCCCGCTCACCCCGCGGTGTCACGTCGGCGCGACCCGCGCCGGAGCGCTCGAGGTCGGTGAGCTCGCGACGGATGCGGGCGTACTCGCGGAAGTCGCCGAGGTGGCAGGTCATCGCCTTCTCGAAGCCCGCGAGCGACTCCTCCTGCTGGCGCACCTTGCGCGCCAGGTCGACCACGGCGCGGTCGGCCTGGAACTGCGCGAACGACGACTCCAGGATCTCGCGGGCCCGGGATCGCCCGAACTGGTCGATCAGGTTGACGGCCATGTTGTAGGTGGGCCGGAAGCTCGAGTTGAGGGGGTACGTGCGGCGCGAGGCGAGCGACGCGACCTCCTGGGGGTCGAGCCCCTCGCGCCACTGGATGACGGAGTGGCCCTCGACGTCGATGCCCCGCCGGCCGGCACGACCGGTGAGCTGGGTGTACTCCCCCGCCGTGATGGGCACGCGCGCCTCGCCGTTGAACTTCTCGAGCTTCTCGAGCACCACAGTGCGCGCGGGCATGTTGATGCCGAGCGCGAGGGTCTCGGTGGCGAAGACGACCTTCACGAGCTTCTTCTGGTAGAGCTCCTCCACGACCTCCTTGAAGGCGGGGAGCATGCCGGCGTGGTGGGCGGCGACGCCGCGCTGCAGCCCCTCGGTCCACTCCCAGTAGCCGAGCACGGCGAGGTCCTCGTCGAGCAGGGTGCGGCAGCGGTCGTCGACGATGCGGCGGATCTCGTCGCGCTCCTCCGCGGTCGTGAGGCGCACCCCGGCCCGCAGCACCTGCTTGACGGCCTGGTCGCAGCCGACGCGGCTGAACACGAAGAAGATGGCGGGCAGCAGCCGGTGCTCCTCGAGCAGCGCCACCACATCGGGGCGGTCCATCCGCTCGAAGCCGTCGTGGCCTCCCCGGTGGTAGCCGCCGCGGCCGCCCCCGCGACCGCCGTTCCGACCTCGACCGCCGCCACCACCGCCGCCGCGCCCGCCGCTGTAGCCGCCGCGATTGCGGTCGGCGCCGAGCGAGGCCCCGCCCCGCACCAGCTGGGCGAGCTCCGGGTTGACCCGGTTGGTGGCCGCCCGGCCGGTGGAGTCGAACAGGTCGAGCAGCTTCGTCTTCACCAGGGCGTGCTGGTCGAGCGGAACCGGGCGCTCCTCCGAGACGATCACCTCGGTGTCGCCGCGCACGGCCTGCAGCCAGTCTCCGAACTCCTCGGCGTTCGACACGGTGGCCGAGAGCGACACCAGCTTCACGCTCTGCGGGAGGTGGATGATGACCTCCTCCCAGACCGCGCCACGGAAGCGGTCGGCGAGGTAGTGCACTTCGTCCATCACCACGAAGCGGAGGTTCTTCAGCAGGTCGGAGTCGGCGTAGAGCATGTTGCGCAGCACCTCGGTGGTCATCACCACGATGCGCGCGTCGGCGTTGACGTTCGTGTCACCGGTGAGCAGGCCCACCTCATCCGGCCCGTACTCGGCCACGAACTCGTTGAACTTCTGGTTCGACAGCGCCTTCATGGGGGCCGTGTAGAACACCTTGTCGCGCGCCGACTGCATGGCGAGGTGCACGGCGAACTCGGCCACGACGGTCTTGCCCGCTCCGGTCGGCGCCGCCACGAGCACGCTGCGGCCGTCCTCCAGTGCTCCGGCGGCCTCGATCTGGAAGGGGTCGAGGTCGAAGGCCTGGGCGCTCCGGAAGATCTCGACCTGAGGGTGCCCGGCGCGCTTGCGACTTGCGGCGAACCGTTCGGCGGGGCTCAGCATCTCGTCCGTCTCTCCGGCGGGCATCAGACGGCCAGCTCGAGGTCGAGGCGGGCGGCGATCCGGGCGGCCCGCCGGTCGTGCAGCCAGGCGATGCCGGCGGCAAGGAAGTACAGCCCGATCATGGGGATCGCGAGCAGGAACATCGACATGACGTCGGCCGCCGGCGTGGCGATGGCGGTGAAGAGCGTGACCGCGAGGATGGCGATGCGCCACGATTTCAGGATGGCCTTCGCGGTGAGCACCCCGGCGAAGTTCAGCAGCACGAGGAACACGGGCAGCACGAACGCGATGCCGATGGCCAGCACGAGCTTGAGCACGAAGTCGAAGTAGGAGCGCGCCGTGAGGAGCGCCGTGGTGCCCTCGGGGGCGAAGCCGGTGAGCAGGGTCACCATGTGGGGCAGCACGAACCAGCCGGCGGCGCAGCCGGCGAGGAAGAGCGGGACGGCGGCGGCCACGAACCCGATCGCGTAGCGCTTCTCGTTCTTCTTCAAGCCCGGCATGACGAACGCCCAGAGCTGGTGGAGCCAGACCGGCGACGAGATCACGACACCCACGGTGAAGGCGATCTGGATGCGCAGGTCGAACGCCGACGAGACGTCGGTGAAGTTGAGGCTCGCGTTGCGGTTCTGCTCGGCCGCGAGCTCGGAGATCGGCCGGATCATGGCCGCGAGCACGAAGTCGGAGACGAGGAAGCCCGCGATGCTGCCGATCACGATCGCCAGGGCGGCGAGGAAGAGGCGCTTGCGCAGTTCGATCAGGTGCGCGCCGAGCGACATCCTGCCTTCACGGGAGCGCTCGGGCCGCGGTGGCTTGACGGCCACGTGGCGCTACGACTTCGAGGTGTCCGAGGTGCTTCCCGGAGCCGGGGTCGTGCCCGGTGCCTGGCCCTCGGCCGTGTTCGTGACCACACCGGCCTCCGCCGCCTTGTCGGCTGCGCTCTCCTCTTTCATGGCCTTGGTCTCGTTGCGGAAGATGCGCATCGACTGGCCGAGGCTCTTCGAGAGAGCGGGAAGACGGGTCGCGCCGAACAGGAGCAGGATGACGACCAGGACGATGACCAGGTGCCACCCGTTGAGGTTAGCGAACATGGGATCTACTTCCTTAGCGTCGGGATCGTCGGCGGATTGATCAGTAGTTTACCCCGCGCGAGTCTGGCTTCCCTGCGTGCCTCCCGCAGACGCCCCCTGCGCTCCTTGTGAAGGTCGTGACGGCGGGCCATCGCGGGATAGCCGAGTGCGATCGCCCGCTCGGGCCGCTCGAGCGCGAGCTCCTCGACGTTCTCGTTCAGCTGCGCGACTTTGTCGCCGAGCTCCTCGAGGGCGCGGAACACCGCGACGCCCTTCTTGAACAGCCGCCAGCCGAGCCAGGCGAGCATGCCGAGGAGGCCGAGGACCAGGACGGTCCAGATGATCAGCCACGCCCACCACGCCATGTCGTCCAGCCTAGAGGGAGTTGTCAGCCGTCGTAGCGCGCGAGCGCGCGGCTCGCCCAGTCGACCACGGCCGCGCGGGCCTCAGGCGGGTCGACGACGGTGACGGCGGACGGCCTCGCGGCGGCCAGGCGGGTGAGTCCGTTGAGGTGGGCCACCCGGATGCGCGCCCGCACGCGGTCTCCCACCGGTTCGAGTCGGCGGGTGTCGACACCCGCCATGAACTCGCCGAGCAGCGCCACGGCATCCGGATCGACGTCGACGGTCACCACGAGATCGTCGTCACCAGCCTGGAACAGGCTGTCGCCGAGCGGCAGGTCGCCGTGCTCCTCGTCGACGGGGCGGTCGGTCACGGTGACCCCGGTCATCCGGTCGAGCCGGAAGGTGCGCACCGCCTGGCGGAGGTGGTCCCAGGCGCGCAGGTACCAGTTCTCGTCGTCGGAGTCGATGCGGAGCGGATCGACCTCGCGGCGCTCGGCGGAGCCCCGCGACGAGAGGTAGTCGAACTCGAGCCGCACGCCGCGCGCGAGAGCGTCGCGCACCTCGGCGAGCGAGCCGGTGGAGTCGCTCGAGGCGATCGCGACCTGGCTCGGGCTCTCGGAGGCCCCTCGGGCGAGCTTGTCCATGAGCGAGGAGTAGACGCCCTGGTCGACGTTCTCGGGCAGCGCCTGCAGGTATTGCAGCCCGGCGATGAGGGCGGCGGCCTCGCGGGCCGAGAAGCGCGGCGAGTCGTCGAGCGCCACCCGGTGGGTGATCACGATCTCGTCGTGCTCGTCGAAGGCGTCCCAGGAGATGTCGAACAGGTCGCCGTGCTGGTACTGCGTGGTCTCCCCCGGCACGCCGGAGACGGCGATCAGGGAGACGGCGTCGCGGATCTGCTTCTCGCTCACCTGGAAGTGCGCCGCCGCCTCGGCCACGGTCACGCGACCGGCGTCGAGCACGTACGGCACGAGGGCGAGGAGGAACGTGAGGCGGTCCTGGGCGAAGGCGAGCGGTTCGGCCGCCGCCTTGGCGGGCCGGTCGCGGTCAGCTGCCATCGGAGTCACCTCCTGACCCGTCGGAGTGGGCGTCGACGGCCAGCCGGAGTCGCGCCTTGACCGCCTCGACGAGGTGCTCGGGTGAGCGCACGAGCACCTCGGGCCCGAACCCCGCGAGCTCGTCGGCGAGCAGTGCGGCGTCGGTGAAGTGGAGGGAGATCACGCCATCGGTGCTGAGCGTGGCTCCGCGGCGACGGCTCAGCCGCACCGCGGCATCCATGCCCGGCACGACCTCGATCTCGGCGACATTGGCCTCCCACAGGGCGTCGAGCTCGGCGAGGGCCTCGGCGGCGTAGTCGCCCGGCGCGAGCTCGAGCGGCTGGCGGCCCAGCTTGACGGCTCCCGAGATGCGGGAGAGGAGGAAGGTGCGCGGCTCGCCGACGCCCTGGTCGAAGGCCTTGAGGTGCCACCGGCCCTGGTGCTGCACGAGGGCGAGCGGCCGCACGGTGCGGAGTCTCGCCGCGGCGCTGCCGGGCTTCAGATAGAGGAAGGTCGCGGTGAGGCCTCGGGCGAGTGCGTCAGAAAGCGGACCGAATGCGGCGTCGCGGGTGCGGATGCGCGGGGCGTAGCCGAGAACGGGCTCGGTCGTGTCGGCACCGATCGACCGCAGCTTCAGCAGCGCCCGCCTCGACTCGCGCGACAGCGAGCCCTCGCGCCACGCCATGGCGGCGAGGTTCAGCAGCGTGATCTCCTCGGGCGAGAACGAGATGTCGGCGGGAAGCTCGTAGGCCGCCCGTGGGATGCGGTAGCGCAGGCTCTGGTTGTTGCCGGGGTCGCCCGGCGCCTCGAGCGTCTCCAGCGGCACGCCGAGCTCGCGGATGTCGTCCTTGTCGCGCTCGAACTGGCGCTCGAGGCTCGCGTTGTCGCCGTGCACCTCGAACCGCTGCCGGTAGCCCTGCACCGTCGAGAGGATCTCGTTCTTCGTGAGACCCGACTCGGTCGCGAGGAGGGCGAGCACCAGGCTGAACAGACGCTCCTCCACCGGTACCGGCGGGACGGCACGATTCTCGGAGGGCACGACTGAATCCTAGGCCGCTCGGGATCAGCTCGCGGGCAGGACGCCCACGATGTCGATGACGTACGCCGTGGCCGATCCGCTGCCGTCGGGCACCACCGCGATCACCTCGGATCCGACCGTCTGCCCCACGAGGAACTCGGAGATGCCGGCGGGCTGTCCGGCCGACGCGGCGGCGGTGTCCTCCGTCATCGTCCAGACACCGGGCGTGCCCTCCTCCCAGGTCGAGCTCGTGACCTCGCGGGTGCTGTAGGAGACGGCGGTCGACTGCACGACGACGGTGTCGCCCGTGGCGATCTCGGCGCCGTCGCCCTTCTTCAGCAGGGCGCTCTTGGCCTCGTCCGGAGCCGTCTGCGATCCGATGGTCACACCGGGGCGGCCGTCGGCGGCGTGCACGACGGCGGGGAAGCCGGACTGCGCGGGCTGGGTGGTGCCGTCGGCGGCCTGCGGGAACGCGGCGCTGATGTCGAAGACCATGACGATGGAGCCGGGGGCGCCAGCGACGATCTGGGTCGCCTCGTCGTTCGGCAGCACGACGACCGTGCGCTGACCGGCGGTGCTGCAGAGCAGGGCGTTGCGGAGACCGGTGGGCAGTCCCTCGGAGACCACGAGCGCGGTGGCCTGGGTGGCTCCCGCGGGCTGGCCGCTCTCGCCGTCGTAGATCGTGTACGAGCCGGCGATCGTGCCGCCGATGCCGATGGGGTCGCCCTCGCCCTCGGTGAGCACCGAGGCCTGCGCCTTCTCGACGACGAGCGGGAACGGGAAGGTGGCTGCCGGGTCGGCTCCCATCGCGCCGTCGGCGGTCACGATCGAGCTCGCACCGCCCGAGGGGGTGACCTTCGAGCAGTCGGGTGCGGCGGGTGCGCCGCTGCAGCCTGCGAGTGCGACCAGGAGGCCGGCCGACAGGGTGAGCGCGAGAGACTTGCGCACGGATCCTCTTTTCCTGCGTTCGACGAGCCGTGGGCCCGGTGAGCGAAAACTATCCTATTCGACGGCGTCGCCGGTGGCGTCCGCGTCGGGGGCGGCACCCGTCTCGCGGGTGTGTCCTGATTCCCGGGCTTCCCGGGCCAGCGCCGCGTCGGCGGTCGCGGTGGCGGCGCGCACGCGCTTGCGGAGGCTCTTGGCGCTGATCCCCCGCTCGCCGAGGGCACCGGGGGTCCAGGCCTCCATGTCCTCGTCCGAGAAGTCGCTCTTCGAGGCGCGGCGCTTGAGCTCGGGTAGCACCGCTCCGGGAGCGAGGCGGCGGGCCGAGACGAGGAAGCCGGTGTGGCCGATCATCCGGTGGTCAGGGCGCACGGCGAGGCCCTCGACGTGCCAGCCGCGCACCATCGTCTCGTTGGGCACGGGGTTCGTGAAGAGCCCGGTGTCGCGGATCGCCTCGACCACGCGGGAGAGCTGGGTGACGGTCGCGACGTAGCAGAGCACGACTCCGCCGGGCTTCAGCGCGTCGGCCACGGCGGGGATGCACTCCCAGGGTGCGAGCATGTCGAGCACGACGCGGTCGACGGAGTGCGCCTCGTGGGTGGCGGGGAGGGCCTCGACGAGGTCGCCGACTGTCACGGTCCAGCCCTCGGGCACGCCGCCGAAGTAGGCCGCCACGTTGCCGCGCGCCACATCGGCGAACTCGTCCCGGCGCTCGAAGCTCGACAGCCGGCCCGTGGGGCCGATGGCGCGGAGGAGCCAGAGCGAGAGCGCACCGGATCCGACACCCGCCTCCACGACGGTCGCGCCGGGGAAGACGTCGGCCTGGGCGAGGATCTGCGCCGCGTCCTTCGGATAGATGATGGCGGCGCCCCGCGGCATCGACATCACGAAGTCGGTGAGCAGGGGCCGGAGTGCCAGGTGCTCGACGCCGACCGAGTTGGCCACGACCGAGCCGTCCGGGAGCCCGATCAGGGTGTCGTGGTCGATGAAGCCGCGGTGGGTGTGGAAGACCTTGCCGGATTCGAGGGTGATGCTGTTGAGCTTCCCCTTCGGGCCCGTGAGCTGCACGCGATCGCCCTCGCGGAACGGGCCGCTGTAGTGCACGGTGCCCTGCTCGCTGCCGCTGCCGCTGCCGCTGCCCTGCTCCGTGCCGCTCATGCGCGCACCAGCATCGCGCCGAGCTCGGCGGCGCGATGGCCGTCGAGGGTGGGCCAGACGACGTGGGCCCCGGAGTCGTCGAGCGGCAGCAGGTGCTGCACGCCCACGACGGCGGCGCCCGAGGCGACCGCGGAGGTGACCCCCGTCACCGAGTCCTCGATGGCCACGCAGCGGCTGATGTCGACGCCGAGAGCGTCGGCCGCGCGGAGGTAGGGCTCGGGGTGCGGCTTCATCTCGGTCACGTCGTCGGCCGAGACGACCGCTGCGAACGGCTCGAACGGGAGGAGCCCTGCGATGTGGTGGGCCATCCGCCCGATCGACATCGTCACGAGGGCCTGGGGCACGCCGGCGTCGTGCAGCTCGCGCAGCATCTCGACGGCTCCGGGGCGCCAGGGGGCGCGCTCGGTGACCTGGTCCATCACGCGGGAGGAGAGGAGCTCGATGATCGCGTCGCCCTCCATCCGCACGCCGAACTCCTGCAGGATGCGTGCGGTGCGGTCGAGGCCCGAGCCCACGAGGGTCATGGCCGCCTCGTGCGTCCAGGTGCCGCCGTAGGAGGCGACGAGCTCGCCCTGGGCGATCATCCAGTAGGGCTCGGTGTCGACGATGGTGCCGTCCATGTCCCAGAGCACGGCGAAGGGGGCGGGAGCGGGATCGGTTTCGGTCACGGGCGACAAGTCTACGGTGTGCCGCCTATCCTTGACTGATGGCAGCCGCACCGTGCGGTGGTCCCGGAAGCTGGTGAGGTACCCATCACGGTGACAGACAACGGATTCCTGCACGGCAGGCTCCTCCTCGTGGCGTTCGAGGGCTGGAACGACGCGGGCGAGGCCGCGACCGGCGCACTGAAGGTGCTCCAGGAGCAGCTCGAGGTCGTGCCGATCGCCGAGGTCGACGCCGAGGAGTACTTCGACTTCCAGTTCAACCGGCCGAACGTGACGGTCGACGACGAGGGCAAGCGCGTGCTCGTCTGGCCCGGCGCCACGGTCTTCGGTCCGGGCGACGAGGCGGAGTCGCGCGTCTACCTCCTCATCGGCTCCGAGCCTTCGCGCAACTGGCGCTCGTTCACCGCCGAGATCATGGCCACGGTCGTGGCGGAGGACATCACGGGCGTCGTGCTGCTCGGCGCGATGCTCGCCGACGTTCCGCACACCCGCCCCATCTCGATCTTCTCCACGAGCGAGAACCCCGTGGTGCGGAGCGAGCTCGAGATCGAGCGGAGCACGTACGAGGGTCCCGTCGGCATCCTCAGCATCCTGGCCGATGCCGCGGAGCAGCTCGGCGTGCCGACCGTGTCGGTGTGGGCATCCGTTCCCCACTACGTGCACAACGCCCCTTCGCCGAAGGCCACGCTCGCGCTCCTCGACCGGCTCGAGGAGCTCATCGGCGTGAGCATCGACCGCGGCGAGCTCGCCGACGAGTCGTCGGCCTGGGAGACGGGCATCGACGCCCTCGCGGGTGAGGACGAGGACATGGCGGCCTACATCCAGCAGCTCGAGCAGGCGCGCGACACCGTCGACTCCCCCGAGGCGAGCGGCGAGGCGATCGCCCAGGAGTTCGAGCGCTACCTCCGCAAGCGCGGAGACGGCCGCGCCGGCGGCGACGGGCGCGCGGGTGGCGACGGCCGCCCCGACGAGCCCTGGCGCCGCGACTGACGCGGTCCCACCCCGCCCGTCCGTCTCGCCGCGACTTGACAGTAGTCGCGCTCAAAGCCGCCGACTTGACACATCTTGTGTCAAGTCGGCGCTCTTACGCG
This sequence comes from Herbiconiux sp., assembly GCF_023264895.1. GTDB lineage: Bacteria > Actinomycetota > Actinomycetes > Actinomycetales > Microbacteriaceae > Herbiconiux. The sequence continues at coordinate 86 of NZ_JAHFUY010000106.1, read as the reverse complement.
CACCTACTGTCAAGTCGCGGCGAGACGGGGCGCCGCAGCGGGGGCGGGCCGGACGCGGGCAGGCCGAGCGCGCGGCGGGCCGGCGG
>NZ_JAHFUY010000028.1:10636-58596 GCF_023264895.1 Herbiconiux sp. | reverse complement strand
CACGACGGAGCCCACGACCCCTCCGACGACGGCACCCACCACCCCGCCCACGACCGAGCCGACCCCGGGCCCCCAGCCCACCGAGAACCCGGTCGACCCGAAGCCGGCGGCCAACCCGACCCCGCTCGAGCTCTCCGCGACCGGTGTGGCCGCGGGCGGCACGATCAGCATGAAGGGTGCCGGCTTCTGGCCGAACGAGGACCTCGAGGTCACTCTGCACTCCGACCCGATCGAACTGGGCTTCCCCAAGGCCGACGCGAACGGTGCGTACTTCTACACCGCGCGCATCCCGGCCGGCGTGACCCCGGGGTCGCACCACATCGAGGTCCGCGGCCTCGAGTCGGGCGCGGTCGTGAAGGCTCCGATCACGATCCTCGCGAACGGCTCGGTGAGCACGGGCGTCAAGGATCTCGCGAACACCGGCGCCGGCTTCACCGGCACGGCCGTCGCGATCGCGGGCGGCCTGCTGCTCGCGGGCATCATCGCCCTCGCCGTGCTCTACATCCGCCGTCGTCCCACGGGAGGCACCGCGTGAACGCGACCCCCGCATCCGGACACACCCCTCCACGCACGAAGAAAGGCCGTCGGTCCATGACCACAACGCCCACCAGAGCCCGCTCCACGCGGCTGCTCGCGGGCCTCGCCACCGCCGCCGTCGCGGCGGCGATGTTCACCCCGGTGCTGGGGGCGAGCACCGCCGCCCAGGCCGCGGTCGCCACGCCGCTCCAGCAGCACGGCCCCTCGGTCATCCCGGACCGCATCGTGCTGACGCCCTCGGGCGACCTCTCGACGAGCCAGGCCGTGACCTGGCGCACCGCCACCACGGTCAACTCGCCGAAGGCGGAGCTCCGTGAGGCCACGGCCACGCCGTACCCCACGGGCATCCAGAAGATCGACGCCACCTCCACCACCACGGTGGCGGCGGGCGGCTGGGACGAGGAGTTCCACACGGTCGAGTTCACGGGCCTCACGCCCGCCACGCAGTACCAGTACCGCGTGGGCGACGGCACGAACTTCAGCGAGTGGCAGCACTTCACCACCGCGGCGGCGACGGCGGAGGACTTCTCGTTCATCTACCTCGGCGACGTGCAGAACGGCATCCTCTCCGACGCCAGCCGCGTCATCCGCAACGCCTTCCGTGACCGCCCCGACGCGAGCCTCGTGCTGCAGGCGGGCGACCTCATCGACGACGCGAACGACGACGCCCAGTGGGGCGAGGTGTTCGACGCCTCCGGCTACCAGTTCGGCACGCAGAACTTCCTCGCGGCCGCCGGCAACCACGAGTACGAGGGCGAGGAGCTCTCGAAGCAGTGGTCGGCGCAGTTCGCCTACCCCGAGAACGGCCCGAGCGGATCGGACGAGATCGAGGCGCTGCTGGATGGCACCGTCTACTACTCCGACTACCAGGGCGTGCGCTTCATCTCGCTCAACAGCAACATCACGGATGCCGCGGCGCTCGCGGTGCAGACCCAGTGGCTGAAGGAGACCCTCGAGTCGAACCCGAACAAGTGGACCGTGGTGTACTTCCACCAACCCGTGTTCTCGCTCGACGAGGGGCGCAACAACCGCGCCATCCGTGAGGCCTGGGTGCCGCTGTTCGAGGCGAACAACGTCGACCTCGTGCTGCAGGGCCACGACCACAACTACGGTCGCGGCAACACGAACGACGCCGAGGAGGGCAACCCCACCACCTGGAACGCCGACCTCAACTACGACGGACCGGTCTACGCCGTGTCGGTCGTCGGCTCGAAGATGTACGACGGAGCGGGCCCCCGCCTCTGGACCGAGAACGACGCGCACCTGAAGAAGCTGCAGGGCGGCGTGGAGCTCTACCAGCTCATCGACGTCGCGGGCGACACCATGCGCTACGAGTCGCGCACGGCCGACGGCCAGTACTTCGACGGTCTCACGATCGTCAAGAACGACGCCGGCAAGGCCGTGACCGACGACACCGCGCCCCAGACGATCGACCCGTCCGACCCCGGTGGACCGTGCCTCGGCTGCACGCCGAACCCGGATCCGACCGATCCCACCGACCCGACGGATCCGACCGATCCGGTCAAGACCGTCGACTACGAGGTCATCTCGTCGCTCGACTCGGTGAACAAGTCGAACGCCACCCTGCCCGCGGGCTCCGCCTTCTCGGAGGCGAAGGACGTGCTGTACCTGGGCGACCAGAACGGCCGGAACATCTTCGAGATGGACCCGGAGACCGATGAGATCCTGCGCACGATCACGCTGCCGGAGAACATCCGCGACCTGGGTATCGACGACGAGAAGGAGCTGCTGTACGTCGGTCAGCAGAACCGCAACTGGCTGGTCGTGTCCATCGCGGATGCGACGTTCGGTCAGGTCGTGCGCGGTCCGTTCTCGTTCCTCGAGTCGAACCGTTCGATCGACGTCGACCCCGTGCGGGGCTACGTCTACGGTGCGATGCCGTCGCGTGGTGTCGAGGTGCTGGATGCGGAGACGGGTGAGTCGATCGGTGTGATCGACGGCACGGAAGATGCGTACTACGTCGCTGCCGACCCGGTCAACGGACTAGTCACAACCACGCTCTTCCAGGAGACGGCGGATGCGGTGCAGCTGAAGACCTACGACGTCGAGGACGGCTTCGCTCTCGAGTGGGAGAAGACCACCCGCGTGAAGGCGCGTCAGCTCGACGTCGACTCCACGAACGGTCTGCTCTACGTGGGCTACACCGGAACGGCCGTGGGAACCGGCGGCTTCTCGGTGCACGACGTGCACACGGGAGCGCTGCTCGGCGACTTCGCCGACCCGAAGTACGGCAAGGACGGCTACGGCATCTCGGTCGACGAGGAGCGCCAGCGCGTGTTCGTCTCGAACCGCGACTTCCGCCTCAACCCGCCCGGCTCCGAGCTCGACGCGGTCTCGGTGACGGTCTCCGAGCGCATCCTTCCGGAGACGCTCGCCTACGACACCGTCGGGTCTCTCGACTCGGTGAACAAGTCGAACGCGGCGCTGCCGGCCGGATCCGCCTACTCGGCCTCGAAGGACGTTCTGTACCTGGGCGACCAGAACCGGCAGAACATCTTCGAGATGGATCCCGAGACCGATGAGATCCTGCGCACGATCACGCTGCCGGAGAACATCCGCGACCTGGGTATCGATGACGAGAAGGAGCTGCTGTACGTCGGTCAGCAGAACCGCAACTGGCTGGTCGTGTCGATCGCGGATGCGACGTTCGGTCAGATCGTGCGCGGTCCGTTCTCGTTCCTCGAGTCGAACCGTTCGATCGACGTCGACCCCGTGCGGGGCTACGTCTATGGTGCGATGCCTTCGCGTGGTGTCGAGGTGCTGGATGCCGAGACGGGCGAGTCGATCGGTGTGATCGACGGCACGGCGGGTGCGTACTACGTGGCCGCCGACCCGGCGAACGGATATGTCGCGACATCCTTCTTCGAGGATGTTCCCGACATCGTGCAGGTCGCCGCGTTCGACGTGGATGCGGGCTTCGAGCAGCTCTGGGAGTCGAAGGGGCGTGTGAATGCACGTCAGCTCGACATCGACTCCACGAACGGCCTGGTCTACGTGGGCTACACCGGAACGGCCGCGGGATCCGGAGGGTTCGCGGTGCACGACGTGCACACGGGAGCGCTGCTCGGCGACTTCGCCGACCCGATGTACGGCAAGGACGGCTACGGCATCTCGGTCGACGAGGAGCGTCAGCGGGTGTTCGTCTCGAACCGTGACTTCCGCCTCAACCCGCCCGGCTCCGAGCTCGACGCGGTCTCGGTGACGATCTCGCAGCGCCGGGGCGTCGAGGGGCCGGTCGACCCGACTGACCCCACGGATCCGACCGACCCCACCGATCCGACCGACCCGACGGATCCCACCGATCCCACCGACCCGACGGATCCGGAGCCGCCGGCCGGCACGGGCTACACGCCCACGCCGCTCGGGGCGATCCCGTCGTCCGAGAGCGCGCCCGACCTCGACCAGAAGCCGGTCGGCTCGGTCGTCGACCCGGCCACCGGTCACCTCTTCGTCGGCAACGAGCAGCGCCCGGCGCGCGTGCTCGAGATCGACCCGGCGACGGACACGGTGGTCGCGACCCACGCGATCCCGGGTGCCGAGACCGAGGGCGTGCGCGACGTCGCGATCGACTCCGCCACGGGCGAGCTGTATGTCGCCTACGGTGCGTCGTGGATCGTGCTCGACCTCGCGACCGACACCGTGAAGCGCGGACCGTTCGCGTTCGGCGCCAACGTGCGGGGCCTCGACGTCGATCTGGCCACCGGACGCGTCTACGGCGCGACCAGGGGCACGGGCTTCACGGTCATGGACGCCGCGACCGGGGCCGCGATCCAGACGGTCGAGACGGCGAGTGCGGGCACCTGGCAGAGCCACGGCATCGCCGTCGACTCCGCCTCGAACCGCCTCTACGTCACGAACGACAACGCCGGGGGCACGGAGGGCATCCGCGTCTACGACGCGACGTCGTTCGAGCTGCTGCAGTCGCTCGCGGTGGCGGCGCCCGACTACCGGTCGGTCGACGTCGACGGTGCGGCGGGCCGCGTGTACGTGGGTCACTCGCGTGACACCTTCGAGAACAGCGGCATCCGGGTGCTGAAGGCCGCGGATCTCACCGAGATCGCGAACTTCCCGGGCACCGCCTACGGCAACAAGGTCTACGGGGTCTCGGTCGACGAGAAGCTCGGCAAGGTCTACGTGTCGGCCCGCGACCGCTTCCCGACGGGCCTCATCGCCCTGCAGCGGGGGGAGTAGCGCCACCGCGCGGTGCCCCTCCGGGCACCGCGCGCGGACAATGGCGAACGTCGCGCCGACCGAGCTCCCTACGGGGCCGGTCGGCGCGACGTTCGTCTTTCTCCGCGTTCAGAACCGCCAGCCGCCGTCGGGCGGCGTCAGGCGGGGCGCGGTGCGCCGAGGCGGGCCGCCTGGGCGGCGGCCTCGGCGTGGGCGGCGGCGAGTTCGGCCTCGGAGCGGGGGAGCTGCGGCGCGAGGGCGGGCACGTCGCCCGCGAGGGTGAGGTTCGTCTCGATCACAGTGATCTCCATGCCGAGGGCGGTGCCGAGCACGAGACGGAGGGCGGGCACCTCGTGGTCCCAGCCCTCGGTGGGGGAGCCCGCGTCGTAGGAGGCGCCGCGGCTCGTCACGATCACGGCGGGTCGGCCGGCGAGCGGCTGCGTGTCGCCGTCGAAGGGCGCGGTGACGCCCGGCACGTGGATGTTGTCGATCCACGCCTTGAGCGACGACGGCAGCGAGTAGTTGTAGAGCGGAGCGCCCACGAGCAGCACGTCGGCGGCGAGCAGCTCGGCGATGAGCGACGCCTGCAGCGCCTCGGCGTCGGCGGGAGGCGCGGCCTCGGCGTGCCGGAGCCGCGGCGGCCAGTGCAGCGAGTCGTCGGCGAGGTGGGGCAGCGGGTCGCGGTGCAGATCGCGATGCGTCACGGTGTTGCCCACCGCCGCCTTCAGCCACGCCTCGCTGAAGGTGCGGCCGATCGCCCGCGAGCGCGAGCGCTCAACGGAGCCGGCGGAGGAGTCGAGATGCAGCAGATTGAGCATCCCCTCACGCTACCCGGCGGCGCGGGCGCGGGCGGTGGCGAGCACCGCGCGAGCCACCACCGTCTTCTGGATCTCGTTGGTGCCCTCCTCGAAGCGCTGCGCCCTGGCGTCGCGGTACACCCGCTCGATCGCGTTGCGCCGCCAGTAGCCCTGCCCGCCGTGGATCTGCAGCGCCCGGTCGGTGACCCGCCCGAGCATGTCGACGGCCACGATCTTCGACGCGCTCGACAGCGCCGCCGCATCCGGTGCCGAGCGCTCGTAGGCGCGCGCCGCCTCGAGCACGAGGGCCCGGGCGGCGGCGATGTCGGCGTAGTTCTCGGCCAGGTAGGCCTGGATGACGGGCCGCTCGGCGAGCGTCTTGCCGAACGTCGTGCGGGTGAGCGCGTAGGACGCCGCGAGCTCCTGGGCCCGCTCGGCGAGCCCCACGCAGCTCATCGCCACCGAGACCCGGCTCGGCAGCAGGAACCCGCCGAGCGCCACGGCGAGCCCCTCGCCCTCGGCGCCGATGCGCGCCGAGACGGGCACGGGGGTGTCGGTGAAGCGCAGGATCGCGTGGTCGGTGCCGCGCACGCCCATCGTGTCCGAGTCGTCGATCACCTCGGCGCCTGGCAGGCCGGAGTTCGGCACGAGCAGCGCCACGGTGCCCTCGGCCCCGGTGCTGCCCTCGAGCCGCGCGAAGAGCAGCCAGCGGTCGGCCTTCACGCCGAAGGTGATGAGGTGCTTCTCGCCGTTCAGTAGGTAGACGTCGCCGTCCCGGCGCACGGTGCTTCGGATATCGGCCCCGGTTCCCGCGGTGGCCTCGGTGAGCGTGAAGGCCACGAGCTCCTCACCGCTCACGGCGCGCTTCAGCACCTCGCGCTGTGCGTCGTCGACGAACGGCGCCATGGCGCGCCAGAGGCCGTTGTTGACGTGCACGAGCATCCGGATCGACCCGTGCGAGCGCGAGATGATCTCGAGCAGCTCCAGATAGCGGGCGAACGGGATGCCGCGCCCGCCGAGCTCCTCGGGGGCGGCGAGGCTCAGCCAGCCCCGGTCGCGGAGCTCGGCGTAGAGCTCCGCGGGCACGTCGCCGAGCTCCTCGATGCGCTCCGACCACTCCTCGCCGGGCCCGCGCACCCAGGCGTCGAGCTCGGCCTTCAGCTGTTCGAACTCCGTGTCGCTCGCACTCACGCTCACGCACTCTCCTTCTGTCGCTCGCGCTCCACGAGCGCGGCGGCGCGCTCCCGCAGCAGGTTCTTCTGGATCTTGCCCACCGCGTTGCGCGGCAGCTCCCCGATGGTCTCGAGTCGCTCCGGCCAGTAGTACTTCGACACGCCCCGCTCGCCGAGATAGCCCTGCAGCTCGGCGAACCCGAGCGGATGCGCCGGATCGGCGGCCACCACGAACGCGCACGCGCGCTCGCCGAGGCGGGGGTCGGGCATGGCCACGATGGCCACGTCTCTCACAGCCGGATGCGCGAACAGCAGGTTCTCGATCTCGACCACCGGCACCTTCTCGCCGCCGCGGTTGATGACATCCTTCACCCGCCCCGTGATGTGCAGGAACCCGTCGGCGTCGAGCACGGCCCGGTCGCCCGTGCGGTACCAGCCGTCGGCGGTGAACACCTCGGCGGTGAGGTCGGGGCGGTCGAGGTAGCCGAGGAACATCGTGGGGCTCGAGAGCTCGTAGTCGCCCTCGTGTCCGGCGGGGAGCTCGGCCCCCTCGTCGTCGACGATGCGCACGCGGATGCCGGCGAGCGGCCGGCCGTCGGTTCCCCAGGCGGAGCCCGGCGGGTCGGTGGGCGCCGAGAGCGTGCCGAGGCAGGTCTCGGTGGTGCCGAACGCCCCGAGCACCGCCGCGCCGAGCACACCGGTGGCGCGGGCTGCGAGCTCGCGCGGCACCGCGGCGCCGGTGGCGACGAAGATGCGCAGGCTCGAGGGCGGGGGAGCCCCCACCTCGACGGCCGCGACGACGTCCATCAGGAACGGCGTGGCCGCCTGCACGAACGTGGCACCTTCCCGGCGGAAGGCCTGGTCGAGGGCGACCCCGGCATCCCACACCGGCTGCACGACCGCCGCGACGCCGAGCCGCCAGCTGAGCAGGAGCCCGTAGAGGAAGCCGGTCTGGTGGGCGAGCGGCGAGGGGATGAAGATGCGGTCGTCGGCGCCGAGACCGAGGTGGGCGATCTCGAGCGCGGTGGCGAGGGCGAGCGTGCCGTGCCGGTGCTGCACGCCCTTGGGCTCGCCCGTGGTGCCCGAGGTGAAGAGCAGCTGCGCGATGTCGTCGGCGCCCGGCCGGCGTCGCTCGATCTCGGCCCGCGACGCCGCATCCGGAGCCGAAGCCGGAGCCGAATCCGGGGCGGCATCCGTGTCGAAGTCGTGCCAGGCGAGCTGCAGCCCGGGGGTGGTCGGCGGCACGAAGGGGCCAGAGCCGGCGCTCGAACTCGAGCCCGCGCGCACCGCGCCCGCGGGATCCACGTCTCCCACCACGACCACGTGCTCGAGCGCGAGCGGTCGCTCCTGCCGGGAGGCCTCCGCCACGACGCCCGCCACCTCGGCCGCGTGCCGGCGCCCGCGGAACGAGCGCGGCGCGATGAGCACCCTGGCCTTCGAGCGCGCGAGCACCATCGCCACCTCGCGTTCGCCGAAGACCGGCATCACGGGGGCCACGACGGCGCCGATCTGCAGCACCCCGAGGGTCACCGCCACGGTCTCCGCCCAGTTCGGCAGCTGGAACGCGACGGCCTCGCCCGACCGCACCCCGAGCCGCAGCAGCAGCGCCGAGACGCCGTCGGCCCGCCTCCGCAGCTCGTCGCGCCTGAGGGTCACGGGCCGGTCGCCGACCTCGATGACGGCCGCCGCCGTCGCATCCGCCTCGACGAGCTCGTCCACAGGCGCCGTGAGCCCGGCGTCGCCAGGGCCCGCCGCGGTCTCCGTCATGATGCGACCACCGAGGGCGCCTCGGCGGTCGCCGTGCGCTCCTGCACCGAGGTGATCGACAGGTCGAGCCCCACCCCGTTCATCGCGTCGAGGAACGTCGGGTACGAGATCCGGTAGGCCCGCGGATACGTCAGCCGCGACTCGCCCTCGGCACGCGTGGCCGCCACGGCGAGCGACATGAGCACCCGGTGGTCGTTGAACGACGACATCGGTGCGCCCCGGAGCCCGTCGACTCCCCGCACGGTGAGGGTGTCGCCCTCGTCGACGAGGTCTCCGCCGAGCTTGTTGAGCTGCAGCATGGCGTTCACCCGGTCGCTCTCCTTCAGCCGGATGTGCCCGATCGTGCGGAGCGTCGACGTGCCCCGCGCGAAGGTCGCGAGCGCCGAGACCACGGGCAGGAGGTCCGGGATGCGACGGCAGTCGAGATCCACGGGCTGCAGGTCGACCCCGTCGTGCCGCACGCGCACGAACCCGGTCGCCGCATCCGTCTCGAGCGGGAGCCCCATGCCCGACACGATGTCGAGGAAGTCGGCCTCGGGGTGATCCGTGTCGGCACCCGTCGTGGCCGAGAGCCCGCGGAACAGCACGTTCGAGGGGTGGAGCGCGGTGGCGGCCAGCCCGAACGCCGCCGAGCCGATGTCGGGCGGGATGACGTAGTGGGTCGGCGCGGCCGTCTGTCCCGCCGGCACGGTGAAGTGCCGCCAGTCATCGGAGTGCTCCACCGCGAGCCCGAACTGCCGCATCATGTGCACCGTGAGCTCCACGTAGGGCTGCTCGTTGAGCTCGCCCACGATCTCGATGGTCGTCTCCCGCCCGGCGAAGGGCGCCACGAGCAGCAGCCCCGAGATCCACTGCGAGAGCGTGCCGGCGATCCGCACGTGCCCTCCGGTGGGCCGCCCGGGCTGCACGGTGATGGGCGGCCTGTCGTTCTCGGCGCGGTAGCGGATGCCGAGCGAGTCGAGCGAGTCGAGCAGCGCCTTGATCGGCCGGCGCTGGAAGTACTTCATGCCCGTGAGCGTGAGCGGCTTGTCGGCCAGCGCGGCGAGCCCGGTCATGAAGTAGAGCGTGGTGCCGGAGGATCCGACGTTCAGCACCCCGCCGGCCGAGCTCGACCCGTGGTCGACGACGTTCCCGCTCGTGTCGTAGGGGCCGCCGTGCACGACGTAGCCCTCGGCGGTCACGTCGATCCGGGTGCCGAGCGCCCGCAGCACGCCGATGGTCCAGACCACCTGGCGGGTGTCCGAGAGCCCGGTGATGACGCTCCGGCCCGGCGCGAGCGAGGCGAGCACGAGGGCCCGGTGGGCGTGGTACTTCGAGACCGGGATGCTCAACTCGCCGGAGACCGCCGACCCGGTCCCGTTCACGAACAGATGCACGACTCCATGATGCCGCACCCCGTATGTCCGGCGCGTTACGTGACGGCTCAGAGCGTGGTGCGCACGAGCGGCCGGTCGGTGTCCGTGAGCCGGATGTCGACCGAGCGGATGTCGGTGGTCGGGATCCGCGTCGAGGCCGACAGGCTGCCGGCCTCCGTGCCCGTCGCGCTCCAGCTCGCGACCGTGGTCTCGACTCCTTCCGCATCCGTCACCACGAGGTCGTAGTCGACCGGCTCGTAGACATCGGTCGGCTCCACGCGGTAGCTGCAGTTCCAGTCGAAGCGCGTGCCCCAGCCCTTCTCCGAGACGGTGAGCTCGGCGTCGAGCCAGCCTGGCTCCACCTGGGCCATGGCGCGCACGACACCGGGCGAGGCCGTGCTCGTGGCCTGGGCCTCGGGTGCGGGTGCCGTCGGCGCGGTGCCGCCGAATCCCAGCCCGATGCCGGCGAGCAGGCCCACCGCCGCCACGAGCACGCCGCCGCCTGCCACGAGGGCTCCGAGCCGCCGCCGCGCCCGCCGTCGGCTGCGGCCCGCACGGCGGGCGAGATCCTGCACCCGACCAGGCTCCTCCGAGGACGAGGACGACGACGAGGACGAGGAAGAAGAGGAGCCCGGCACGGGGTCGCCGGCAAGCAGCGCCTCCGCCTCCGCCGGAGTGAGCCGGCCGAGGAGGCCGGGCAGGCCTGCGATCTCGCTCACGGCCTTCGCGCACGCGGGGCACACGGCCAGGTGGCGCTCGAAGCTGCGCCGCTCGTCGGGGCTCAGCAGCCCCGCCACGTAGGCGGCATCCCAGTCGCTGAATTCGTCGTTCACTCCGTCACCCCCCTCTCCTGCAGTGCGAGCCTCAGTGCCCGCAGTGCGTAGTGCAGCCGCGACCGCACGGTGCCGGCCGGAATGCCCTCGTGCCGCCCGATCTCGACCGCCGACTGGCCGAGGTAGAACGAGCGCACCACCACGGCGCGGTGCTCGAGGCTCAGGGCCTGCAGCGAGTCGGCCAGCAGCCAGCGGTCGAGCACGGCGTCGATCGCCTCGGTGCCGTCGGCTGCGCCCGTGCCTTCGAGGCCGCGCACGCGCGGACCGTCCGGCACCTCGTCGACGCCGAACTCGCGTTGGTGCCGAGCGCTCCGGCGGTCGTCGATCACGAGGTTCCTGGCCACGGTGAACAGCCACGCCCGCGCCTCGTCGTCGCTCTGCTCGAGGATGGCGGGCTTCTTCCAGGCCCGCAGCAGCGCCTCCTGCACCACGTCCTGGGTGAAGCCCTCGTCGCGGGTGAGGCGGAGCACGTAGCGGTGCAGCGCGGGCGCGTGCGCATCGTGCACCGCCCGCAGCAGCTCGGCTTGATCGTCGGTCATCGCGCGCGCACCTCCACCCCTGTCAACGGGGCCGCGCCCGAAAACGTTCACGGGGTGCGGAACAGGCCCGCGGCCGCATCCTCGGGCGCCCGCTGCTTCATCACGAAGTGCTGCTTCTTGCCGGTGGCCGTGTAGGGCAGCTCGGGCACGAACGCGTAGCGGCGCGGGCGCTTGAAGCGGGCGAGCGCCACACTGTCGCGGCAATGCGTCTCGAGGGCGGCTGCGGCGGCCTGCGGATCGCTCGCCGCGAGGGCGGCCAGCTCACCGCGCGGCACGACGTAGGCCACCACGACCTCGCCCCACTCCGCATCCGGCAGCCCCGTCACGATGCTGTCGGCCACGTCGGGGTGCGCGGCGAGCACCTCCTCGACCTGCACCGGATGCACGTTCTCGCCACCCGTGATGATCATGTCGTCCTTCCGGCCGATGATCGTCACCATCTCGGTCTCGTCCCAGGTCGCGAGATCGCCCGGGTACATCCAGCCGCCCCGGAACTTGCGCTCCTGCTCCCCGGGGTTGCCGAGGTAGGCGTAGCCGCTCTTGATGCTCCGCATGATGACCTCGCCCACCTTCCGGCCGTCCTTCGCCACGGTGTCGGTCGGATCGGCGAACCGGTCGTCGTAGACCTTCACCACGGCCACGTCGTCGTCGAGGCACGCGCGGCCCGCCGCACCGGCCGCCTCGGGAAGGTCCTCTGGCCGGAGGTAGGTGTTCCAGAACGCCTCCGTGGTGCCGTAGCCGTTCGCGATCCGCCGGGTGAGGGTCGACTGGTAGCGGAGGGCCGCCGCGCGGTCGAGCGGCGCGCCCATCGTGACGATGCCCGAGAGGGAGGAGAGGTCGCGCGGCGACGCCTCCTGCTCGTCGGCGAGCCGCTCGAGGTTGGTGGGGGCGCCGATCACGTAGGTGAGGCCGTGGCGTTCGATCAGATCGAGCACGAGCCCCGGTTCGAACTGGGGGAGGGTGACCACCTCGCTGCCCACGTAGAAGGCGGTGTTGGGGCCCGCGCAGTAGTTGCCGCCGCGGTGGAACCACGGCGACATGTTGAGGGTGCGGTCGGTGGGCGAGAGCGGGAAGTGCATGATGGCGTCGTGCGCGCTCAGCACCTCGTTGAGGCTCGTGAGCGGCACCGCCTTCGGCATGCCGGTGGTGCCGGAGGTGTAGAGCCGCGACGTCTCGTCCCACACCGTCGCCCCCTCGGGCGCCCCGAACGAGGGCGCGCCCTCGACGAGCAGCTCGGCGAAGTCGATGGCGCCGGCGACTCCCGGGTCTCCATCCGGGGCCCGCCCCACCGACACGAGGGTCTCGGGCGCGAAGCCGGAGAGCTCGAGCGCCTTGCGCACGTCGGCGCTCGCCGAGGCCTCGAACACGAACACGCGGGGGCGGGATCCGGTCAGGATGTGCGCGGTCTCGGCGGGAGCGAGCCGGAAGTTCAGCGGCGACGACACGGCGCGGAGCCCCTGCGCCGCCACGTAGAGGAACGCGAACTCCGGCCGGTTGATGAGCTGGTAGCCCACCAGGTCGCCCACACCCACGCCCCGCTCGGCGAGGCCGGCCACGAGGGATCCGGTGATCTCGCCGAGCTCGCGGTAGGTGTAGGACCGGCCCGTGGTCGAGTCGGTGATGGCCGTGCGGCCGGCATAGCGGTGGGTGTTGCGCTCGACCGCGGCGGCATAGGTGAAGTGCTGCTCGAACACGTCCCGGAAGGCGCTCGTGTCGTAGTCGGTGTTGGGCGTGGAGTGGCTCATCGGTGCGGCTCTCTTCTCGACTGCAGAGTGCGACGGCAGGGGGTCGTCGCGCCGGTCAGCGGGTACCGCGTACCCCCCGTCCGGGCTCTATCAGGTATATCGCCTTTTCGCTAGGCTGACCCCGCTCGCGCTCCCGAAAGCGTGCGGGCCGACAGGATCCAGGGGGACCATTCCATGGCGACGAAGCCGTCCACAACGCACTCGCGTTCCATCCACCGACTGCTCGCCTGCGCGGGCACCGTCGCACTCGTCGCCGGGGGCCTCCTGGCCACCGGTGGCGCTGCGAACGCCGCGCAGCCGGCCGAACCCGTCGTCTTCGACGAGGTCGGATTCCACGTCTGGACCGTTCCGGAAGGCGTCACCGAGGTCGCCGTGTCGCTCGTGGGCGGCTCCGGCGGAAAGGGCGGCGGCACGAACGGCGGTGCCGGCGGCCTCGGCGCGGTGGTCTCGGGCACCCAAGCCGTGACACCCGGCCAGGAGTTCGCGGTGATCGTGGGCCAGGCCGGCGGATCGGGGTCGGCACCCGGCGAAGACGGCGAGAACGGTTCCGCTCCCCTCGCAGCCGCGGGAATCGGTGAGGGCGGCACGGGCTACACCGACGGCGGCGACGGCGGCGACGGATCGTTCCTCGCCCGTGACGGCGGCGGTGGCGGCGGTTCGAGCGCCTTCGGCGACTACGACGCCGGCCCCACGCTCGCCGCGGTGGCTGCGGGCGGTGCCGGCGGTGCCGGCCGCGGCGTCGTGGGCTTCTGCGTCGGTGGCGACGGCGGCAACGCCGGTGAAGACGGCAAGGCTCCGCGCGACGACGAGACCGTGGCCCCCGAGGGTGACCCCGACTTCGGGCTGCGCTGCCTGGCGGAGGGCGACGGCGGCGTCGTGAACGCCTCCGACGACGGCAACGGCGACTCCGGCGAGTCGGTCCTGTTCCTCGGCGGTGGCGGCGGCGGCGGTGGCGCGAGCTTCTACGGAGACGGCGTCTCGGGCGGTGGCGGCGGCGACGCCGGTGCCCTGCTTCTCGCCGACGACGGCGACCCCGAGACCCCCGAGGGCTCCACGGGCCAGGTCGACGCCGTCTTCGGCCTCGGCGGTGGTGGTGGCGGCGGCGCCGGCGGCGGGAGCATCTACGGGTCGCTCACGAACGCGAGCGACGGCTTCGGCGAGGCGGGCGACGGATCGGTGACCATCACCTACTCGGTCGAGTACCAGACCGAGACGACGCTGGCGGTCTCCCCGGCCTCCGCGGTCTTCGGCGACGAGATCGTCGTGACCGCCTCGGTCGAGAACCTCACCACCTCCGCGGTGCCCTCCGGCGACGTGGTGCTCGTGGTCGAGCAGCCCCTCGGCGCCACGGGCGACACGGCGCCGCTCGCGGCGGTCGAGCCCATGACGGCGACGCTCGTCGACGGCGAAGCGGTCTTCACGATCGAGAGCGGCACGATCGACGCCGGGGCCTACCACCTCACCGCGGTCTACCAGCCGACCCCGATCTCGCCCTTCGGCGGATCCGAGGCCGACACCACCCTCCAGGTGGCCAGGATCGCCACGACGACCCAGCTCGCCGTCGACCCCACCACGGTGCAGGCCGAGAAGCAGACCGTCATGACCGCCACGGTCGTCGGCGCCGTCGGCGTCGTGCCGACGGGTGACATCGCGTTCTACTACGACGGGGAGCTCCTCGGCAGCGAGCCGCTCGCCTCCGGGTCGAACTCGGTCGACGTGCCGATCAGCTTCATCCCGGTGGGACCGGCGACGATCACGGCGCGCTACCTCGGCGACGTCAACTTCGAGCCGTCGGACAGCAACCCGGTGGACATCACCGTGACGCCGATCCCGACGCCGACACCGACGCCCACCCCGACGCCGAAGCCCGCCACGAAGCCCGCGGGCCTCGCGAACACGGGTTCCGGCGCCGCCGACATCCTCCCGTGGTCGCTGCTGCTCCTCGCGGGTGGCGCACTGGTGGCCGGCGCCGCCGGAGCGGTCCGGGTGCGCGCCCGCCGCTGACCCGGCATCGCGCACTCCCCGAGCGTCGTGCACGCCGTCAGACGACGGCGTGCACGACGCCGCCCACCACGAGGGCGACGATCGACGTCCAGCCCGCGATCGCGATGGCCTGCCAGAGCAGCACACGGGCCTTCGAGACACCGCCGGCCGCGAGCATCGTCGCGGTGAACTGGGTGGGCAGCAGCAGGGGGCCGAGGAGGCTCACCCCCGGCACGCCGTAGCGGTCGAGGGCCCGCTGGAACTTCGCCCGGCGGGCCGCCTTGCGGGCGGACTCCGGCTCGGGCTTCAGCTCCGGCCCGGTCCCCGACCCGGCGGACACATGATCCGCCGCGTCGAGCGGTCCAGCGGGTGCACCCGCGACCACGCTCTCCCGCGCCTCTTCCCGGGCCGCGAGGCGCACGCGGCGCCGGTTCACGATCGCCGAGCGGGCACCGGATGACGCGAGCACGAGCACGGTCACGCAGAGGAAGTTGCCTGCGGCACCCGCGATCACGGCTACGACGGGGTGCAGCCCGCCCAGGATGCCGATCGTCGCGGCACCCTCGCCCTCGATGAAGGGCACGGCGCCCGCGAGCGCCACGATGAGGGGCTGGAGGAGCTCGGGCACCTGGCCGACCAGCTCCTGGAATCGGGCGATCAGATCCATCACGCATCTCCTGTCGTCGGGGAGGGATCCTGTCGACCCCGCCTCTGGACACCAGCCCATCGCATCCGGAGCCGCCCCGGCAGTGCCCGGGTGTCACCGCTTTCCGGGTCATCCGTCCGCCCCGGCCATGACATCTGTCACGGATCTAGGGTGGGAGGGTGACCAGCCCCTCCGACCCCGCCGCACCGCGCGCGACGTCGCGCGGCGTCACCGCCACCTGGTGGTACACCGTCTCGGCGATCGTCTTCCTCGAGCTCATGCTCGTGCTGCTCTGGCCGGCCACCCTCCTGCAGGCGGGGTTCGACGGGCCGGTGCTTCTCGTGGTGCTCGTGGGCGGGTTGATCTGGTGCGCCTCGACGGCTCCGCTCCTCCGCGCCTACCGCCATCGCACGGGCGAGACCACCACGCTGCCCTGGCGGCACACGCTCGCCCCGCTCCTGATCGCGGCGGCCTTCGGCGTGGTCGCGTTCTCCCTCACGGGCCTGTGGCTGCTGCTGCTCGCGCCGGTGGCGCAGACCCTGCAGCTCCTCGACTGGCCGCGCTCGGTGCGGGCGAGGCTCGTGATCGCGCTCACGGCGGTGCTCGTGGGCCTCTGGGTGGTCGACGCGCAGCGCTTCACGGGGGAGCCGCCCGAGTTCGATGCGGATCCCTTCCTGTTCGGATTCTTCTCCGCAGCCCTGCCCTTCATGTCGGTGCTCTCGCTGTGGTGGTGGGACGTGCTGATCGCCCTCGACCGGGCCCGCATCTCGGAGGCGCGGCTCGCCGCCACCCAGGAGCGGCTGCGGGTGGCGACCGACGTGCACGACCTGCAGGGGCACCACCTGCAGGTCATCGCCCTGCAGCTCGAGCTCGCCGAACGACTCCTCGATCAGGATCCCGCCGCGGCCCTCGAGCAGCTGCGGGCGGCGCGGGGGAGCGTCGACGAGGCGCGGCAGGGCACGCGCGACCTCGCGCTCCGCTTCCGCTCGGTGCCCCTCCGCGACGAGCTCGCCAACGCGCGCGACCTGCTGCGGGCGGCGGGCATCGCGGCCGAGACGTCGGTGGCTCCGGATGCCGATGACGCGCCCGCCGCGGTCTTCGGCCCGGTCATCCGCGAGACCACCACGAACGTGCTGCGCCACGGCGGCGGGCGCTCGGCCCGGCTGTCGCTCGCGCGGGAGGGCGGGGTGTGGCGCTACGAGATCCGCAACGACGTCGCGGACTCGGGCGCTGCGGGTGACACTCCGGATGGGGAGACCCCGGATGGCGGGACCCGGGAGGGCTCCGGCCTCGACGGCATCGCGCGTCGCGCCGGGGAGGCCGGCGGCGCGCTCGAGGTGCACCGCGGCGACGACGGGTTCACCGTGGTCGTGACCGCTCCGGCCGGGGCGGTGACGGCACGATGACGGCCGATCCTGGGCGCCCCGTCATCCGGGTGCTGCTCGCCGACGACGAGGGCATGATCCGCTCCGCCCTCGCGGCCCTGCTCCGGCTCGAGGGCGACATCGACGTGATCGCCGAGTGCGCCGACGGCCTGCAGGCGGTGGCCGAGGCCGAGCGGCTGCAGCCGGACGTGTGCCTGCTCGACCTCGAGATGCCCGGCCTCGACGGTGTGGAGGTGGCGGAGCGGCTGCGGCGCACGATCGCGGCTCGGTGCGTGGTGGTCACGCGGCATGCGCGCCCTGGAGTGCTCCGGCGCGCGCTCTCCGCCGGGGTCGCGGGCTTCCTGCCGAAGTCGCGCGACGCCGGGGAGGTGGCCGCGGTCATCCGCCGGGTGGCCGCGGGGGCCCGCTACGTCGATCCTGAGATCGCCGCCGACGCCCTGAGCGACGAGCGGTGCCCGCTCACCGACCGCGAGCTCGACGTGCTGCGGGCCGGCCGCCGCGGTGAGACGACGGCGCAGATCGCCCGCGCCCTCTCCCTGGCCCCCGGCACCGTGCGCAACCACGTCTCGGCCATCCTCGCCAAGCTCGCGGTCGACACCCGCCAGCAGGCCGTCCTCCTCGCCCAAGACCGAGGCTGGATCTGACCCCCCACCCCCAGTTCTGCCGAGACGTCACTTTCCACGCCAAAACAGCTCGGGATGTGCAGAAAGTGACGGTTCGGCAGAGGGTGGGGGCAGTGGGGAAGGGGAGGGGAGGTAGGGTGGCGGCATGACGAGCGGGCCGGTCGACGCGGTCGTGGTGGGCAGTGGCCCGAACGGCCTCGCGGCCGCCGTCACGCTCGCGCGGGCCGGGCTCTCGGTGCGGGTGTTCGAGGCCGCGGGGTCGCCCGGCGGAGGAGCGCGCACCGCCGAGCTCACGCTGCCGGGGCACCTGCACGACGTGTGCTCCGCCGTGCATCCGATGGCCTTGGCGTCGCCGTTCTTCCGCGACTTCGACCTCGCCTCGAGGGTCCAGTTCGTCTCGCCCGAGATCTCCTACGCCCACGTGCTCGAAGGAGGCCGCGCGGCCCTCGCCCGCCGCGATCTCGGGCAGACCGCCGCCGACCTCGGCGCCGACGGTCCCGCCTGGCGCCGGCTCTTCGCCCCCCTGCTCGAGCGCAGGGATGCGGTGGTCGACTTCGCGATGTCCCCGCTTCTCCGCGTGCCCCGCGATCCGCTCGCCGCCGCCGCGTTCGGCACCCGGGTGCTCTCGACCGCCCGGTCCGCGTCGGCCGGCTTCCGCACCGACGAGGCGAGCGGCCTGCTCGCCGGCCTCTCCGCCCACTCCATCGGTCCCGTCGCCGCGTTCGGCGCCCGCGGTGCAGGACTCCTCCTCGGCATGCTCGCGCACACCCCGGGCGGCTGGCCCATCCCGATCGGCGGATCGCAGGCGATCGTCGACGCCCTCGCCGCCGACCTCCGCGCCCACGGCGGCGAGATCGTCACCGAGACCCGGATCGACTCCCTGCTCGACCTGCCCTCCTCGCACGCCGTGCTCCTCGACGTCACCCCCCGCGCCCTCGAGGCCATCGGCGGCGAGCTGCTGCCGCTCGGCTACCGCAGTGCGCTCCGCCAGTTCCGCTACGGCAACGCGGCCTCGAAGGTCGATTACGTGCTCGACGGCCCCGTGCCGTGGACGAACGCCGAGGTCGCGGGCGCCGGCACCGTGCACCTCGCGGGCTCGGGTGCCGAGGTCGACGAGGGGGAGCGGCAGATCGCGCGCGGCCGCCACCCCGAGCATCCGTTCGTGCTGGTCTCGCAGCCGAGCACGGTCGACCCGGGGCGGGCGCCAGAGGGCCACCAGGTGCTCTGGGCCTACACCCACGTGCCCCGCGGCTCCGGCCGCGACATGACCGAAGCCGTCACCGCCCGCATCGAGGAGTTCGCTCCCGGTTTCCGCGACCGCATCGTGGCCTCCGCCGCCATCCCGGCCTCGGCGCTCGCCCTCTACAACGCCAACTACATCGGCGGCGACATCGCGAGCGGCGCTGCGTCGTTCTCGCAGCTGCTCGCCCGGCCCGTCGTCTCTGGCACGCCCTGGCGCACGCCGCTCGACGGCGTCTACCTCTGCTCCGCGAGCGCCACTCCGGGCCCCGGGGTCCACGGCATGGGGGGCTGGCACGCGGCCCGCACGGCCCTCCGCGACGTCTTCGGCATCACCGAAGCCCCGTCGCTCGCCCCCTGAGCCGGCGCCGGTCACACCCGGCCACCGGCCGGCCGCTCGCCCGCCCCTCAGAGGTCGAGCGAGTCGCCCGGCTGCAGCCCGAAGAACTCGCCGCCGCCCTGCTCGGTGGCCCACTGGATCCGGTCGTTCGCCATCGACTTCCCCGCCAACGACAGCACCATCTCGTGCGTCGGGAACGAGCGCTTGGGCTTCACCTCGAGCACGTAGTCCATGGCCTCGGCGATCTTCATCCACGGCGCGCCCGCCGGCACCGCGAGCAGGTCGACCTCGACGCCCTCGGGCACAGCCCAGGAGTCGCCGGGGTAGTAGAGCACCTCGTCGATGAGCACCCCCACGTTGTCGACCACGGGGATGGACGAGTGGATGACCGCGTGCCGGCCGCCGAAGAACCGCAGCGGGAACGGCCCCGCCTCCACCGAGTCTCCCGGATCGACCCGCGTCACCGCGATGCCCGCCTCACCCGCGGCCGCCACGACGCCCTCCGGTCCGTAGACCACGGCGTCGGGGGAGGCGTCGAGGATGCGGCGCAGCTGCTCCGGGGTCCAGTGGTCGGGGTGCTCGTGGGTGATGACCACGGCCACCGTGCCCACGGCGTCGGTGATGGGGGTGGTGAACATGCCGGGGTCGACGAAGAGCCGGCGTCCGGACTTCTCCAGCAGCAGGCCGGCGTGCTCGAATTTCGTGAGTCTCATATCCTGACTCAACACCGAGCATCCGGGGCCTGCAACCCGGCGGCGGCCGGTGCGCGATAATCGGGGGAATGGCCACTCCAGCGAAGCGGATCGTCGTCGCGATCAACCCGAACGCCTCCTTCGGCAGAACCCGGGCGGTCGGCCCCGCCGTCGTCGCGGCCCTGCGCGCCCGAGGGCACGACGTGGTGCCCCAGAGCGCCCCCGACTACGAGGGGCTCGTGCGCGTGGTGCGGAGCGCCCTCGCGGCCCCGACAGACGCCCTCGTGGTGGTGGGGGGAGACGGCATGGTCAACCTCGGTGTGAACCTCGTGGCGGGCACCGGCGTGCCTCTCGGCATCGTGCCCACCGGCACGGGAAACGACTTCGCCACCGGCCTCGGCATCCCGGCAGGCGATCCGGATGCGGCCATCGCCGTGCTCACCGCGGCCCTCGAGGCCGGCCCCCGGGTGATCGACGCGGCGCGCGTGACGGGCGGCGACGATCCGGAGCGCTGGTTCGCCGGGGTGCTCTCGGCGGGCTTCGACGCCGCCGTCAACGACCGTGCCAACCGCATGCGCCGCCCCCGCGGGGCCTCCCGGTACGTGCTCGCCCTCCTCGCCGAGCTGGCCACGCTGAAGACCAGGCACTACGTGCTCGAGATCGACGGCGAGCGGATCGAGGTCGACTCCGGCCTCCTCTCGGTGGCCAACAACACCACCATCGGCGGCGGCATGCGCATCGCTCCCGACGCGCTGCTCGACGACGGCCTGCTGGATGTGTTCATCGTGGCGCCGGTCTCGCGCACGCGCTTCATCCGGCTGTTCCCCAAGGTCTTCTCGGGCACCCACGCGGGCCTCGACGTCGTGGAGTTCCGCCGCGGGCGCCGCGTCACGGTCTCGTCGCCGGGGGTCGTGGGCTACGCCGACGGAGAGCGTTTCGGCGAGCTGCCGCTCACCGTGGAGGTCGTTCCGGGGGCGCTGTCGGTGCTCGCGGATCGCTCGATTTGAGAACCGCTTCATCTGTGTGGCATACTCGTTGAGTTGCAAAAACGGCCCCATCGTTTAGCGGCCTAGGACGTCGCCCTCTCACGGCGGTAACGCGGGTTCAAATCCCGCTGGGGTCACAGAACACCAGAAAGCCTCCGGTTCAGCCGGAGGCTTTCTGCGTTGCTGGCGCAGGTTTTCTGCGCTGCCGGGGCTCCACCGGCACCGGTCGCATCCCCCGATCGGGCGGTGCCGCGCACCAGGCGGCTTCGCTAGCGTGAAGCCATGACATCCACCTCGTGGGGCGGCCTCCTCACCCTCGTCGCGATCGCGATCACCACGCTCTCCCTCGTCGTGCTGCACGTCGTGCCGAGCGGCCTCAAGCCGCTCCGCGACCCCGTGAGCCAGTACGGCATCACGCGCTTCAAGGGCTGGTACGCCGCCGCAGCCATCACCGCGGGCGTCGCGGGCATCGGAGCCATCGTGGTGTTCGCCGACGTCCCGGGGTCGATCGCCACCGTCATCCTGCTCGCCGTGTTCGCGGGCGCCCGCATCGTCATCCCGTTCGTGCCGATGGACGCCCCCGACACCGGTCCCACCCGCCGGGGCCGGCTGCACAACGTGCTCGCGTTCCTCGCCTTCGGTGCGGTGACCGCGGCGGGGTTCGTGGCGGCGGGCCTCCTGCACGACACCAACCACGCCGGTGCCTCCACGCTCTCGACCGTCTTCGCCGCCGTCATGGCCGTCGGTGCGATCGGCCTGCTCGTCACGCGTCTCAGCCACCGGATGCGCGGCCTCTTCGGTGCCGCCGAGCGCCTGATCTACCTCGGCTTCATCGCCTGGTTCGTGCTCGTGGGCGCGACCGCGCTCGGTGCGGCCTGACCTCCGCCTCCTGGCAGGGCCGCGGGTCGGTTGTCGCGATCGGTGCACCGGAGTTCACTGGGGAGCACGACAACGGAAGGACCGCGATGAGCGACAAGAACGAGAACGTCGACCTGAGCGACGTGGAGTACCCGGACTACGCGGGCTACCCCGACGGCGAGGGCACGGTCGGCAACGGCCCCACCACCGAGACCGAGCCCTCGGGCGTGGACCCCACGGTCGCCGACGAGCCGGAGGACGCCGACACCGACGTCCCCACCGACGAGCAGTCCCTCGAAGAGAACGACGGCTGACCCAGGCGACAGGGCCCTCCCACCCGACCCGAGGTGGCACCGTCGCCGCGAAGCGACGGCGGCGCCACATGTCCCCTGCGCCGCAGAGGCGGCGGCGCAGCAGCTAGCGCAGCAGCAGCTAGCGCAGCACGCTGCGCGTGAAGCTCTCGAGGCGCGAGGTCAGGCCCGCGGCGCGCATCGCGACGAGCGCGTCCGGGTCGGGCTGCATCTCGGAGGCGGGCGGCACGATCCGGATCAGGTTCGAGCAGCCGAAATCGGCGCAGATGTAGGTGCCCACGGTCGATCCGTCGAACCCCGCCTGGCCGGCTCGAGGCGCCGTGAACAGCGTGACCTGCACGCCGGGAAGCGGGGTGCGGCAGAGCGTGCACATCGAGGAGATGCCGGGCCGGGTGCGCGATCCGGCGGCCTTCAGCACCATGCCCACGGGGCGGCCGTCCTGCCAGAACACGATGTAGCCCCGGTGGATGGCGTGCACGTCGCGCCAGCCGAGGAACTCGCGATCCTCCCAGACGATCTCGTGCAGGCCCGGCAGCGTCATGCGCTCCAGTTCGAGCTCGCTGATGTTCGTGAAGGAACCGCGGATCTCCGCCTCGGTGAGTGGCTGCATCGACTACGAGCCTAAACCTTCGGGGCGGTCCCCCGGGCGCCGGCGCCGGATGCCTGGGCGATCGCGTCGGCCGCCCGCACCAGCGCGAGGTGCGAGAACGCCTGAGGTGTGTTGCCCACCTGCCGCGCCCCCTGCACGTCGTACTCCTCGGCCAGCAGCCCCACGTCGTTCGCGAGCCCCACCAGGCGGTCCATGAGTGCCGTCGCATCCGTGAGCCGCCCCGACCGGGCGTACTGCCCCACGAGCCAGAACGAGCAGGCGAGGAACGGATGCTCACCGCCGGGCAGCCCGTCGACCCCGGACTCCGTTCGGTAGCGCAGCAGCAGGCCCTCGTGCAGGAGGTCCTCCTCGATCGCCGTGACCGTGCCGAGCATCCGCGGATCGTCGGCGGCCACGAAGCCGATCTGCGAGAGCAGCAGCAGCGACGCGTCGACCTCGGTGCTGCCGTAGTGCTGCACGAAGGTGTTGCGCGCCGGGTCGTACCCTTGCGTCTCGATCTCGGTGCGCAGGGTGTCCCGGATGCCCGCCCACAGGTCGGCGTCGCCTGCCAGCCCGTACTCGCGCACGGCCTCCACCCCGCAGGAGAACGCCGCCCAGATCATGGCGCGCGAGTGCGTGAACGCCACCTGCGGGCCGCGGATCTCCCAGATCCCGTTGTCGGGCCGCTGCCAGTTCTCGGCGAGGAAGCCGAGGAGCGCCCGCTGCAGGGGCCAGGAGTACTCGTCCTCGTCGACCCCGATGCGGCGGGCCTCGCGGAGCGCGATCATGAGCTCGCCGAAGATGTCGCCCTGGTACTGCTCCGAGGCGCCGTTGCCGACGCGCACGGGGGCGGCCGGAACCGGCGGAACCGGACCGCCGCCCGCATCCGCCCCGCTCGCCGGCTCGGTGTACCCCGGCAGGCTGTCCACGACGTACTCGGTGAGCCGCCGCTCGCCGCCGAGCCCGTACATCGTCTGGATGTCGGCCGGGTCGCCCGCGATGGCGCGCAGGAGCCATCGCCGCCAGTGCCCGGTCTCCTCCTCGTAGCCGTGCAGCATGAGCGCCGAGAGGGTGAGCGAGGCGTCGCGGATCCAGGTGTAGCGGTAGTCCCAGTTGCGCGGCCCGCCGAACTGCTCGGGCAGGCTCGTGGTGGCCGCGGCCACGATGCCGCCGGTCTCCTCGTGGGTGAGCGCGCGCAGCACGAGCAGCGAGCGGCGGACGATGGCGGAGTAGGGATCGGGGAGGTCGCTCGCGTCGGCCCATGACGTCCACCACGACGCCGTCGACTCGAGCGCCGCATCGACGTCGACGGCGCGCGGCGGCGAGAGGTGCGAGCGGAACCAGGAGAGCTGGATGTCGACCACCTCGCCCTCGGCGACCTCGAACGACGACTCGTGCACGTGGTCGCTCGCCCTGAGTGCGGGCCCCCGCACGATCACGGCATCCGGCCCCGCCACCGCCACGATCGCGTTGCCGCCGTGCTCGGGCGCCTGGCGGAGCCACGGCAGGGCGTCGGCGTAGCCGAAGCGGATGGCGAGCTCCTGGTGCATCCGCACCCGCCCGGAGATGCCCCGGATGCGCCGGACCACCGTGCGGTACGGCGACTCCGGCAGCATCGTGTCGACCACCTCGACCTCGCCTTCGGGCGTCTGCCACCGGGTCGAGAGCAGGAACGTATCTCCCAGGTAGCTCCGGGTCGCCGTCGCGTCAGCCGAAGCGGGGGCCACGAGCCAGCGCCCGTGCTCGGGCGTGCCGAGCAGGGCCGCGAACGACGAGGGGGAGTCGAACCGGGGGAGGCAGAGCCAGTCGATGCTCCCGTCGATCCCCACGAGGGCGGCCGTGTGACAGTCGCCGATGAGCGCGTAGTCCTCGATGCGCAGAGCCATGAGCCGATTCTGTCAGCGGTTCTCGCGACATCGGTAATAGCTAGGTAATCGGCGTCTTGTCCGGGCTGATCGCGGCAACTTATCGTCATTCTGTCGGCGCATCACCGCTAGCGACCCCGAATCTCCGTGCTGTAACGGGCTGACACTCCTGACCGTTCCAGCACTGTGAGATCGATGCCCCACCCCTCCTGGTTCCGCGCCCGCGCGGATGCGTCCGCCCGACGCGGACAGCGCGCCCTGGCCGGCGCGGTCACCGGGGTGCTCGTGGGCGGACTGCTCTCGTTCGGGGCCGTGCCCGCGGCGGTCTCGGCCCCGCTCCCGGATCCGGCGGCCGCCTCGGTGACGCCACCCGCGGTCGAACCCGCGCCCACTCCCGCGATCGAGCCGGAACCTTCACCCGAGGAAGCGCCCGAGGAGCCCGCGGTCGACCAGCCAGCCGAGGTCCCCGCACCCGAGTCGACGCCGGATGAGCCTTCTGCCGTCCCGCCCGGAGAGACGCCTACCCCCGAGATTGCGCCCGTGGAGCCTCCGACGGACGACACCGTGCCGCCGGAGGGAGGCCCTCTCCCGACCCCGACCCCACTGGCGACCCCCGAGGCGTCGCCCGAGACCGCGGCCCCCGTGGCGCCCGTCGAGCCCTCGGCCAACGATCCTCCGCTGGACATGTTCCGCACCACCGCCGACGTCTCGGCGCTCGTCGCAGGGGTTCCGGCACCGGCCACCCAGGCGTGGATCGAGACCTTCGAGCAGGGCGTGACGAACACGCCCACCCGCGTCGACCAGTACGCGACGAACCGCTTCACGGGATCCGCCTTCTGGTTGAACGTCAACAACTGCAACGGTGTCGTGGTCAACTACAACGCGACATTCCCGGAGACCCCGTTCTGCACCCTCGGCGCGGCGGCGGCGTCCCGCTTCAAGGTCGCCCGCATGGCCGACGTGCTCGGCCAGGTGCAGACGAACGTCGCCGCCGGAGCCGTCAACCCGGGCGGATCGACCGACACCACGCCGGTGAACGCCTCGACGGCCACCACCCGCCAGAACCACGCCGTCACGGCGATGACCAGCGCCGCCCAGGGCACGCAGGCCGCCAACCAGGTCGTCCTGGAGTCCGTCACCGCGGTGGGCGTGGCCCCCGCGCCGGCGACCGACCGGTACTACTCGATGTCGATCGACGTCTCCGAGGACTCCTGCGCCGCCCGGCCCGGCGGGCAGAACAACAACTCCCGGCTCGACCTGGCGCTCGTCACGGGCGCCACGGTGCGGCCGCTCACCGCCGCCCCCATCGTGGCCTGCAACGTCGTCAACGGCCGGTACACCTCCAACGTCTTCCCCGCCGACAACCAGACCGACCCGTGGGGCACCGGGAGCCCCTCGACCCGCGCCGGCCGCTTCTTCACCGACACCGCCGTGCTCCTCACGCCCGCGCAGGCCGCCTCGGCGAGGGTCCGGCTCTCCAACCAGGAGTCGGACATCGCGGGCAACGACTTCTCGTTCGACAACCTGCGGATCATCGACTCCACCCCGACCCTCGACAAGCAGTTCACCACCGCGGCGGTCCCCGCAGGCGTCTCGTCGACGCTGACCTTCACGGTCACCAACACGGCCGAGCTCGCCGCGAAGCCCGACTGGAGCTTCACCGACGCCCTGCCGAGCGGCCTCGTCGTGGCCGCCGGAACGCCGACCGCCCCGACGGTCGGCGGAACGTGCGTGAACGCCACGGGAGCCGCCTACGTCGTGACCGCGGCCGAGGGCTCGTCCACCATCTCCGTCACAGGAGGCGACCTGGCCACGGGCACCGCGAGCTGCACGGTCACCGTCGCCGTGGTCGCGGCCGCCGGGGGCAGCTACACGAACGGGCCCTCGAACGTCACGACCGTCCTGAACGCGCCGCAGGCCACGACGCTCACGGTGGAGGCCGCCACCACGGTCACGATCCGCAAGAACGTCGTCAGCCGGGCCCTCGCCGCCGACCAGTTCCGGCTCGCGCTCGTCTCCGGTTCGACCGAGGTCGCCAGTGCGACCACCTCGGGCTCGGCGCTCGGCCTCCAGACCCAGCAGGTCGGCCCGGTCTCCGTCGCCCGGGGAGCCACCTACACGGTCGCGGAGACCGTCGTGACCACGGCGCAGCTGCGCACCTACAACACGACCTACGAGTGCGTGCGGGGCACCACCACGATCGCCACGGGCACCTCGGTCTCGGGGGCGCTGACGATCCCGGACGAGGCGGGCGTCGACATCGTCTGCACCTTCACCAACACCGCGCAGGCCGGCGCGAGCCTCTACTGCGACGGCAGCTACTTCTACAGCGTGCGGTCCGACGGAACCCTGACCCAGACGAACGCGCTGAGCTCGTCCGGCACCATCAACGCCACCGTCGTCGCGGCCGGGCCGGCCGGCGCCGTCAACACGAACTCGCTCGCGATCGACGTGGAGGGCCGGACCGCCTACGCGGTGACCAGGAGCACCACGACCAACGCCAACACCGCCACCGGCGTCATCACCTACTCCGTCTCGCCCTCGGGCGCACTGACGGCCACACGCACCGCCTTCGCGGCCCCGCAGACGCTGAGCGCATCCGCCTCGATCGTGATGGGTGCCTTCGACCCGATCGGGCGCGACTTCGTGGTCGGCACCACGAGCCTCGTCAACAACGTCGGCCGCACCAACATCTGGCGCTTCAACGGGGCGACCGCGAATCCGATCTTCACGCTGCTGGGCTACGTCAGCACCGGCACGAACTCCGCCGCCAACGGCGACATGGCGTTCGACGCCAAGGGCAACCTGCACATCCTCCGGAGCGACGGCACGCAGGTGCAGTTCTTCAGTGTCGCGGGCCCCGTGCTCGCCGCGGCCGCCCCCGGCAGCGAGATCCCGGCCACCGCCTCGACCCAGCGCACCGCCGCGGGCATCGGCGCCGGCCCCCTCAACGGACTGGCCTTCTCGCCCCGGGGCACCGCCTACGTGGGCACCGGCACCAACGCCTACCAGTTCGACCCGCTGACCTGGACGGCGATCCCGAACACCCCCACGATCGTGCTCGGAACGGATGCGAACGGGAGCACAGACCTCGCCACCTGCTCGTCTCCGTCCACGTTCTCGCTCGGCAAGTCGGTGCTGAGCCGGGTGACGGGTCAGGCGCACAACTTCCGGGTGGCCGTCGCCGCGGGAGGCTCAGAGGTGGCCTCGGCCACGACCGGCACCACCGGCACGTCGGCGAGCATCGGCCCGATCGTCGCACCCGTGAACACGACGGTGACGATCTCGGAGCTGCTGCAGACGACGACCACGACGACGGCGCCCGTTCCCGCCACCTACACCGTCATCTACGAGTGCTGGGCCAACGGGGTGAGGCTCGTCTCCGCCCGGATGGACGCGACGAGGACGGCGACCGTGACCATCCCGAACCAGGTGAGCGTGGGGGTCGCCTGCACCATCTACAACACGGCGCAGCCGGTCGCCGAGGTGACTGTGCGCAAGTCCACCGTCGACGGGCTCGGGGCGAACCCGCAGCCCGCTGCGGGCTGGACCGTCGGCGCCTCGGTCGCCTCGGTGGGAGCCGGCACGGTCGTGCTGCCCACCGATCCCTCCTCCGCCACCCCGGCGGCCGGTCGGTCGGAGGCTCCGACGGGGGCCAACGGTGCCGCCTCGTTCTTCGTGCTCTACAGCTCGAGCACCGGATCGGCGAACGTCTCGGTGCTCGAGCGCCAGCAGACCGGCTTCCGGCTCGACGGCCTCGCCTGCACCGTCACGCGGGGCACGGCGACCACGTCGTTCACGGATGCGAACTCCGCGACGGATGCGTCCGGGTACGCCGTCCGCCCGGTCACCGGCACGATCGCACCGGGCAACACCGTCGACTGCACGTTCACCAACCGCGCGGTGGCCACGCTCACGCTCGTCAAGACCGTCTCGTCCGGCACCGCCCTGCCCTCGGCGTGGCAGCTCGCCGCGACCCGCAGCGTGCCGGCGGCCCTTCCCGGCCCCTCAGGTGCCGGCGGCAGCGGCACGCTCAACGCCGTGCCTGTCTCGGCCGACACCGCATACCGGCTGTCGGAGACCGGCGGGCCCGCGACCTACGTGCAGGTGGGCGGCTGGTCGTGCGTGACCGCCGGGGGCGCGAGCGTTCCGGTGACCTCGGCGGGCGACGTGACCCTGACCCGCGGCAGCGCGGTCACCTGCACCGTGACGAACGCCACCGCATCCCTCACCCTGCTGAAGAACGTGCAGAACCCCTCGACCGGGTTCGTGCCCTCGACCTGGAACCTCACCGCCACCCCGGCCACCCTCGCCGGCCTCGCAGCCCGCACGGTCGGCGGCGCCGACTTCCAGGCCGGAGGCAACCCGGCGAGCACCTTCGATGTGCGGCCCGGTCACTCCTACACGCTCTCCGAGGCGCTGGCCCAGTCCGGCACCCGGCTGGCCTACCGACAGGTGCGGCTCGAGCTCCGGCAGCCGAACGGCAGCTGGGCCCCGGTGACCTCGGCGACGATCGCGGCGCCCGCGGCCGGGCAGACAGCGGTCTACCGCTTCGTCAACGCCCCCGTCGCCCCCACGAACCTGCCCCTCACGGGCGGCCCGAGCACCGATGCGTACCTGATCTCCGGGTTCGCCGTGCTCGCCCTCGCACTCGCCCTCGCCGTGTGGCACGGGCGCCGTCGGACGCGAAGGAGCACCGTCTGAGACGCGACCTCCTTGTGACCGACACCTGTCCCACCCTCATCTGCACCACCTGACCTCTTCATCGAAACGGAGAAACTCATGTCCTCATCCGCACTCAGGCGGGCCACCGCCGCGATCGGGGCCGCGGTCCTGGCCGCCGGCGTGGCGCTCGTCGCCGTCGCGCCGGCGCAGGCCGTCATCCTGCCCGGCAACATCGACACCGACCAGCCTCGCAGCCTCACCATCCACAAGTTCGCGCTCGGCCCCGGCAACGGCGCGGTCGCAGGCACCGGCCAGGAGCTTCCGTCCTCGACCAACCTGGGCATCCCGCTGTCCGGCGCGGTCTTCACCGCCACCCAGGTGGCCGGTGTCGACCTCACCACTCCTGAGGGCTGGGCCATCGCCACCAACCTGACCCCGCAGACGGCATCGACTCGCCTCAGCAGCTCGACGTTCACGTCGACGCCCTCGTCGTCCAACGGCACCGCCACCTTCCCCGCAGACCCCGACTTCCCGACCGGGATGCCGATCGGTCTCTACTACGTGCAGGAGACGGTGCTGCCGGCCGACGCGACCAACCCGGTTGCGCCGTTCCTCGTGTCACTGCCGCTGCCCACCGGCCCGTCCGGTGCCCCGGCGAACCAGTGGATCTACGACGTGCACGTCTACCCGAAGAACGCCGTCACCGAGCTGACGAAGACCAGGGTGCCCGCTCCCGCGAACTCCGCAGAGGCACGGAACCCCGATCTCATCCGCTGGGCGATCGCCTCGAGCATCCCCACGCTCGCCGCGGGCGACTCGATCGCGAACTTCTCACTCGTCGATGAGATCCCGACCGACCTCGAGTTCCTGGCCACCCCGCCGACCGGCGTCTCACCGACCACCGTGACGGTCACGAGCGCGGCCGGCATCGCGCAGAACTTCGTCGTGAACACGGACTACACGATCGTCACGACGGCGGGGACGTCGACCCTGACGTTCACACCCTCCGGCCTCACCCGCCTGACCGCCCTCCAGGGCGGGGTCGTGTCGTTCAACGTACTCACTCGGGCCGTGACCATCCCCCCGAACGGTCTGATCGTCAACTCTGCCACCGCCAACGTGAACGGTGCGACGGAGACGGTGACGGGCACCACCCCCATCGGACAGCTGACGGTGTTCGCCTACGAGAGCACCAACGGCAGCCAGCGCGTGCCGCTCGCCGGAGCCATCTACCAGGTGTACCTCAACCAGAACGACGCCAACCTGCAGCAGAACCCGATCTCGATCGAGGGTGTCACCAACTGGACGACCGGTCCCGACGGCTACGTCGAGATCCCGATCGTGACGCCCGGCAACTACTACGTGCGTGAGATCACCCCGCCGGCCGGATTCAACCTGCCTCAGGCGAACCCGGTGCAGACCGTGGTCGTCGCGGGACCGACCTCGACGGTCGCGCCCGTGCAGAACTACGTCGAGTTCGCCCACACCCAGGTGTCTGTGGCGAACTTCCTGCTGCCCCTCACCGGTGGTGACGGCGGGCTCTGGTTCGGCCTCGGCGGAGCCGGACTCATCGTGTTCGCACTCGGTGCCGCGTTCGTGGTGCGCCGGCGGGCAGCCGCCGCGCACACGCTTGCGTAGGCTGAAGCGGTGAAAGCGGAGGTGGGGCGTCCAGCGGGTGCCCCACCTTCGTCGTCCCCCGGGGAAGGCTCCGGATCGCCCACGCGCCGGAGCCTCCGCCGGGCACGGCGCTGGCGTCTGCCCGCCATACCCCTGCTGATCGCGATCGTCTGCGTCGCCGGGGTGGCCCTGCTGCTGTTCCCGACGATCGTCTCCTGGTTCAGCCAGTACGAGCAGTCTCAGCAGATCAGCGAGTTGAGCGACGACGTCGCCGATCTGAGCGCCGAGACGCTGCGCCAACGCGTGGCCGAGGCGCGCGCCTACAACGAGGCCCTCACGGGCGGCGGTGCCGACATCGCCGCGAACGAGCGGCTGCCGCTCGCCGACCAGCCCGACCAGAACGGCGACTACGGCAGCATCCTGCGCGCCGACGCGAACGGCCTCATGGCGAGGCTCAAGATCCCCGCCATCGCCGTCGACCTGCCGATCTACCACGGCACGAGCGGCGACGTGCTCGACCACGGCGTGGGGCACCTCGAGGGCACGGCGGTACCGGTCGGCGGGGAGTCGACGCACTCGGTGCTCACCGCCCATCGGGGGCTCGCGACTTCCGAGCTGTTCACCAACCTCGACCGGGTGCAGGTCGAGGACACCTTCACGGTCGAGGTCTTCGGGGAGGTGCTCACCTACCGGGTGATCGAGACCGAGGTGGTCAAGCCCACCGAGACCCAGAGCCTCCTGCCTGTGGACGGGAAAGACCTCATCACCCTCGTCACCTGCACGCCCCTCGGTGTCAACAGCCACCGCATCCTGGTGACGGGGGAGCGCGTCATCCCGACCCCCCAGGGCGATCTCGACGGGGCCGGACAGCGCCCCGAGATCCCCACGTTCCCGTGGTGGGTGCTGATCGCCGCGGGTGTGCTCACGGCGGCGACCGCCTACGTGTGGCGGTCCGGCCGTCCGCCCGCGGGGCCGGGCTCCCGGGTTGTGCTGTGACCGAGGTCGATACAGAATGGGCGCGATGAAGTACCAGCGAACGATACTCGGCGGCGTCGCCATGACGTTCGTGGTCGGGGTCGCCATCGCCACCTCGGTGCCGGCCGCCTCCCTCGCCACCGCGGGCTCGTTCGAGGCTGTGCAGGCCGACGCCGTGGCCGGTTCGGCGCAGTCCTTCGACTCGGCTGCCGAGGCCGCCGGCGCTGCGGTGTCGCGAGACGGCTACGTCATCCACACCCCGACCCCGACGCCCACCCCCACCCCGAAGCCCGTGGCGACCAGCCAGGGTGGTTACGGTGGCGGTCAATGCCAGGCGGGGGCGGATGCCGCGGCAGAATCGACCGCGTTCTCCTGGGTCTATCCGGGCGGGTACCGCCAGTCCGACGGCTTCGGCCCGCGGGCCGAGGGCTTCCACAAGGGCGTCGATATGCTCAACGGCGAGGGGGTGCCCGTGCAGGCGATCGCCGACGGCATCGTCATCGCCGCGTCAGGTGACGGGGGCACCGGCGGTGTCTGCATCTCGCTTGCGCACAAGGTGGGGGGCGTGCCCGTCTGCAGCATGTACATGCACTTCCTGGACGGATCGCTGATGGCGGGGGTGGGCGACACCGTGGCCGCCGGCCAGGTGATCGGCCTCACCGGCCGCACCGGCAACGCCACCACCGAGCACACGCACTTCGAGCTCTACGGCGCCGATGGGGTGCGCTACGACCCGATTCCGTTCTTGGTCGAGCACGCCGGCTGAGCGCATTTGCGCACGTCAGCTGACCGCATCCGCGCACGCCGGCTGACTCTCAACCTGATCCTGAGCATTCGCGATATATCTTGATTTGCGACCCAACGCGATATAACGTGTCTTCCACAGCACGCGATATAACGCGACAGGCAGGAGTGCACCGTGGTACTGGAGAAGTGGGTCGTCGACGGCCCGAAAGTCATCGACATCGAGCTGGTCCGATCGTTGAAGGTCGGCCTCATCGGCGGACAGGTCGACGTGATCGGCCACGACGAGCCCGGAGCCCGCATCGAGGTGCACTCCGTCTCGGGCAAGGACCTCAAGATCTCGATCGACGGCGACCGTCTCGAGATCGACCACCCGCAGCTGCGCTGGGACAATTTCGTCGAGGTGTTCAAGTCGTGGCGCGGCAACGCTCGCGCCGACATCAGCATCATGGTGCCCCGCGACGTGGCCCTGAAGTTCGGCGTCATCTCCGCCTCCGCCCTCATCTCGGGCCTCACCACCGATGCGCGGATCAGCACGGTCACGGGTGACGTGGTGGTCGACGGCGTCGTGGGCGACCTCGACGTGAACAGCGTGAGCGGCGAGGTCTCGATCCGCGACCACCGCGGTCTCGTGAACGCCCACACCGTCTCGGGCGACATCGCCGTCCAGGGCGAGATCCGCCGCTTCTCGGCCGACGGCGTCTCCGCCTCGGTGATCGTCGACTCTGTCGGGGCTCCGGACCAGATCGAGAACAACACCGTGTCGGGGGACCTCACGGTGCGACTCGACGCCGCGGCCTCCGCCCGCTACAACGTCAACTCCGTCTCGGGCGTGCTCCAGCTCGGCGCCAGCACCATCAAGGGCCTCCGCGGCAGCGGCTACAACGGCCACACGGGCGTGCTCGACGTGTCGTGGACCGAGTTCCGCGCGAACTCCGTCTCGGGCGACATCACCGTGATCTTCCGCGAGGAGGAGACGGTCTCGGCTGCCTCGCCCACGTCGGGCGCCGCTGCTGCCGGATCGGACTCCGGCCTCAGCTTCGACAAGCAGGACGAGGCCTTCGGAGAGGGCCACGCATGAGCCCCGTCTTCGGCCATGGCCACCTCCGTCTCTACCTCCTGAGCCTGCTCGAGGAGTCGCCCAAGCACGGCTACGAGCTCATCCAGGCGCTCTCCGAGCGCTTCGGCGGCACCTACAGCCCGAGCGCCGGCACCATCTACCCCCGCCTCGCCAAGCTCGAGGAGGAGGGCCTCGTGACCAAGAGCGCCGACGGCCGCAAGACCGTCTACGCCATCACCGACACCGGTCGCGCCGAGCTCGACTCGCGCCGTGGTGAGCTCGACGACATCGAGGCGGAGCTCTCCGACTCGGTGCGCCGGCTCGCCGAGGAGGTGCGCTCCGGGGTCAAGCAGGCCATGAAGAGCCTCCGCGCCGATCTCGCCGAGGCCGCCCACAGCGCTCGCGAGGGTGCGAAGGCGAGCGCTCGGGCCGCGGCATCCGGAGACGGCTGGTCGGCGTCGGCCACCGGCGCCTCCGGCGACCCGTCCGTCCCCGAGTCCGAGAAGGGCACCGGCTCCTCGCGCGCCGACGTCTCGGCCGCTCTCCGCGAGGCCGACCTCGCGCTCACGGAGTTCCGCCAGGCCGTGCGCACCGACCTCCGCAAGGCCTCCTCGAAGGGCTTCGATCCCGAGACGGTCACCCGCCTCAAGCTCAAGCTCACCCAGCTCCAGCTCGACCTCCGCACCGAACTCAAGAGGTAGCCCCCACCCCCTCCGGTCGATCCGGCAGTTCGTCCCCTTCTGAAGTCTTGTGAAGGGGACGAACTGCCGGGTCGCCCGAGGGCCGTCTGTTCAGACCTGGGGATAACCCGGGGTGGAGGTCGGGGAGCGTGCATCCTGGGTCGATGCGTGACCCAGCCCCACTCCCGGAGGAGCTCCGCGAGCGCGCATTCTCGCTCGAGTCCGGGCGCTCCCTGGGGCTCTCACGCAAGCGGATGCTCGCATCCGGTCTCGACATCCCGTTCCGGGGAGTGCGCGCAGCCAACGACCTGAACGACGTGCGCGCCCGCTGCGAGGCCTACTCGAGCCGCATGCTCCCGCAGCACTGCTTCAGCCACGTCACGGCGGCGCTCCTCTGGGGTGTCCCGCTCCCTCGACCCCTCGAAGCCCGGGCCGCGATCGACGTGTCAGCCCTCCACGGCCGAACACGGCCCCGGATGCGCGGGGTCCTCGGCCACGAACTCTCGGGCCAGCAGGTGCACGTGGTCCGACGGCACGGCCTCCCGGTGACCGACCCGATCACGACCTGGCTCCAGCTCGCGGCCGTCCTCGCTGATGCCTGGCTCGTGGCGGCGGGGGAGCACCTCGTGCTCGACCCCATCGTGCGCGATCCGCGCGATCCGCGGCCGCACGCTCGCCTCGAGGAGTTCGCCGAGCGCATCCGTTCGTTCGACGGCCGGGGCGCGGCGAAGGCACGCCGAGCCCTCTCGAGGATGCGCCTCGGCGTCGAGTCGCCCCGCGAGACCTTCCTGCGACTCGACCTCCTAGCCGCCGGGCTGCCGGAACCGGAGGTGAACGGTGAGATCCGAGATGCGCAGGGGCGCCTCATCGCCATCGGCGACCTCGTCTACCGCCCCCAGATGGTGCTCGTGGAGTACGACGGCGACCACCACCGCACCGACTCCCGGCAGTACCGCCGCGACATCGAACGCCAGGACCTCCTCGTGGAGCTGGGCTGGCGGAGGATCCGCGTGGGCCGGGACTTTCCCCGCACGGGCCCCCGCTCCGCTGTCGAGCGCACCCGAGCCGCGCTCAGCCGCTCGTCGACCCGGCAGTTCGTCCCGCTCCGGGGCCGCCGAAAGGGGACGAAGTGACGGCTCGGCGGCACATCCGTGCTGGTAGGATCGGGGGGTGCTGTTCGGTCGGCTTCTCCTTCGCTGCCGCGACGAGTCCTAGTTCAAGGCCTCCCTCGTCGCGGAGTTCGTCAATGGCTGACCCCTCCACCTCTTTCGAAGGACACGCAATGGACACCGCATCCGCACGCCCCCGCACCCTGGCTGAGAAGGTCTGGGACGACCACCTCGTCGTGAAGGGCGAGAACGGCAACCCGGACCTCATCTACATCGACCTGCACCTCGTGCACGAGGTCACGAGCCCCCAGGCCTTCGACGGCCTGCGCGCCGAGGGCAGGCCGCTGCGCCGTCTCGACCTGACCATCGCCACCGAGGACCACAACACCCCGACCCTCGCCATCGACCAGCCGATCGCCGACCTCACGAGCCGCACCCAGATCCAGACCCTGCGCAACAACGCGAAGGAGTTCGGCGTGCGCCTGCACTCGCTCGGCGACCTCGAGCAGGGCATCGTGCACGTGGTCGGCCCCCAGCTCGGCCTCACGATGCCGGGCATCACGGTGGTCTGCGGCGACAGCCACACGAGCACCCACGGCGCGTTCGGCGCGATGGCGTTCGGCATCGGCACGAGCGAGGTCGAGCACGTCATGGCCACGCAGACCCTGCCGCTGAAGCCCTTCAAGACGATGGCCATCACGGTCGAGGGCACGCTGAAGCCCGGGGTCACCGCGAAGGACATCATCCTCGCCGTGATCGCCAAGATCGGCACCGGCGGCGGCCAGGGCTACGTGCTCGAGTACCGCGGGTCCGCCATCCGGAGCCTCTCCATGGAGGGCCGCATGACGATCTGCAACATGTCGATCGAGGCCGGCGCCCGTGCGGGCATGGTGGCCCCCGACCAGATCACCTTCGACTACCTGGAGGGCCGCCCGCACGCCCCCGCCGGCCAGGACTGGGACGACGCGATCGCCTACTGGAAGACGCTGCCCACCGACGAGGGCGCGGTCTTCGACGCCGAGGTCTTCCTCGACGCCGACGAGCTCGAGCCCTTCGTGACCTGGGGCACCAACCCCGGCCAGGGCGTCTCGCTGAGCGACGTCGTGCCCGACCCCGCCGCCATCCTCGACCCCAACGAGCGCTCCGCCGCCGAGCGCGCGCTCGAGTACATGGACCTGAAGGCCGGCACCCCGCTCAAGGAGATCCCGGTCGACGCCGTGTTCATGGGCTCGTGCACCAACAGCCGGATCGAGGATCTCCGCACCTTCGCCGAGATCATCAAGGGCCAGAAGAAGGCCGAGGGCGTCCGCGTGATGGTGGTGCCTGGCTCGGCCCGCGTGCGCATCGAGGCCGAGGCCGAGGGCATCGACAAGATCGTGGAGGAGTTCGGCGCCGAGTGGCGCTTCGCGGGCTGCTCCATGTGCCTCGGCATGAACCCGGACCAGCTGGCACCGGGGGAGCGCTGCGCGTCGACCTCCAACCGCAACTTCGAGGGCCGCCAGGGCAAGGGCGGCCGCACCCACCTGGTGTCGCCCGTGGTCGCCGCGGCGACCGCCATCCGGGGCACGCTCTCGAGCGTCTCCGACCTCAAGCAGCCCGCACACGCCCGCGAAACCGTATGGCGCGCTGGAGCTGGAAGTGGCGATCCGGTGGATCGTCACCGCGACGCCAGCGCTGACGAAGCTGTGCTTCGTCAGTACGAGCCGAAGGCGAGCATCTGATGGAAGCGATCAACATCCTGCAGGGCGTCGCCGTGCCGCTGAAGCGCTCGAACGTCGACACCGACCAGATCATCCCGGCCGTCTACCTCAAGCGGGTCACGAAGACGGGCTTCGACGACGCCCTCTTCGCCGGCTGGCGGAACGACCCCGAGTTCGTGCTCAACCAGCCCGCGTTCCAGAACCCGCGGATCCTGGTGGCCGGCCCCGACTTCGGCACCGGCTCCAGCCGCGAGCACGCCGTCTGGGCGCTCCGCGACTTCGGCTTCCAGGTGGTGCTCTCGGCCCGCTTCGGCGACATCTTCCGCGGCAACTCGGGCAAGCAGGGCCTGCTCACCGGGCTCGTCGAGGAGGCCGAGATCGAGCGGATCTGGGCCGCCATCGACGCCCAGCCCGGCATCGAGATGACGGTCGACCTGACGGCGAAGACGGCGGTCATCGGGGATCTCACAGTCTCGTTCGAGATCGATGATTACACTCGCTGGAGGCTTCTGGAGGGTCTGGACGACATCGGACTGACTCTTCGAGACGAAGCCGCCATCACGGAATTCGAGAGCCGCCGGGAGAGTTGGAGACCTCGAACGCTTCCCGTGAAGTAGCGTGCGGATACCGCCACGAGCGGGCATCGAGCCACAACAGCGACACAACAGTCAGGTGATCAAGTGAACAGTCTCGTACAGGACGGCCGCAAGGCGGCCGAGCGGGTCGGACTCAAGTCCGACACGATCGTCATCAACGGCGGTCGCCCGCTCCGCGGGACCATCGACGTCCGAGGTGCCAAGAACCTCGTCACGAAGGCGATGGTGGCCTCCCTCCTCGGCGACACCACCTCCACGCTCCGCGATGTCCCCGACATCAGCGACGTGCACGTGGTCGCGAGCCTGCTCGAGATCCACGGCGTCAAGATCACCGGCTCCGCCGCCACCGGCGTGCTGCAGCTCGACCCCGCCAACGTCGCGAGCGCGAAGAGCGCCGAGATCGACGCGCTGTCCGGCTCGTCGCGCATCCCGATCCTGTTCTGCGGCCCGCTGCTGCACCGCCTCGGCCACGCCTTCATCCCGGATCTCGGCGGCTGCCGCATCGGCGACCGCCCGATCGACTTCCACCTGGATGCGCTCCGTGCGTTCGGTGCGGTTGTCGACAAGCTGCCGAGCGGCATCAACATCACGGCGCCCAACGGCCTCCGGGGTGCGAACATCGAGCTGCCCTACCCGAGCGTCGGCGCCACCGAGCAGGTGCTGCTCACCGGCGTCCGCGCCATGGGCACCACCGAGCTGAAGAACGCGGCCATCGAGCCCGAGATCATGGACCTCATCGCGGTGCTGCAGAAGATGGGCGCGATCATCTCGGTCGAGCCCAACCGCACCATCCTGATCGAGGGCGTCGACACCCTCGAGGGCTACAACCACCGCGCGCTGTTCGACCGCAACGAGGCCGCCTCCTGGGCCTCCGCCGCGCTCGCGACCGGCGGATCCATCTTCACCACGGGCGCCAAGCAGTCCGAGATGATGACCTTCCTCAACGTCTTCCGCAAGATCGGCGGCGCGTTCGACATCGAGGAGGAGGGCATCCGCTTCTACCACCCCGGTGGCGACCTCAAGCCCGTGGTCATCGAGACCGACGTGCACCCCGGCTTCATGACCGACTGGCAGCAGCCCCTCATCGTGGCGCTCACCCAGGCCCACGGCACCTCCATCGTGCACGAGACGGTCTACGAGAACCGCTTCGGGTTCGTGGATGCGCTCGTCAAGATGGGCGCGAACGTCGAGGTGCACAAGGACGGCCTGGCCGACCCGAACCGCCGCGTGCCCCGCCGCCCGCTCGAGCAGGCCGCCGTGATCACGGGCCCCACCAAGCTGCACGGCGCCGAGCTCGAGGTGCCCGACCTCCGCGGCGGCTTCAGCCACCTCATCGCCGCGCTCACCGCCGACGGCCGCTCCTCGGTGTCGAACGTGGGCCTCATCGCCCGCGGCTACGGCGACTTCGTGGGCAAGCTGGAGAAGCTCGGAGCAGACTTCTACTTCGCCGAGTAGGGGCGAGGTTCACCCCATGGCTCCACCCCGCAAGAACACCGAGAAGACCCCTGCCTTCCGGGTGGTCGAGGTGCTCGTGGTGCCGCTGCTGACGGCGATCGTGAAGGTCGAGCAGCGCGGCACCGAGCATCTGCCCACGAGCGGTCCCTTCGTGCTCACGCCGAACCACTACTCGAACTTCGACCCGGTCGTGGTGGCGTGGGGGCTGTGGAAGCTCGGGCGAGCGCCGCGGTTCCTGGCGAAGGCCTCGTTGTTCACGGTGCCCCTCGTGGGCTGGGGGCTTCGGGCGATCGGCCAGATCCCGGTGGAGCGCTCGGGCCCCGGCCGGCAGAGCGCGCCCATCTCGGCCGCCACCGAACTGCTCGAGCACGAGAAGGGCATCATCATCTATCCCGAGGGCACCCTCACGCGCGATCCGGACCTCTGGCCCATGCGGGGCAAGACCGGTGCCGTGCGCCTGGCGCTCCAGCACGGGATCCCGGTCATCCCGTCGGCGCACTGGGGGGTGCAGGCCATCCTGCCTCGCTACTCCAAGAAGCTGCGCCTGTTCCCCCGCAAGACCGTCCGCATCGTCTACGGTGCGCCCGTCGACCTCGACGACCTCCGGGAGGGCGACCTCGACCAGCGGAAGCTGTCGGAGGCCACCACCCGGGTGATGGCCGCGATCACCGGCCTCGTCGAGGAGCTCCGGGGCGAGACCGCCCCCGCCGAGCGCTGGAACCCGGCCGCGCACAACCAGAGCGAGTACGGTCACCTCGACGAGCCGAAGCAGAAGAAGAGCGCCGAGTGAGCCGCACACGCAGCATCCCCGTCCGACCCAAGGTCACCGTGCTCGGTGCCGGCAGCTGGGGCACCACGTTCTCGAAGGTCCTCGCCGACGGCGGCTCCGACGTGACCCTGTGGGCCAGGCGGCCGGAGCTCGCGAAGGAGATCCGCGAGGCCAAGCGCAACAGCGACTACCTGCCGGGCGTCAACCTGCCGGTCTCGCTCACCGCCACCTCCGACGTGGCCTCCGCCCTCGCCGAGGCGCAGTTCGTGTTCGTCTCGATCCCGAGTCAGTCGCTGCGGTCGAACCTCGTCGAGATCAAGGAGCTGATCCCCGAGGGCGTGCCCGTGATCAGCCTCATGAAGGGCGTCGAGAAGGGCACCGGGCTCCGGATGAGCGAGGTGCTCGAGCGGGTGCTCGAGTTCGACCGTGATCGCATCGCCGTGGCATCCGGCCCCAACCTCGCGCTCGAGATCGCCAAGGAGCAGCCCACGGCGGCCGTCGTCTCCTCCACGAGCCTCGAGACCGCCGAGGCCGTGGCGAAGATCGCCACCAACCGCTACTTCCGCTCCTTCATCAACCAGGACGTCATCGGCACCGAGTTCGGCGGCGTGCTGAAGAACCTCATCGCCGTGGCGATCGGCATCGTCGACGGCGTGGGCTACGGCGAGAACACGAAGGCGTCGATCATCACGCGCGGACTCGTCGAGATGACCGATTTCGCGGTGGCCTACGGCGGG
This sequence comes from Herbiconiux sp., assembly GCF_023264895.1. GTDB lineage: Bacteria > Actinomycetota > Actinomycetes > Actinomycetales > Microbacteriaceae > Herbiconiux. Next base: position 18,036 of record NZ_JAHFUY010000028.1, on the reverse strand, counting down.
CATCCGGAGACCCTGTCGGGGCTCGCGGGGCTCGGCGACCTCATCGCCACCTCGGGCTCGTCGCTCTCGCGCAACAACACCGCGGGGCGGCTGCTCGGCCAGGGCTACAGCTTCGCCGACGTGGTGAAGTCGATGCAGCAGACCGCCGAAGGGCTCGCCTCCGTGGCCCCCGTGCTGGCGCTCGCGGCGGCGAAGGGCGTGGAGATGCCCATCTGCCGTCAGGTGGCCGAGGTGCTGGCCGGTACGCTCGATCCGAAAGACATTGCCCCCCACCTGACCACCGACGACGAGTCGGGCCCTCAGGGCGAAAGGACACTCGATGCCAGAAAAGATCACGGTCGTGGTGCTCTTCGGGGGTCGCTCAAGCGAGCATTCGATCAGCTGCGCCACCGCGGGCGGAGTTCTTGAGGCCATAGACCGGTCGCGCTACGACGTGATCCCCGTGGGGATCACCCGGTCGGGCGCGTTCGTGCTCGAGGAGGACTCACCGGCGAAGTTCCGGCTCGACCCCGCCTCGCTTCCCGAGGTCGTCGACAACGGGTCGCGCATCCTGTGGCCGTCGTCGGCGACCTCGCGTGCGCTGTCGGTGCAGGATCCCTCGGGTGCGGTGCGCGCGCTCGGCGACGTCGACGTGGTGTTCCCCATCCTGCACGGGCCGTTCGGGGAGGACGGCACGGTGCAGGGCATGCTCGAGCTCGTGTCGCTGCCCTACGTGGGGTCGGGGGTGCTCGCGTCGGCGCTCGGCATGGACAAGCACTTCACGAAGACGGTGCTCGCGGCATCCGGGATCGACGTGGCGCCCTGGGTGACCGTGACCGCGGCGTCGTGGGCGGCGTCGGCCGCCACCGTGACGGCGTCGGTCTCGTCGCTCGGTCTGCCGTTGTTCGTGAAGCCCGCGCGCGCCGGTTCGTCGGTGGGCGTGAGTCGCGTGACGTCGCTCGACGAGCTGCCGGCCGCCCTCGAGGTGGCCTTCGCCGAGGACTCGCGGGTGCTCGTCGAGTCGGCCGTCGTGGGGCGCGAGGTCGAGTGCGGCGTGCTCGGCGGGCGGGGCGGCGCCGCACCGCGCGTGTCGGTGGCCGGCGAGATCGTGATGACGGATCGCGCGTTCTACGACTTCGAGGCGAAGTACCTGGGCGGGGCGGGCGTCGAGCTCGTGTGCCCCGCTGCCCTGACCTCCGCGGAGCTGGCGGAGATGCAGGCGCTCGCGGCGCGGGCCTTCACGGCGATCGATGGCGAGGGCCTCGCGCGCGTCGACTTCTTCCTCACCCCGTCGGGCTCGTTCGTGGTTAACGAGATCAACACCATGCCGGGCTTCACCCCCATCTCGATGTTCCCGGCCTGCTGGATAGCCTCGGGCGTCTCGTACCCGGAGCTCATCACAGACCTCATCTCCCAGGCCCTGGAGAAGTAGGGGTGTTGGTGCGCGGTGTGTTGGTGCTGCGCCGCCGCCTCTGCGGCGCAGGCGACATGCGGCGCGGCTGTCGCTGCGCGTCGCTGCGCGGCGCTCCGCGGCAACCGTGCCGCCTCGGGTCGAGCAGGTAGGGCCCCTTGCGTTGGGTCTCCAGAGAGGTCTTGCGGATGGAGAAGGCCCCTGGCCGAATGCCGCGCAAGGGGCCCTTTTCCTGTACCCAAGGTGAGACCGTCGCCGGGCCGCGCCGCGAAGCGACGCGGAACGACGGCGGCCTCACATGTCGCCCGCGCCGCAGAGGCGGCGGCGCGGCAGTATCACAGCGCGGAAGCTTACAACCCCGAGTCCAGCACGTCCTCCGCGTCGAGGCAGATCTGCTGCTGGGGGATCGCGGAGACTGCCGTGGTGAGGTCGACGAGGGCGCTCGTGCCGGAGGCGGCGTCGGAGTCGACGATGACCTCGACCGCCGGGGTGCGGCCGTAGGTGGTGAAGACGAAGGTGGGGTCGTCGGCGTCGTCGCGGATCCAGTCGACGCCGTTGACGTTGTAGCAGGGGAGCGTGGTGGGGCCGTAGGGCTCGACCCCGCAGCGCAGCAGCACCGCTGCGGGGTCGCCCCACGCGCCCGTCGCCTGCGCATCCGTCTCTCGCCGCGGGGCGTCGCCGACGGTGTCGGGCAGGCGCACGATGACCTCGGCGCACGCCGGGTCGGTGGCCTCGGCCGCGGGCTCGAGGGCCACCGTGCCCGCGCAGCCGGCGAGGGCCGCGGCACCCGTGAGCACGAGGGCGACCGCTCCGGACACCCGGACCCGCCGTGCGGACGAGCGCCGACGGCCGGCGGCCGCGGGTTCGTGCGCGGCGGCGTGCTCGGAGGTGGTGCGGGGGGCGGGGGCCGTGCGGCGGGGCGGTCTGGACATCGGAGTTCAGGCTACCGTTGACGCGTGGCTCCCGACTCCGGTTTACCTGCGAACGCCGAGACCCTCGCCTCGGTGGGCGAGGGCGAGGTGCTGCGGCGCATCTTCCCGCGGCTGCCGCACGCCGACGCCGAGCTGCTGGGCCCGGGCGACGACGCCGCCGTCGTGGCCGCGCCCGACGGGCGCTACGCGGTGACGACCGACATGATGATCCACGGCCCCGACTTCCGCCTCGCCTGGTCGACGCCGCACGATCTCGGCTGGAAGGCCGCCATGTCGAACCTCGCCGACGTGGCCGCCATGGGCGCGCGGCCCACCGCACTCGTGGTCGCGATCGCGGCCCCGCTCGAGACCCCCGTGGAGGTGCTGCTCGGCATCGCCGACGGCCTCCGCGACGCCTGCGCCCTCGCCGCCCCCGGCTGCGGCGTGGTGGGCGGCGACCTCTCCGTCTCGGCCACGCTCACGCTCGCCGTCACCGCGTTCGGCGATCTCGGCGGCCGCGCGCCCGTGACCCGATCCGGTGCTCGCCCGGGCGACGTGGTGGCGGTGGCGGGCCCCCTCGGCCAGGCCGGCGCCGGCATCTGGCTGCTCTTCCGCGACGGGGTCGCTCCGGCTCCCCGCTCCGCACCCCTGCCGCGCTACGGTGCGCTCCTCGAGGCCGCCGACTCCGAGCTCGGTGCGGAATCCAGCAGGAGCTCGACCGGCGGGCAGGATCCTGTCGCCGCAGGGGCCGCTCGGGAGCCGGATGCCGCCGCGGGGCGGGCCGTCCGCGCGGCGCACCCCGACCTCGTGGAGGCCCAGCTCGCACCCCGCGCGCCGATCGGCTTCGGCACGGCGGCGGCGGAGGCGGGGGCCACGGCGATGCTCGACGTCTCCGACGGGCTCGTGCTCGACGCCAGGCGACTGGCGGTGGCGAGCGGATGCGCGGTGTCGTTCGATCCCGCCGCGATCGCCCGCGAGGCCCGCGCCCTCATCGACACGGATGCGGTGGTGGGCGACCGCGCAGCCGACTTCGTGCTCTCGGGCGGCGAGGACCACGCCCTGCTCGCGACCTTCCCCGCCGACGTGCCCCTGCCGCCCGGTTTCAGGGCGCTCGGCACAGTGGTGGAGGCGGCCTCCGCACCCGGCGGGCGACCCGACGCCCTGATCGGCGACCGCCCGCACTCGGCCCTCGGCGGCTGGGACCCCTACGCCGACTGGGACGGCCACGCCGGCTGAGCCGTCGCCGCATCCGAACACGCGCGACGCGCATCCGCGCACGCACGGCAACGGAGGAATGCGGCGACGGATCGGGGCCAGGTTCCTCCGTTGCCCGCCGGGGGCCTGAGGTTCCTCCGTTGTCGACCGGCGCTCAGGCGGGGGAGGCCCACCAGAGGACGGTCTCGCCGTAGGACCTCGTGCGGTCGAGGGCGAGACCGGCGGGCCAGGTGGGCTCGGGGGTGCGGCTGCTGCGCTCGACCAGCACGACGGCATCCGGATCGAGGAGGGGCGCCAGCGCGGCGAGGTCGGCGGCGAGGTCGGCCTCGGGGAGCTCGTAGGGCGGGTCGATGAAGACGACGTCGAAGCCCGCCCCCGGAACCACCGGCAGCGCGCGGAGGTAGGGCTGCACCGCCTGCGTCACGACGTCGGCGCGCGGTGCGCCCGAGCCCCGCGACGCCTTCGGCAGCGCGCCGAGCACGGTCGCCGCGTTCTTGCGGATGACCCCCGCGGCCGCGGCGTGCTTCTCCACCAGCGTCACCACCGAGGCGCCGCGGCTGAGCGACTCGAGCCCGAGCGCTCCGGAGCCGGCGTAGAGGTCGAGCACGCGGAGCCCGTCGAGGCCGCCGCGCGCGTCGAGCGCCGAGAAGATTGCCTCGCGCACCCGATCGCTCGTGGGGCGGGTGCCCGAGCGGGGCACGGCGAGCGGCAGGGATCCGGCGAAACCGGCGATGATGCGAGTCACGCCCTGCACACTACCGCCACCCGCCGACGGCGCCGGAGCCCGAGACGCTGCCGCTGCCGGAGACGCTGACGGCGCCGGGCACGGAGCCGGTGTCGGCGGCCGCGCCTAGGATGGACGCCATGGGCGGTTCGACAGCGGGCGGGTCGGGCGAGGGCCCGGGCAGGAGGGGGCCCAGCGACCGCAACGGCCCCGGCGACCGCAACGACCCCGACGAACTCGATCTCGAGCCCGACGAGTTCGAGCGGGAGCTCGAGCGCAGTCGCCCCGCCTCCCTGCACGAGAAGCGCCGCGAGGTGCAGGCCGAGCGCGACGCGGCCGCCGACGACCGCCGCGACATCGACGCGGCCGTGGCGAAGAGCGACGCCGAGCTCCGCCGGCTCTCGGGGGCGGGAGCGTTCCTCGACGCGAAGCTGCCCGGCCTCCTCGGCGGCCGCACGGCCAACGCCTTCGAGAAGGCGTTCGGCACGCGCACGGTGGGTGAACTGCTCAACCACTACCCGCGCCGCTACGCCAAGCGCGGCGAGCTCACCGCCATCGACCTGCTGCCGCTGGATGAGAACGTCACGATCGTGGCCGAGGTGCGCGACGTGCGCGAGCGGCAGATGCGGGCGCGCCGCGGCACCATCCTCGAGGTCTCCATCTCGGACGGCCGCGGCCACATCAGCCTCACCTTCTTCAACCAGGCCTGGCGCGCCCGCGAGCTCCGCCCCGGGGTGCGCGGCATCTTCGCCGGCAAGGTCTCGAACTACCGCGGCGCCCTGCAGCTCGCCCACCCCAACTACGAGCTCTTCGACGAGGCGCTCGGCCGCGGCAGCCTGAGCGACGGCGCCGCCCCCGAGCTCGACGACGCCGAGGCGAAGCGCTGGGCCGAGATGCCCATCCCCATCTACCCGGCCACCGCCTCGATCGCGAGCTGGCAGGTCGCGAACGCGATGGAGCTCGTGCTCGACGGGCTGAAGGCTCCCGGCGCGTTCCCGGATCCGGTGCCCAAGGAGGTGCGCTTCGAGCGGGGCCTCCTCACCGCCCAGAAGGCGTACGAGCTCATCCACCGCCCTCAGCGCGACGCCGACTACATGAAGGCGCGCGAGACCCTCCGCTTCCACGAGGCCTTCGTGCTGCAGACCGCCCTCGTGAGTCAGCGCCGCGCCGCGCACGCCGTGAAGACCTCGCCGCGCCGCCCGAAGCCCGGCGGCTACCTCGAGCGCTTCGACGCGGCGCTCCCGTTCCGCCTCACGGCCGACCAGCAGGTGGTGGGCGGCGAGATCACCCGCGACCTCCAGAGCGACGTGCCGATGATGCGCCTCCTGCAGGGCGAGGTCGGCTCGGGCAAGACGCTCGTGGCCGTGCGCGCCATGCTCGCGGTGGCCGACTCCGGCGGCCAGTCGGCCATGCTCGCACCCACCGAGGTGCTCGCCTCGCAGCACCTTCGCTCGATCGTCAAGGTGCTCGGGCCCGACCTCGCCGCCGAGCTCATGCCGACGCTGCACACGGGCCAGCTCTCGACCGCCGAGAAGAAGAAGTCGCTGCTGCGCATGGTCTCGGGCCAGGCCAAGCTCGTCGTGGGCACGCACGCGCTGCTCTCCGAGAACGTGCAGTTCTACGACCTCGGTCTCGTGGTGGTCGACGAGCAGCACCGCTTCGGCGTGGAGCAGCGCGACACCCTGCGGCAGAAGGCCGCGACCCCGCCGCACGTGCTCGTGATGACGGCCACCCCGATCCCGCGCACGGTCGCCATGACCGTCTTCGGCGACCTCGACGTCTCCACCATCATCGAGCTGCCCGCGGGTCGTCAGGGCATCGAGAGCTTCAGCGTGCCGCTCGCCGAGAAGCCCGGCTGGGCGGGCCGCATCTGGCAGCGCGTGGCCGAGGAGCTCGAGAAGGGGCGCCAGGCCTTCGTGGTGTGCCCCGCCATCGACCCGGCCGACGACGCCGGCGACGGGCTCGACGACCCGGGCGAGCCCGGCGAGCCCGGCGGGCCCGGCCAGCCGGAGAGCGCGGACGCCCCGGCGCCGCCCAAGGCCAACGTCGTCGACACCCTCCGCCACCTGCGTGAGCTCCCGGCCCTCGCCGGCCGCCGCATCGAGGCGCTGCACGGCCGGCTGCCGAGCGAGGAGAAGGACGCGATCATGCGCGCCTACGCCGCGAGGGAGATCGACGTGCTCGTGGCCACCACGGTGATCGAGGTCGGCGTCGACGTGCCCAACGCCTCCACCATGGTGGTGCTCGACGCCGAGCGCTTCGGCGTGAGCCAGCTGCACCAGCTGCGCGGCCGCGTCGGCCGTGGCGGCGTGCCGGGGCTGTGCCTGCTCGTCACCAACGCCGAGCCCGAGACGGTGGGCCGCGAGCGGGTCGACGCCGTGGCCGCCACGCTCGACGGCTTCGCCCTCGCCGAGGTCGACCTCGAGCTCCGCCGCGAGGGCGACGTGCTCGGCGCGCTGCAGTCCGGCGGCCGCTCGTCGCTCCGGCTCCTCCGCGTGATCAAAGACGGCGACGTCATCCAGGATGCGCGCGGCGTGGCCCTGCAGATCATCGAGGACGACCCGCGCCTCGACCAGCATCCGGCCCTCCGCGCCGCGCTCGAACGGCGCCTGCTCGAGACCGAGCGGCGGTTCCTCGACAAGACCTGATTCCGGGCCCGCAAGACCATTGATAAATCGTGCTTTCGGGAGCACAGTGGAACACACGCCGAGACGAAGTGGTGGTCGACCATGGGATCCATTCGCAGTTTCACACGAACCTCAGGCACCTGGCGCCTGGACGGTGTTCCGGTGCTCTCCGCCGGCCGGCACCGGAGCCCCCGATCCGGAGCGTGCTTCATGGAGTTCGCCTCCTACCTCGCCGGTGAGCGCTGGAGCGATCATCCGGCCTGCACGCACGCCGGCCTCGCCCAGCTCGCCCGGGCGGTCAACGACCTCACCTCGAACGAGGCGAGGGGCCGGCTCGCCCCGCTGATCCCCTCGGTGATCGGGCTCAACAGCGACGATCCGCGACTCGAGCTCGTGCTCGCCGTGCACGCCGTGGCGGTGGCGCTGCCCGATGCCTCACTCGACCGCCAGCACGCCCTCGCCGTGGGCGGGCTCGTGTGCGTGGCCGCGCTCGAGCGCTCCGGCGGATCCGGTCTGCCCGAGTTCGTGGAGCA
>NZ_JAHFUY010000028.1:0-10626 GCF_023264895.1 Herbiconiux sp. | reverse complement strand
GGGAGCAGCCCTTCGCCCGCGCCCTCGAATCGACCCCCGAGGCGGCAGGCTGGGCGCGCCGGTTCATCGACCGCACCTCGTCGCGCTGGCGCCGCGAGGAGGTCTCGACGAGGCAGACCCACGCGGTGCTCGCCATGGCGGCCGACGGTGTGCGCTCGGCCTGCGCCGACTTCCCGGACGACAGGCTCCACGCCCTGCTCTCGTCGGCGATCGACGTCACCGAGCGCTTCGTGGCGGCGGCGGCGGTCGTGGCGGAGGCGGCGGCCCGGCACGAGGCCGATCGCGCAGGGCATCCGGGGGGCGGACGTGCAGGCAGCACGACGAGCGAGACGCAGAGCGTCACCGCGTAACGCCCGCGAAATGCGCGTCTTGATAGCCTGGACCGCATGAGCAACGTGGCCGTCGTACCCGGATCCTTCGACCCCATCACCCTGGGGCACATCGACGTCATCGAGCGCGCCTCCGGCATCTTCGACGAAGTGCACGTCGTGGTGGTGCACAACCCCGACAAGCACGCCCTCATCCCGATCGCCCACCGCGTCGACCTCATCCACAGCTCGCTCGCCGAGCGCGGGCTCGCCGACGCGAACATCGTCGTGAACTCCTGGAGCGTCGGCCTCCTCGTCGACTACGTCACCGACGTCGGGGCCACCGCCATCGTCAAGGGCATCCGCTCGCAGGTCGACGTGGCCTACGAGACCCCCATGGCCATCGTCAACCGCAACCTCGCGGGCGTCGAGACCATCTTCCTGCTGCCCGACCCCGCCCACGCCCACGTGTCGAGCTCGCTCGTCCGTCAGGTCTCCGCGCTCGGCGGCGACGTCGCGCCCTACGTGCCGGGTGTCGTGGCAGAGTTCCTCAAGCACACCACCGATTGATGGCCGGTCTCCGGATCGGGTACGCCGCCCAGCTCGAGCAGTTCGCGCCGAACGACGCGGTGGAGTTCGCGGCCTACGCCGAGCACCACGGCTTCTCGGGCGTCATGGCGGCCGACCACTTCCAGCCCTGGGTGCCGCGGCAGGGGCAGTCGTCGTTCGTCTGGCCCGTGCTCGCCGCGCTCGGCGAGCGCACCCGCGGCGACTTCGGTCCCGGCGTGACCTCGCCGAGCTACCGCTATCACCCGGCCATGGTCGCGCAGGCCTCCGCCACGCTCGGCGCGATGTACCCGGGGCGGCACTGGCTCGGCATCGGCTCGGGCGAGGCCCTCAACGATCATGTCGTGGGCGGCTATTGGCCGGAGGCCCCCGAGCGCATCAACCGGATGTTCGAGGCCGTCGACGTCATCAACAAGCTCTTCACCGCCTCCCGGGCCGGCAAGGACGTGAAGCACTCCGGCACCTTCTTCAAGCTCGAGTCGACCCGGTTGTGGACGCTGCCCGAGGTCGCGCCCGAGGTGCTCGTGGCCACCGCCGGCCCCGTGACGGCCAAGCGCGCCGGCCGCACGGTCGACGGGCTCATCACGGTCGGCGCGCCGCTGGAGAAGATCGCGGGGCTGTTCCAGAAGTTCGACGACGGTGCGCGCGAGGTGGGCAAGGATCCCTCGCGCATGCCTCGGGTGCTCCAGCTGCACCTCTCCTGGGCGCGCACCGACGAGGAGGCCATGCAGAACGCCCTCACCGAGTGGCCGAACGGCGGCATGCGGTTCCCGAAGGCCGACATCCGGAGCCCGTTCGAGTTCGAGCAGATGGCCAAGATGGTGCGGCCGGACGACTTCGAGGGGCGCATGGTGGTCTCGAGCGATCCGGATGTGCACCGAGCCCACATCCAGCACTTCGCCGACCTCGGCTTCGATGCGATCTACCTGCACAACGTGGGGCGCAACCAGAAGGACTGGATCGACGTGTTCTCCCGGGACGTGCTGCCGAGGCTCTCCCGATGAGCGGCTCGACGGGCCTCCGCAGCATCACCGTCACGGCGTTCGGCGGACTCCCCGAGATCGAGGAGGGTGCCGATCTGGCCGCGCTCATCGGCGACGCCCTCGAGGCATCCGGGCTCGGTGCCGCCGAGGGCGACATCCTCGTGGTGACCTCGAAGATCGTCTCGAAGGCCGAGGGGCGGCGCGTGGCGGCCGCCGACCGGGAGGACGCGATCACCGCCGAGACCGTGCGCGTGGTGGCGACCCGGGCGCATCCCGGGGGAGTGACGCGCATCGTGGAGAACCGCCAGGGCCTCGTGCAGGCCGCGGCGGGTGTGGATGCGAGCAACACGCCCGACGGCACGGTGCTGCTGCTGCCGGTCGATCCGGATGCGTCGGCGCGGCTGCTTGCTGCGGGCCTCCGCGAACGGTTCGGCGTGCGGATCGGCGTGCTCGTCTCCGACACCCTCGGCCGCGCCTGGCGGGAGGGGCAGACCGACCTCGCCATCGGGGCGGCGGGCGTGCGGGTCACCGACGACCTCCGCGGCACGACCGACAGCTTCGGGCACGAGCTCGTGGTGACGCAGTCGGCGATCGCCGACGAGCTGGCCTCGGCCGCCGACCTCGTGAAGGGCAAGGCCAGCGGCATGCCGGTCGCACTCGTGCGCGGCTACGCCGAGGCCGTCACGGAGTCGCTCGACACCCCGGCGCGGGCGCTCACGCGCACCGGGCCCACCGACATGTTCCGCCTCGGCACCGACGAGGCCCTCGCCGAGGGCTACGCGGCCGGGTACGCCGCAGGCCTCGCGGCCTCCCGCCCCGAGTAACCCGTCCCGCCCCCGCCCCCGCCCCCTCTCCCACGAGTGGGCACTTTCGGCCCCAAGATCGCCGCTATAGGGCGCAAACTGCCCACTCGTGGGACAGCGGGTCAGGCGGCGCGGGAGTAGTCCTCGCCGCGGCGGCGGAGCACGGCTCCGGGGGTGATGGTGGCGTCGCGCTCGACGCGCACCTCGTCGGCCACGGCGGCATTGGCGCCGATGCGGGTGTGGCTGCCGATGACGGCGCCTCGGCCGATCACGGCGTTCTCACCGACGTGCACGTGGGCCTCGAGGATGACCCCCGCGCCCACCACCGCGTTCGACTCCACCCAGCTGCCGGCCCCGATGCGGGCTTTCGGGCCCACGCGGGCCCCGGTCTCGACGTAGCTCGTGGGGTCGACGTAGGCGAGGGTGTCGACCTCCGCCCCGACGGCCACGTAGCCCTTGCCGTTGACGTGCTTGCGGTACCGCGAGACGACTCCGCGCTCGCGCTCGATCTCCAGAAATGTCCTGCTCACGATGAATGAAACAACCGATGCGTCTGCATAATTCCGAGAATGCAGACCGATCGTTCTTCTTTTTGGGCGGGGGAGGAGGGGGCACGAGGCGGGGGATAATCGGTGATCGTGACCGAAGACCAGCGCTGGAGCATCGTCGTGCCCGTCAAGGGCACCGCCGAGGGCAAGTCGCGCCTCGCGCCCGAGCTCGATGCGGCGGCGCGGGCCCGCCTGGCCGAGGCGTTCTCGCTCGACACGATCGCCGCGGTCCGGAGCGCGAGGCGGGTGCACCGGATCATCGTGGTGACGGATGCGACGGCCCCCATCGCCGAGCACCTCCGACACGAGGGCGTCGAGCTCGTCGACGACCCGCGCGCCGGCCTCAACCCCGCCGTGCTCGCGGGGCTCGACGCCGTGGGCCCCGCCGGCAGCGCCCGCGTCGCCGTGCTGCTCGGCGACCTGCCGTGTCTCGTGGCCGCCGATCTCGACGAGGCCCTCCTCGGGGCCGAGGCGCATCCGCTCGCCTTCGTGCCGGATGCCGAGGGCTCGGGCACCACGCTCGTCACGGCCCTGCCGGGTCACTCCCTCGTGCCGCGCTTCGGTGCCGGCTCGGCCGCCCGCCACCGCGACGCCGGCCACGTGGAGCTCGCCCTCCGGGAGGGCACGACGCTCCGCCGCGACGTCGACACCGCCGCCGACCTCGAGACCGCCCGCGCCCTCGGGCTCGGGCCGCTCTCCCGCGCCGCCGCTACTCGCGCAGCAGCGCCACCGCCGTCGTCTCGTCGATGATGAGGTCGGTCATCACGCCGGCCGCGAGGGCTCCGCGGAGCGCCGGCAGCTTCGACCGCCCCGACACCACGCAGACCCGCCGCGACACCTTGCGGAGCAGCTCGAGCGAGGGCCCGGTCGAGCGCGCGTTCATCGGGATGTCCTCGCTCGAACCGTCGGCCCGGTAGAACACCGTCGCGACGTCGCCCACGACCTCCGACTTCGTGAGCTGCTCGAAGTCGGCGTCGTCGAGGTAGCCGCCCACGTAGACGTGCGAGGGCACGTCGGCATAGGCCGATCCGAGGCCGAAGAGCGCCACGTCCATGTGCTTCTGGATCTCGAGCACACGGCGGATGCTCCGCTCCCGCCAGAGCACCTGCTTCGTGTGCGGGTCGTCGAAGAACGCCGGCACCGGGAACTGCTGCACGTAGGCGCCGAAGGCCACCCCGAATCGGCTCATGATCTCGCTCGCGTAGCCGATGCCGGTGGTGCGGGCGTTCGAGGCGCCGTTCAGCTGCACGATCTGCGAGTTGTGCGTGACCTTCTCCTGCAGGTGGCGGGAGACCGCCGAGAGGGTCGAGCCCCAGGCGATCCCCATGGTCATGTTCGAGTCGAAGAACGGCCCGAGAATCCGTGCAGCGCTCATCGCCACGCGCTCGAGGCGGTCGACCTCGGCGGTGTTGTCGGGCACGGGCACCACGTGCGCGGTCACCGAGAAGCGCTCCCGGATGCGATCCTGCACCGACGAGACGCGGTCGGCCGGCGACTTCACCTGGATCTCCACGAGACCGGTCTCGCGGGCGAACCCGAGCAGACGCGAGACCGACGATCGGGAGGTGTGCAGCTCCGCCGCGATCGCCTCCATCGTCAGGTCCTGCATGTAGTAGAGGTGGGCGGCGCGGAGCGCTTCACGCACCTTGTCGGAGCCGAGGGAGTCGGTGGGCATGCGTCCTCGCATCGTCGAACAGGCGAACTCTGCACATATGTGCAGCGAGGTTGATCATATGTGAAGAACCTCGTAGAACTGTATGTCGTCGCATGGATTGCAGCATCGCAGTCCTGCTCGAGACACACGAAGGCGAGTACGCAGTGAGCTCCTCCCAGCTGGAAACCCGTTCGAACGTCGAGTCGATCCGTTCGAACCCCCGCACCACGGTCCTCGTGATCGGTGGCGGCATCAATGGCATCGCGACCTTCCGCGACCTCGCCCTGCAGGGCGTCGACGTCGTGCTCGTCGAGCGCGGCGACTACCTCTCGGGCGCCTCGAGCGCCTCGAGCCACATGATCCACGGTGGCGTGCGCTACCTCGAGAACGGCGAGTTCCGCCTCGTCCGCGAGAGCGTGCAGGAGCGCAACCGGCTGCTCCGCCTCGCCCCGCACTACGTGAAGCCGCTGCCCACGACCATCCCGATCTTCAGCACCTTCTCGGGCATCCTGAGCGCGCCGCTGCGCTTCCTCACCCACAAGCAGCAGGGCAAGCCCAAGGAGCGCGGCGCACTCCTGATCAAGGTCGGCCTGCTCGGCTACGACTCCTTCTCGCGCGACGGCGGGAACGTGCCGCGCCACAAGTTCGTGGGCCGCAGGAAGTCGCTCGCGAAGCTGCCGAAGCTCCGCCCCGACGTGAAGTACACCGCCACCTACTACGACGCCGCGGTCGAGAACCCCGAGCGGCTCGCGCTCGACCTGGTGCAGGATGCGCTCGCGACCGGCCCGCACGCCCGCACCGCCAACTACGTCGAGGCGATCGGCGCGCACGGCGACGCCGTGGTGCTCCGCGACGTGGTGACGGGTGAGACGTTCGACGTCTCCGCCGACGTCGTGATCAACACCACCGGGCCCTGGACCGACCTCACCAACAAGGCCCTCGGCGAGGAGACCACCTGGATGGGCGGCACGAAGGGCTCGCACATCGTGCTCGACAACCGCGAGCTCTACGAGGCCTGCGCCGGCGGCGAGGTGTTCTTCGAGAACAACGACGGCCGCATCGTGCTGATCTACCCGCTCAACGGGCGCGTGCTCGTCGGCACCACCGACCTCGAGGCCGACATCAACGAGCCGAGCGTCTGCACCGAGGCGGAGGTCGACTACTTCTTCGAGCTCGTCGGCCACGTGTTCCCGACCATCACCGTCGACCGGCCGCAGATCGTCTACCGCTACTCGGGCATCCGCCCGCTCCCCGGCCACGGCGACACCGCCCCCGGCTTCGTGTCGCGCGACTACCGGATCGAGAAGACCGGGTTCGCCGGCAGCTCGAAGGTCACTCAGCTCAGCCTCGTGGGCGGCAAGTGGACGACCTTCCGCGCTCTCTCCGAGCACCTCGCGAACGACACGCTCGCGCTGCTCGGGAAGACCCGCACGGTGAGCACCACCGACCTCGCGATCGGCGGCGGCGTGGGCTTCCCGCAGTCGCCCGCCGCCGTGACCGCCTGGGTGAAGGAGCACGCCGTGGCCCCCGCCTCGACGTTCGCCGACCTCGGCGAGGCGCGCACGCGCATCCTGCTCGCCCGCTACGGCACGAAGGCCGCCGCGGTCAGCGCGCACATCGCCGCGTACAGCGGGCCCGAAGGTGCCGTCGACCAGGCGCTCGTCACCCTGCCCGAGTACAGCACGGGCGAGATCGACTACCTGATGACGCGCGAGCACGCCGTGCACCTGGCCGACCTCGTGCTGCGGCGCAGCATCATCGCCTTCGTCGGATCGCTCACTCAGGACGTCTTCGACGAACTGAGCGGGATCGCCGCCGAATCCCTAGGCTGGTCGGCAGAGCGGGTCGCCGATGAGCGCCGCCAGGCGGCCGAGAACCTCCGCTTCTTCCACGGCATCGTGGTCGAGGCGAAGAGCACGACGGCCGCAGGCGCCGTCAACTGAGTCGGGCCCGCCGGCACGGTGCCGGCGGAGCCCCTAACGAAAGGTCAACGTGGACAATCTCGGTATCGACTTCCTGGCGGAGCTGGTGGGAACGGCTCTGCTCGTGCTCCTCGGCTGCGGCGTCGTCGCGAACGTGGCGCTCATCCGCACCAAGGGCTTCAACGGCGGAACCCTCATGGTCAACATCGGCTGGGGCCTCGCGGTCTTCTGCGGTGTGATCGTGTCGTACGCCTCCGGCGCCCACCTCAACCCCGCGGTCACGCTCGGCCTCCTCGCCAACGGTGCGACGGAGTTCGGCTCGGCCGACACCCTGGTGCCGGTGAACGCCCTCTCGGTGCTCGCCTACATCGGTGCGCAGCTGATCGGTGCGATCATCGGTGCCGTCTTCGTGTGGCTCGCCTACAAGCAGCACTTCGACGCGGAGCCCGAGGCGGCGAACAAGCTCGGCGTATTCTCCACCGGCCCCGCGATCCGCTCCTACGGGTGGAACCTCGTGACGGAGATCATCGGCACCTTCGTGCTCGTGTTCGTCGTGATCGGCTTCGGCGGCGGCCGCCAGGGCGAGGGTGGTCTCGCTGCCCTCGGTGCTCTGCCCGTGGCGCTGCTCGTGATCGCGATCGGTGCGTCCCTCGGTGGCCCGACGGGCTACGCGATCAACCCGGCCCGTGACCTCGGCCCGCGCATCGCGCACGCGCTGCTGCCCATCAAGGGCAAGGGCTCGTCCGACTGGTCGTACTCCTGGGTGCCGGTCGTCGGCCCCATCATCGGTGGTGTGCTCGCGGGACTCGCCGCGATCCCGCTGCTGCCCATCCTCACGTGATCACGAGTCACATCCACCACATTTCATCCAACGAAGGAGTAGAGAATGTCTGAAGACAAGAAGTACGTGCTGGCGATCGACCAGGGGACGACTTCGTCCCGCGCGATCATCTTCGACCACGCCGGCACGATCGTGTCGACCGGTCAGAAGGAGCACGAGCAGATCTTCCCGAGGGCCGGCTACGTCGAGCACGACCCGATGGAGATCTGGGCCAACGTGCGCGAGGTCATCGGCCTCGCCCTCTCGAAGGCCGACCTGACCCGCCACGACATCGCCGCGGTGGGCATCACGAACCAGCGCGAGACCGCGGTGGTCTGGGACAAGAACACCGGCAAGCCCGTCTACAACGCCATCGTCTGGCAGGACACCCGCACCCAGTCGATCGTCGACCGGCTGGCGGCCGATGGCGGCGTGGAGCGCTTCAAGCCGATCGTGGGCCTGCCGCTCGCGACCTACTTCTCGGGCACGAAGATCGTCTGGATCCTCGAGAACGTCGAGGGTGCGCGCGAGAAGGCCGACGCCGGTGACCTGCTGTTCGGCACCACCGACACCTGGGTGCTGTGGAACCTCACGGGCGGCACCGACGGCGGCGTGCACGCGACCGACGTCACCAACGCCTCGCGCACCCTCTTCATGGACCTCGAGACGCTCGAGTGGCGCGACGACATCCTCGAGGCGTTCGGGGTGCCGAAGTCGATGCTCCCCGAGATCAAGTCCTCCTCCGAGGTCTACGGCACCGTCGAGTCGTCGAACCTGCTCCGCGAGGTGCCGGTCGCCGGCATCCTGGGCGACCAGCAGGCCGCGACCTTCGGCCAGGCGGCGTTCGACGCCGGCGAGTCGAAGAACACCTACGGCACCGGCAACTTCCTCATCTTCAACACCGACACCGAGATCGTGCACTCCAAGAACGGGCTGCTCACGACCCTCGGCTACAAGCTGGGCGACCAGCCGGCCCACTACGCGCTCGAGGGCTCGATCGCGGTCACCGGATCGCTCATCCAGTGGCTTCGGGACAACCTCGGCATCATCTCCTCGGCACCCGAGGTCGAGACGCTCGCGAACACGGTAGACGACAACGGCGGCGCCTACTTCGTGCCCGCGTTCTCGGGTCTGTTCGCGCCGTACTGGCGATCGGATGCGCGCGGTGCGCTCGTGGGCCTCACCCGCTACGTGAACAAGGGCCACATCGCCCGCGCGGCGCTCGAGGCCACGGCCTTCCAGACGCGCGAGGTTCTGGATGCGGTCAACGCCGACTCCGGCGTCGACCTCACCGAGCTCAAGGTCGACGGCGGCATGATCGCGAACAACACGCTCATGCAGTTCCAGGCCGACATCCTGGGCGTGCCCGTGGTGCGCCCCGTCGTGGCGGAGACCACGGCGCTCGGAGCGGCCTACGCGGCCGGTCTCGCGGTGGGCTACTGGGCCGACCTCGGTGAGCTCCGCGCCAACTGGCAGGAGGACTCCCGTTGGGAGCCGCAGATGGACTCCGACGAGCGTGAGCGCCAGCTCCGGAACTGGAAGAAGGCCGTCACGAAGACCTTCGACTGGGTCGACGAAGACGTGGAGTAGCTGGATACACTCCGCGCCGCCGCCTCTGCGGCGCGGGGGACATGGGCCGTCGTGGCCGCGCTCGCGCGCGGTCGCGGCGGCCCCTTGTGATTGCGTAAGAGCGCCCAGCGGCAAGCACCCGGTCGGGTCAAGTCGCGCGGGCGGGTCGGGGCCCTAGCCGGCCAGGAACTCGCTGAGGGTGAGGAGGGCGCCCTGGGGGTCCTCGAGGTCGGCGTGGGCGGCCCACGGGGTCTCGGTCGTCGAGAGCACCGTCGCGCCGAGCTCCAGGGCGCGGGCGATCGACTCGTCGCGGGATGCCACCGTCAAGACCACCTGCCAGTGCGGCTGCTCACCGGGGGCCGCAGGCTGCACGGCGCCGATAACATCCGCGAACCCCGCCGGGAAGCCGGCCTGGCGCTCCCGGATCCCGGGATCCGACGTCGCCGCCAGGTGGTCGCCGTAGCCGTCGACCGCGATCAGGTGCTCGACGCTCTCGCCGAGGTCGAGGTAGCGCCAGCCGAAGAGGCGCTCGTAGTACTCCTTCGCGGCGGGGAGGTCGCCCGTGCGCAGGTTGCTGAAGTTCCACGATCCCGGCACATTCACCACCTGCGCCCCGAGCCGTCGCCGCGCCTGCCAGAGCGCGAACCCGGCGCCCTGTGAGTCGCGGCCGGCGGCCGCCCGCCCGCCCGGCCCGGCATCGGCGGGCTCGGCCACCACGGTGCCGCCGGCCCGCACGATCTCGCGCGCCATAGCATCCGCGTCGTCGACCGCGAAGTACGTGTTCCAGACGGCGGTCGTGCGCGCGGAGGCGGGCGTGCCGATGGCCGCCACGTCGCGCCCCTCGAGCTGCGCGATGAGGTAGCTCCCGGGTGCCTCGGTGGGCATCACGTCGTCGAACGCCCACCCGAACAGCCCGCCGTAGAAAGCGGCCGCCGCCCCCACGTCGGGCGCCTCCACATCCACCCAGCAGCTCACACCCTGCGGATACGTCCGCGCCACCTCACCCATGTCGTCTCCTCCAGCCACCCGATGGCCGACACCTTACGCCGCCGTGCGGACCCGTGGAACTGGCGGGCGGCGTCCTCTTCGACTGTGGGCGGCCCCACGAGAGCCCAGCCGGCACATGAGAGCACTACTCTCTCTGCCGCGCCCAGACGAAGGTCGTCGTCACGTCCCAGTCCTCACCTTCGGTATAAGTCCAGCGCATACTCTCCGGTTCGCTATCAACCTTCATCTCGTGTGCGAACGACAGGCCGCTGAGTTCGTCGTCGGTCGTCGACCGATCGTCGACCGTGATCCGGAGCGGTGAGGCGGTGCTGTCCGGAGCCCACGAGAGCATCCCTTTCCCCGTATCGAATAGCGCCTGTCCGTGTATTCGCCCATCTGTCGGCGGCGGTTGAAAACTGGACAGTTGTGGCGGTGAAAAGTGAACACTCGACGATTGGAGAGTGA
>NZ_JAHFUY010000105.1 GCF_023264895.1 Herbiconiux sp. | reverse complement strand
CGGCGGGCCGTCGCGCGGCTCCCTAGCGGCGGGCCGCGGCGAGGGCGTCGGCGGCGAGCTGGGCGCTCGTGTCGGGGTCGCGCATCCAGAGGGGCACCACGCTGGTGGGGATGCCGGCCGCGGCGAGCACGGCCGCGCCCGGCGCATCCGTCTCGTCGATCAGCCACGCGTCGAGCAGCCCGCCGCGCGCCCGCGCGCCGTAGTGCTTGCCGACCGCGACGGCCGTGGTCTCGACGCCGATCGCCGTGAGGCAGGCGTCGGCCATGCCGCGCACCGCCGCGCCCGAGATGATCGGCGAGACGCCCACGATCGGCGCCCTCGCCGCCTTCAGGGCCGCGCGCATCCCGGGCACCCCGAGCACCGTGCCGATCGACACGACGGGGTTGGAGGGGGCTATTACGATGACGTCGGCGTGCTCGATCGCGTGCAGCACCGAGGGTGTCGGATGCGCGGCGTCGACCCCCACCTGGATGAACCGCTGAGCGGGCACCGACGCCCGGTGCTTCACCCACCACTCCTCGAAGTGCACGATGCGGCGCCTGCCGTCGACCACGATCTCCACGTGGGTCTCGACCGGCTGATCGCTCATCGGCAGGAGGCGCACGCCGAGCGGCCAGCGCTCCGACAGCCGGGCGGTCGCCTCGGTGAGGGTGAGGCCGTCGCGGAGGAAGCTCGAGCGGGCGATGTGGGTGCCGAGATCGAGGTCGCCGAGCGTGAACCACGGCCAGCCGATGCCGTAGGCGGTGAGCTCGGCGCTCACGCGCTCGCTCTCGCCCTTGCGGCCCCAGCCGCGTTCGTCGTCGTTCGCGCCGCCGAGCGTGTACATGATCGAGTCGAGGTCGGGGCACACCCGCAGCCCCGTCAGCCACATGTCGTCGCCCGTGTTGACCACGGCGGTGATCTCGGCGGTCGACCCGCCGTCGCCATTCGGGTACGCCTCACGCAGATGCGATCGCAGCCCCCTCAAGAACCTCGCCCCGCCGACACCGCCCGCAATCACCGTCACTCGCACGCCCCCATTCAACCCCATCGTTCCAACCCCCTTGTCCGTGGCCGCCTGCTCAGGTGACGCGGGAGGCAGCCGCGAGGAGGGCTGCGAGGGGGGTGAAGTCGTCGGTGACGCGGCCGGCCGTGACGCGGAGGAAGTGCGGCGACGGAGAGGGCGCGGCGGCGGAAGGCGAGGCGATGAAGCTCGAGCCGGCGGCCACCCGGATGCCGCTGGCGGCGAGGGCGACGATGGCCGACTTCTCATCGGCGACCGGCAGCCAGGTGTTGATGCCGTCGGACGGGCTGTGGCTGACGCCGGCCGCCACGAGCGCCTCCGAGAGCTCCCGCTGCCGCGCCTGGTAGATGCGGCGCGCATCGTGCACGGCGTCGAGCGAGGCGCTCGCCGTGAGCAGCTCGTAGAGGATCGTCTGGAGCATGCGCGAGGTCCAGCCCGGCCCGATCATGCGCCGCGCCACGATGCGGTCGATCAGCTGCTCCGGCCCCCCGAGGGCGGCGATCCGGAGGTCGGGCCCGTGCGACTTGGCGTAGCTCCGCACGTGCAGGGTGCGCTGCGGCAGCCACGTGCCGAGGCTGTGCGCGGGGGAGCTCGAGATCTCGCCGGAATGGTCGTCCTCGATCACCACGGGGTCGCTCAGGTGCGTGTTGGCGCGGAGCACGCGCGCGAGCTCCCGCACCCGCTCGCTCGACATCGAGACGCCCGTGGGGTTGTGGGCGCGCGGCTGCAGGATGATGGCGGCGGGGTTCAGCCGGAGGGCCCGGGCCAGCTGGTCCGGCCGGAGGCCCTCGCGATCGATGTCGACCGGGATCCGCTCGACGCCGAGGTGGTCGAGCAGGTCGAAGAACGGGGGGAACCCGGGGTTCTCGACCACCACCCGGTCGCCGAACCGCACGAGCGACTCGAGCGAGCGCGAGATGGCATCGAGGGCGCCGTCGACGATCGTGAGCGCCGCCACGGGGTAGGGCCAGGATGCCCGCAGGTGCAGGTCGAGCTCGGGCAGCACGGGGGCGCTGAGGTAGCTCGCGGTGTCGGCCCGGGTGGGCACCTTGGTGAGCGCGGCCGCGAGGTCGGGCAGCAGCTCCGGATCGGGTGTGCCCGTCGAGAGGTCGAGCCGCGCCACGACGTGCGAGCCGGCGAGCTCGCCGAAGTGCGGCGGCATCCACGACGCCGACGCCTGCAGCACGTAGCTGCCGGCCCGGCCGCGCGAGGTGATGAGACCGACCCCCGAGAGCGCCTGCCAGGCGTTCGAGACCGTGGCGGGGCTCACGCCGAGGGTGGAGGCGACGTCGCGCACCGTCGGCAGCCGATCGCCCGCGCCGAGCGAACCCGAGCGGATGAGCCGCGAGATGGCGGCCGCGATCCCCTCCGGCGTGCGGTGTTCCACCGCGTCGGCGATCAGTTCGAGCATGGGCTCCCACCCTAGGCAGTGCTGCAGGCGACCCTTGACATATTTACGCTCACGTCACAATCTGAAACACGAGAGAAATGTTCACCGCCAATAATAACAAAACGGGGTGAGAAACCGCCCCTCTTTTGTTTTCGAGGAAGGCCATCAATGACGACGATCCGCGCGGCGATCACCCAGGCCAGCTGGACGGGCGACAAGGAGTCGATGCTCGACAAGCACGAGCAGTTCATGCGCGATGCCGCAGCCGAGGGCGCCCAGGTCATC
This sequence comes from Herbiconiux sp., assembly GCF_023264895.1. Taxonomy (GTDB): domain Bacteria; phylum Actinomycetota; class Actinomycetes; order Actinomycetales; family Microbacteriaceae; genus Herbiconiux. The sequence goes on along the minus strand of NZ_JAHFUY010000105.1, from coordinate 12,104 downwards.
TGCTTCCAGGAGCTCTTCTACGGCCCCTACTTCGGCATCACGCAGGACAAGAAGTACTACCGCTACGCCGAACCGGCCGACGGCCCGATCGTGCAGCGCTTCGCGGCGCTCGCGAAGGAGCTCGGTCTCGTGACGATCCTGCCCATCTACGAGGAGGACCAGCCCGGCGTCTACTACAACACCGCCGTGGTGGTCGACTCCGACGGCACGATCCTCGGCTCGTACCGCAAGCACCACATCCCGCACGTCGACCGGTTCTGGGAGAAGTTCTACTTCCGGCCCGGCAACCTCGGCTACCCCGTCTTCGACACGGCCGTCGGCCGCATCGGCGTCTACATCTGCTACGACCGTCACTTCCCCGAGGGCTGGCGGGAGCTGGGCCTGAACGGCGCCGAGATCGTCTTCAACCCCAACGCCACGAAGCCCGGGCTCTCCAACCGCCTGTGGGAGCTCGAGCAGCCCGCCGCGGCCGCGGCCAACGGCTACTTCGTCGCCGCCCCCAACCGAGTCGGCCGCGAGGACAACGAGTACGGCGACCTCGCCGTCACCTTCTACGGCACGAGCCAGTTCGCCGACCCGCAGGGCAACATCGTGGGGGGCTACGCCTCGGGCGACGCCGAGGAGCTCGTGATCCGCGACCTCGACCTCGACATGATCCGGGCGGTGCGCGACGACTGGCAGTTCTACCGCGACCGTCGCCCCGACTCGTACACGAGCATCCCGAAACCGTAGAGACCAGCGAGCAACGGAGCTGAGAATGACCAAGACCCTCATCACCGGTGGCACCGTCGTGAACGCCACGGGGACCGCCCAGGCCGACGTGCTGATCGACGGCGAGACCATCGCCGCGGTCCTAGCACCCGGATCGACCCTGCTCGGCTTCGACCTCGCGTCGAACGTCGACCAGGTCGTCGACGCGACCGGCAAGTACGTCATCCCGGGCGGGATCGACGCGCACACCCACATGCAGATGCCGTTCGGCGGCACCGAGGCCAGCGACACCTTCGAGACCGGCACGCGCGCTGCGGCGCACGGCGGCACGACGTCGATCATCGACTTCGTGGTGCAGTACGCGGGCGAGAACATCCTGGAGCAGTACAACCTGTGGCAGGAGAAGGCGGCCGGGCAGTGCGCGGTCGACTACGGATTCCACCAGATCCTCTCGGACGTGCAGGATTCGAGCCTCACCGCGATGGACGAGCTGATCAATGAGGGCGTCACCTCCTTCAAGCTCTTCATGGCCTACAAGGGCGTGTTCCTGAGCGACGACGGCCAGATCGTGAAGGCGATGCAGAAGGGCGCCGAGAACGGCGCGCTCATGATGATGCACGCCGAGAACGGCTCGGTCATCGACCTGCTGGTGCAGCAGCACATCGAGCGCGGCGAGACCTCGCCGTTCTACCACGGCACTTCCCGCCCCTGGCAGGCCGAGGAGGAGGCCACGCACCGCGCGATCATGCTCGCCAACCTCACCGGCGCCCCGCTCTACATCGTGCACGTGAGCGCGAAGCAGGCCGTGGAGCAGATCGCGGCGGCCCGCGACAACGGGCAGAACGTGTTCGCCGAGACCTGCCCGCAGTACCTCTACCTCTCGCTCGAGGATCAGCTCGGCGCGTCGAGCGAGGAGTGGGGCGACTTCGAGGGCGCCAAGTGGGTGTGCTCCACCCCGCTGCGCTCGAAGCACGAGGGCCACCAGGGCCACATGTGGCAGGGGCTCCGCACCAACGACCTCCAGGTGATCTCGACCGACCACTGCCCCTTCTGCATGAAGGGCCAGAAGGACATGGGGATCGGCAACTTCTCGAAGATCCCGAACGGCATCGGCTCGGTCGAGCACCGCATGGACCTGATCTACCAGGGTGTGGTGATGGGAGAGATCTCGCTGCCGCGCTGGGTGGAGCTCACGTCGACCACGCCGGCCCGGATGTTCGGCATCCACGGCAAGAAGGGCGTCATCCAGCCCGGCGCCGACGGCGACGTCGTGATCTACAACCCCAACGGGCACACCTCCATCGGTCTCCCGACCGACGGCCGGGGTGAGAGCACAGGCAAGACCCACCACATGAACATGGACTACTCGGCCTGGGAGGGCTTCGAGATCGACGGCCACGTCGACACCGTGTTCTCGCGGGGTCGCAAAGTGGTCGACGACAACACCTACCTCGGCAAGAAGGGCGACGGCGCGTACTTCAAGCGCGGCCTGAGCCAGTACCTGATCTGACGCACGAAGCACCAAGGAGACACACAGATGGATTTCGGCGCGGTCGTTCAGACCAATCCCCCCGCAGCACGCACCGTCGGCCTCGCGAAGCTCAGCGAGCAGTACGGGTTCGATTACTTCTGGACCTTCGACTCGCACCTGCTCTGGCAGGAGCCCTACGTGATCTACAGCCAGATCCTGGCCGAGACGCACAAGATCAAGGTCGGCCCCATGGTGACCAACCCGGCCACCCGCGACTGGACGGTCACGGCCTCGGTCTACGCGACCCTCAACGAGATGTACGGCAACCGCACCGTCTGCGGCATCGGCCGCGGCGACTCGGCGGTGCGCGTCACGGGCGGCGCGCCCACCACGCTGAAGTCGCTCCGGGAGTCCATCCACGTCATCCGGGAGCTCGCGAGCAGCCGGGCCGTGGAGTACAACGGTCAGACCCTGCAGTTCCCGTGGAGCCACGGCTCCGAGCTCGAGATGTGGGTGGCGGCCTACGGCCCGCTCGCCCTCAAGCTCACGGGCGAGGTCGGCGACGGATTCATCCTGCAGTGCGGCGACATCGACATCGCCAAGTGGATGATCGAGACCGTGCGGACGGCCGCCTCCAACGCGGGCCGGAACCCGGATGAGATCAAGTTCTGCATCGCCGCCCCGATGTACATCGGCGACGACTGGGAGCACATGCGCGACCAGTGCCGCTGGTTCGGCGGCATGGTGGGAAACCACGTGGCCGACATCGTCTCGAAGTACGGCACCGACAGCGACGTGCCGAAGGCCCTCACCGACTACATCAAGGACCGCGAGGGCTACGACTACAACGAGCACGGCCGCGCCGGCAACTCGCACACGGCCTTCGTGCCCGACGACATCGTCGACCGCTTCTGCGTGCTCGGCACGGCGAAGGACCACATCGAGAAGCTCGAGCAGTACAAGGAGATCGGCGTGACCCAGTTCGCCGGCTACCTGCAGCACGACAACAAGGAGGAGACCCTCCGCGTGTACGGCGAGACCGTGATGCCCGCGCTCCGAGACCACATCACGGCCAAGGCATGACGGCAGCCCCCGGATCGAGCACTCGGGCGAGACCGCCCCGGCCGAAGGATGCGCCGCGCGGCAACGCCGCCGTGAAGCGCGTCGCCTTCGGGGTGGGCGGGGTGCTGCTGCTCGTGGCGCTCTGGGAGCTCTACAAGGCGGTGGGGCCCGCCGAGGGCGTGGTGGTGGGCGATCTCACGATCCTCCCGCGCACCACCGATCTGGCCATGCCGCACGTGTGGGACATGATCACCCGCCTGTTCGGCGAGACCGGCTCCGGCCGGAACGCCGTGCCGGTGTGGTCGGCGGTGCTCGAGGCCTCGGCCTTCACCCTCGGGGTGGCGGCCGTGGGCTGGGTCGTCGGCGTCGTGGTGGGCATGCTCCTCGCGGTGCTCATGCAGCGCTTCCGCACGGCGGAGTCGGCGGTGCTGCCCTGGATCATCCTCAGCCAGACCGTGCCGCTCATCGCGATCGCGCCGCTGGTTCGCCGCTGGGGCTCGCAGCTCGAGTTCGGCGACTTCACCTGGGAGAACTGGATGTCGGTGGCGGTCATCGCCTCCTACCTCGCGTTCTTCCCGGTGTCGATCGGCGCCCTCCGCGGCCTCAACTCGCCCGACGCCATCCACGTCGAGCTGTTCCGCAGCTACGGGGTCGGCTGGTGGAAGACGCTGTTCAAGCTGCGCCTGCCCGCCTCGGTGCCCTACCTCCTGCCCGCGCTCCGGCTCGCGGCCGCCAACGCCGTGATCGGCACGGTCGTGGCGGAGGTCTCGATCGGCCTCCGCGGCGGCATCGGCCGCATGATCATCGAATACGCGCAGCAGGCCTCGGGCGATCCCGCCAAGACCTGGGCGCCCATCTTCGGAGCCATCGCGGTCGGCCTCGTCGCCGCCGGCTTCATCGCACTGCTCGGAGTCCTGCTCCGTCGTTACCGCAGAGGGGAAGTGCCCGCATGAGCGACGCACCCGCAGCATCCGCCGCCGCATCGCCGGCATCCGCCGCCGTCGCATCCGCCGCCGTCGAGGTCGTCGGGGTCGACAAGATCTTCACCGGCAAGAAGAAGGCCACCGTCACGGCGCTCGAGAACATCGACCTCACGGTCGCGCCGGGGGAGTTCGTCTCGCTCATCGGCCCCTCGGGCTGCGGCAAGTCGACGCTCCTGCGCCTGATCGCCGACCTGGATGCGCCGACCGCCGGCACCGTGACCGTCTTCGGCAAGACGGCCAGGCAGGCCCGGATCGACCAGGAGTACGGCATCGCCTTCCAGCAGGCCGGCCTCCTGCCCTGGCGCACCGTGTCGGGCAACATCGAGCTGCCGCTCGAGCTGCACGGAGTGGCCGGTGCCGCCCGCAAGGCGCGCTCGGCCGAGCTGCTCGCCCTCGTGGGCCTCTCGGACTTCGCCGAGAGCTACCCCGACCAGCTCTCCGGCGGCATGCAGCAGCGCGTCGCCATCGCCCGCTCGCTCGCCGAGAGCCCGCGCCTGCTGCTCATGGACGAGCCGTTCGGCGCCCTCGACGAGATGACGCGGGAGCGCATGCAGACCGAGCTCGTGCGCATCACCGCCGAGACGGGTGCCGCGGTCGTGTTCGTCACGCACTCCATCCCGGAGGCCGTGTACCTCTCCAACCGTGTCGTCGTCATGTCGCCGCGGCCGGGGCGCATCCGCGACATCCTCACCGTCTCGCTCGGCTCGGCCGCCGAGCGCACCGAGCAGCTGCGCGAGAACGAGGCCTTCTTCGAGAACGTCAGCCGGGTGCGCGAGCTCCTGCACGGCGAGGCTCCCGTGGGCATCCGCGGGGTCGAGACGCGATGAGCACCGCGACCCCGCGACCGGCATCGAGCGCCCGCACGGTGCTCGCGCCCGTGCTGCTCGGCGTCGTGGCGCTCGCGCTCTGGCAGCTCCTGATCGTGGTGTTCGAGGTCAAGCCGTTCATCGTGCCCGGCCCGCTCGCCATCGGCGAGCAGTTCGGGGGCAGCTTCGGCTCCGTGCTGCAGGGGGCCGTGGTGACGGGCGGCAACGCCCTCGTGGGGCTCGTGATCGGCGGTGTCCTGGGCATCCTGTTCGCCGTGATCGCCGCCCTCATCCGGGTGATCGACGAGCTCAGCGCCGCCGTCATCGCCGCCCTCGCCGTGGTGCCGATCGTGGCGCTCGCCCCCGTGCTCTACACGATGTTCGGCGCCGGTGCCGAGACGGCCCGGCAGCTGGTCGCCGCGATCGCGGTCTTCATCCCCGTCTACATCAACACGCTGCGGGGTCTTCGCCAGGTGCGCCCGGTGCACCGCGACCTCATGCACGTCTACGCGGCATCCGCCTGGCAGCTCACGCGCACCGTGACGGTGCCGGGGGCGCTGCCGTTCATCTTCACCGGGCTCCGGATCGCGTCGAGCCTCGCCGTGATCTCGGCCCTCATCGCCGAGTACTTCGGCGGGCCCGTCGGCGGCCTCGGCAAGTCGATCACCTCGGCCGCGTCGTCGTCGAACTACCCGCTCGCCTGGGCCTACGTGCTGGGCGCCATCCTCGTCGGGCTCCTCTTCTACTGCGTCACCCTCGGCATCGAGAAGTTCGCCACCCGGCACTACAAGCCGAGCACCTAGCCGTTCCACCCCCGCACCATCCGCAGCACCACCAAAGGAGGAAGCATGAAACACAGCACTCGACTCATCACCGGCGTCGGAGCGCTCGCCGTCTCGGCACTCGCGCTCGCCGGCTGCTCGTCAGGAGGCACCGACGGCGGTTCGACCGACTCGGCCGACGGCGAGCTCACCCCCGTGAGCCTGCAGCTGCAGTGGTTCTCGCAGGCGCAGTTCGCGGGCTACTACGCAGCGCTCGACCAGGGCTTCTACGAGGAGGAGGGCCTCGACGTCACGATCCTCGAGGGCGCCGCCGACATCGTGCCGATCGACGTGCTCACCGGCGGCGACGCCGACTTCGCCATCTCCTGGGTGCCCAAGGTGCTCGGCTCGATCGAGCAGGGCGCGGCCGTCACCGACATCGCGCAGATCTTCGAGCGCTCCGGCACCACGCAGGTCTCGATGAAGGAGGCGAACATCACCACCGCCGCCGACCTCAAGGGCAAGTCGGTCGGCAGCTGGGGCTACGGCAACGAGTGGGAGCTGTTCGCCGGCATGGGCAAGGCGGGCGTGGCGCTCGACGACATCTCGCTGGTCTCGCAGGCGTTCGACATGAACGGCTTCCTGGCCGGCGACATCGACGCCGCCCAGGCGATGACCTACAACGAGTACGCGCAGGTGCTCGAGTCGATCAACCCGGCCACGGGAGAGCTGTTCCAGCCGGACGAGCTCAACGTGATCGACTGGAACGAAGAGGGCACCGCGATGCTCCAGGATGCCATCTGGGCCGACAGCGACCGCCTCGCCGACGACGCCGACTACGCCGACACCGCGGTGAAGTTCATCAAGGCCTCGATCAAGGGCTGGGCGTACGCCCGCGACAACCCCGAGGAGGCCGCGACGATCGTGACCGAGTCGGGCTCGCAGCTCGGTGAGAGCCACCAGCTCTGGATGACCAACGAGGTCAACAAGCTGATCTGGCCCTCGACCTCCGGTGTCGGCACGATCAACCAGGACCAGTGGGACCAGACGGTCGAGATCGCCATGGACACCCCCAACGAGACCGGCGCGACCGTCATCACCGAGGAGCCCCCGGCGACCGCGTTCTCCAACGAGTACGTGGAGAAGGCCCTCGCCGAGCTCGAGGAGGAGGGCGTCGACGTCATCGGCGCCGACTACGCCCCCATCGAGGTCACCCTCAACGAGGGCGGCAACTAGCACCCCCGATCCGTCACGTCGTGCCGCTTCGACGGCGTCAGAGCGGCACGACGTGACGGATCACCCATCCGCACGACCAGAAGGACAGGCACCACCCATGACTCTCGACCCCGCCGACGGCCAGCTCACCCGCGAGCTCGACAAGGCCCACGTCTTCCACTCCTGGTCGGCCCAGGGGGCGCTGAACCCCATGGTGATCGCCGGTGGCCTCGGCTCCACCGTCTGGGACTTCGAGGGCAACGAGTACCTCGACTTCTCCTCCCAGCTCGTCAACACCAACATCGGGCACCAGCACCCGGCCGTGGTCTCGGCCATCAAGGAGCAGGCCGACATCCTCACCACCGTCGCCCCGGCGCACGCCAACCTCACCCGCGGCAAGGCCGCCCAGCGCATCCTCGACCGCGCCGGCTCCTCCTACGACAAGGTCTTCTTCACCAACGGCGGTGCGGATGCCAACGAGAACGCCATCCGCATGGCCAGGCTCTACACGGGGCGCGACAAGGTGCTCTCGGCCTACCGCTCCTACCACGGCAACACCGGGGCCGCCGTGGTGGCCACGGGCGACTGGCGCCGCGTGCCGAACGAGTACTCGCGCGGGCACGTGCACTTCTTCGGGCCCTTCGCCTACCGCTCCGAGTTCTGGGCCACGACGCCCGAGGAGGAGTCGGCCAGGGCGCTGCACCACCTCGAGCGCATCATCCAGGCCGAGGGCGCCTCATCGATCGCCGCCATCCTGATCGAGACCATCCCCGGCACCGCGGGCGTGCTCGTGCCCCCGCCGGGCTACCTCACGGGAGTCAGGGCGCTCGCCGACCGCTACGGCATCGTGCTGATCTTCGACGAGGTCATGGCCGGCTTCGGCCGCACCGGCGGCTGGTTCGCCTTCCAGTCGCTCGCCGAGCAGGAGGGCGGTCTCGTGGAGCCCGACCTCATCACCTTCGCCAAGGGCGTCAACTCCGGCTACGTGCCGGCGGGCGGCGTCATCATCTCGCCCTCGATCTCGGCGATCTTCGACGAGAGCGTGTTCCCCGGCGGCCTGACCTACTCGGGGCATCCGCTCGCCATGGCGGCGATCGTGGGAGCGCTCGACGCCATGGAGACCGAGGGCATCGTGGAGAACGCCGCGCGGATCGGCCGCGACGTGCTCGGGCCGGGCCTTGCGGCCCTCGCTGCCAAGCACGCCGTCATCGGCGAGGTGCGCGGGCTCGGCGTCTTCTGGGCGCTCGACCTCGTGGCCGACCCCGAGACGCGGGAGCCGGCACCGGCCACCGTGGTCGGTGCGCTCAAGTCGAAGCTGCTGTCGCTCGGGCTCCTGCCCTTCTTCGCCGACAACCGGCTGCACGTCGTGCCGCCGTGCGTGGTGACGGATGCCGAGGCGGAGCGGGCGCTCGCGCTCTACGACGAGGCGTTCAGCTCGCTGTAGGCGGGTCGAGCCGTCGTGCGTTCACGACGTAGGGTTTCTACATGGACGTACGACGGCTCGAACTGCTCCGCGAGCTCGCGGAGCGCGGCAGCATCACCGAGGTGGCCCGCGCCACGCACCGCACCCCCTCCGCGGTCTCGCAGCAGCTCCGCGTGCTCGAGCGCGAGGCAGGGCTGCCGCTCACCGAGAAGGCCGGTCGCGGCATCGTGCTGACGGATGCGGGCCGAGCGCTCGCGCGGAGCGCCGCCGACGTGGCCGTAGCCATCGAGCACGCCACCGCGCTCTGGGACGAGTTCCGCAACGACCCCACGGGGGAGGTGTCGCTCGCGACCTTCCCGACCGGCGGCCAGATGCTGCTGCCGGGGGTCATGCGGCGGCTCGAGGCCGTGGGCGGGCTCACCCTGCACTGCTCGGACCGCGACCCCGAGAGCGACGACTTCCCCGCCCTCACCTCCGACTTCGACATCGTGCTCGCGCACTCCGCCTCCTCGGCCGCGGCGAACTGGCAGGCGAGCGAGATCACGGCCGTGAAGCTCATGACCGAGCCGCTCGACATCGCGCTGCCGCCCGGGCATCCGCTCGCCGAGAAGGACGAGCTGCTGCCCGAGGACCTGATCGGGGAGAACTGGATCGGGGTGCCCTGGGGCTACCCGTTCGAGCGCACCATCCTCGACATCTCGCAGGCCGCCGGCACCCCCATGAACGTCGTGCAGCGCTTCGGCGACACGCGCGTGACCGAGGCCTTCGTGGCCGCCGGGCTCGGCGTCGCCGTGCTGCCCTGCTACACGGCCGGTGGCGCCTACCGCAGCGAGATCGTGCTGCGGAACCTGCACGGGATCGTCTCCGAGCGGCACATCTTCGCGCTCATGAGGCCCGACCGTGCCGAGCGGCTGGCCGTCCGCACCGTCGTCGACGCCCTGCGGGCCGAGGCGGCCGCCGTGGTGGCCGCGAACGTGCACAGGAACCCCGTGCCCCCGGAACGCGGGTAGAATCTCGCGATGAGCACATTCAGGAAGACCCCTTACACGGTCAACGTGCGCGACATCCTGCACAAGCCGGGCGAGATGCGCGAGCACTCGTTCGACGTCGACGTGAAGGAGAAGCTCGGCGAGGGCCTCGTGGCCGTTCAGGCGGGCGAAGAGCTCCACGTCGACGTGCGTCTGGAGTCGGTGCACGAGGGCATTCTGGTGAGCGCGGAGGTCTCCGCGGAGGCCGACGGCGAGTGCGGGCGATGCCTTCGGGAGATCACCCTGCCTGTCGAAGTCGAATTCCAGGAGCTTTTCGCGTATTCTTCTGACGAAGCTTTTGATCATGAGGTGAAAGACGACCATGTCGACCTCGAATCTCTGATCAGGGATACGGTGGTGCTGTCACTTCCGTTCCAGCCGGTGTGTGAGCCGGATTGCCCAGGACTCGACCCCGCAACGGGCGAGCGACTGGCTGAGAATCCCGCGGAGCCTGCACCCGAGCCGATCGACCCTCGCTGGTCGGCGCTCGCAGGGCTGGCGAACGACCGAGATGAAGTTTCCGAAGACACAGGCTCCGAGAGCAAATAAGCACGGAGTCTTGACCGCCGGTCGTGAGACCGACAGAGAAGAAGAGAGATAGTCATGGCCGTTCCGAAGCGGAAGCAGTCACGTTCCAACACGCACGCGCGTCGTTCGCAGTGGAAGGCCGAGATCCCCACGCTGGTCAAGACCATCGAGAACGGCAAGACCACCTACAGCCTCCCGCACCGCGCGAAGGTCGTCGAGGACTCGGCCGGCACTCCGCTGTTCATGGAGTACAAGGGCCGCAAGGTCGCCGACGTATAGCATCAGCTTTTCGCTGAAGGGTGCGATCCGTGTCTTCTGAAGTCGAGGAGAACAGGTCGCACCTTTTGGCGAGCCTGCAGATCTCGCTCGACCCCGATCTGCTCGACCTGGCACTCACGCACCGCTCGTACTCCTACGAGCACGGCGGCATCCCCACGAACGAGCGGCTCGAGTTCCTCGGCGACTCCATCCTCGGCCAGGCGGTCACGGTCATGCTCTACACGAGCTTCCCGGACCTCGAGGAGGGCGAGCTGGCCAAGCGCCGCGCCTCTCTCGTGTCGACCGTCGCGCTCGCCGAGATCGCGCGCACCATCGGGCTCGGTCCGCACCTCAAGCTCGGGCGCGGCGAGGAGCTGACGGGAGGGCGCGACAAGTCGTCGATCCTGGCCGACACCATGGAGGCGCTGATCGGCGCCACCTACCTCGACCAGGGTCCGGATGTGGCGACCCCGCTCGTGCTGCGGCTCGTAGAGCCGCTCGTGCGCGACCCCCGGCGCTTCGGCGTGGGCATGGATCCGAAGACCGCGCTGCAGGAGAAGGCCGGCCGGCTCGGGTTCGAGGCGCCCGTCTACTCGGTGGCCGAGAGCGGGCCCGACCATCGGAAGAGCTTCGTGGCGACGGTGAGCGTGTCGGGGGCCCGGAAGCGTCAGCCGGTCTCCGCCACCGGTGCCGGGTCGAGCAAGAAGCAGGCCGAGGCCGAGGCCGCCGCAGCCGCTTTCGTGCTGCTCGGCGAGTAGGGCGGCGGTCGTGCCGGAGCTGCCCGAGGTCGAGGTCGTGCGGGCGGGGCTCTCGCCCGCGGTGTCCGGGGCCGTCATCACGGCCGTGGAGGTGTTCGACGAGCGGTCGCTCAAGCGGCACAGTCCGCTCGAGGGGGCGTTCGACGCGCTGCTCGAGGGGCGCACGATCCTGAGGGCGGGGCGGCGGGGGAAGTTCCTGTGGTTCCCGCTGGGGGATGCCGGGGGTGGCTCTGGGGCGCAGGCCCTCGTCACACATCTCGGCATGAGCGGGCAGGTGCTGCTGCGCACGCCCGGTGTCGTGGAGGACGGGCTGCTGCGCATCCGGCTGCACATCGAGCATCCGGAGCAGGGGGAGTTCTGGGTGAACTTCGTCGATCAGCGGATCTTCGGGTCGATGGCGGTCGACCGGCTCGTGGCCACGGCCGACGGGCAGCCTGGCGGGTACTTCGGGGAGGTTCTCGCGTCGGGGTCGGGGTCGGGGTCGGGGTCGGGGCCGGGGCCGGCCGCGTCTGCGGCGCTCGTGCCGTCGCAGGTGGCGCACATCGCGCGCGATCCGCTCGATCCGGCGTTTGACGAGGCGCTGTTCTTCGCCGCTCTGGGGCGCAAGCGCACGGGGATCAAGCGGGCCCTGCTCGACCAGACGCTCATCTCGGGGATCGGCAACATCTACGCCGACGAGTCGCTTTGGGCGGCGCGGCTGCATTACGAGCATCCGGCCGACCGGCTGACGCGGCCTCGTCTGCGGGAGCTGCTGGCCGAGGTGCGGCTCGTGCTGGGCAAGGCGCTGGCCGAGGGCGGAACGAGCTTCGACGCGCAGTACGTGAACGTGAACGGGGCCTCGGGCTACTTCTCCCACAGCCTCAACGCCTACGGCCAGCAGGGCAAGCCCTGCCCGCGCTGCGGCACGCCGATCGTGCGGGAGGCCTTCATGAACCGCTCCTCGCACCTCTGCCCCCACTGCCAGCGCCGCCCCCGAGCCCGCCGCGCGGCCCCCGCGCCAGCGACTTGACACTTCCTGTGCCTAAACGGGCCGACTTGACACAAGATGTGCCAAGTCGGCGCGTTTAGGCGCGACTTCTGTCAAGTCGGGGGGGGGGGGG
>NZ_JAHFUY010000013.1 GCF_023264895.1 Herbiconiux sp. | reverse complement strand
GCGGCGACGACTACGTCACCAAGCCGTTCAGCCTCGACGAGATCGTGGCCCGCATCAAGGCCATCCTCCGCCGCACCATGCAGGCCGACGAAGACGCGATCATCCGCGCCGGCGAGCTCACCATGGATCAAGACACCCACGAGGTCTTCGTCGGCGACACCGCCATCGAGCTCTCCCCCACCGAGTTCAAGCTGCTGCGCTACCTCATGCTGAACCCCAACCGCGTGCTCTCGAAGGCTCAGATCCTCGACCACGTCTGGGAGTACGACTTCAACGGCGACGCCGGCATCGTCGAGAGCTACATCTCGTACCTGCGTCGCAAGCTCGACGCCCACACCGAGGAGTCGCTCATCCAGACCAAGCGTGGCTTCGGCTACATGCTGAAGGTGAGCAAGGCGTAGCCTTTCCGCAGCATGCTCAACGCCATCCAGAAGCAGTGGAACTCGATCTCGCTGCGCAGCAAGATCACCGGCGTCACGGTCTTGATGCTCACCTTCGGGCTCGTGGTCTCCGGCGTGGGCACCATGATCGTGCTGCGCACCTATCTGCTGCAGCAGGTCGACAGTCAGCTCGACACCGCTGATCGCGACCCGTCGCCCTTTCTCGGGCCCAATGCCACGCAAGAGAAGTTCGGCGTGGCCGACATCACCTCGGCGCCCACCGACTACTTCGTGGGGCTCGTCGACTCGTCGGGCAATCTGATCGCCAGCAACTGGGGCGACAGCGATCCGGATGCGATGCCCCAGGTGCAGGTGACGCTCGACACCTCGAATGCCCTGGCCGGCAAGGTGTTCAGCGTCGACTCCCTCGACCAGCGCACCGAATGGCACGCGATCGCCGCGCAGGTCTACCTCTTCGGCGGCACCGATCTCGGCAACGTGATCATCGCGAAGTCGCTGGCCGAGACCGAGAAGACCACGGCGACGTATCTGTCCATCTTCCTGGCCTTCGGCGTGGGCGTGGTCATCCTGGGCGCGATGCTGACGCGCCTGCTCGTCACCTCCACCTTCGGGCCGTTGCGCGAGGTGGAACGCACGGCTGCGGCGATCGCCGACGGCGGCGACTTCAGCCAGCGGATGAGCGACGCCATGCCGAACACAGAAGTCGGCCGGCTGAACCGCTCGCTCAACACCATGCTCTCGCGGATCGACCGCGCCTTCGCCGACCGCGCCAAGACGATCGACCAGATGCGGCGCTTCGTGGGCGACGCCTCGCACGAGCTGCGCACCCCGCTCGTGTCCGTGCGCGGCTATGCCGAGCTCTACCGGATGGGCGCGCTGCAGACCCCCGAAGACATCGCCTCGGCCATGGACCGCATCGAGAAGGAGGCGATCCGGATGGGGACCCTCGTCGAAGACCTCCTCGAGCTCGCCCGTCTCGACGAGACCCGCCCGCTGCAACTGGCCCCCGTCGACCTCGTGCCGCTCGTGATGGATGCGGCGATGGATGCCCGGGCCGCCAGCCCGGAGCGCGTGGTCTCGGTGATCACCCCGCTCGGCCCCTCGTCGCTGACCTTCGTGCCGGCGATCGAAGGCGGCCCCGACGGCACCGGGGGGACCGGATCATCCGCCGACGGGTCACGCACCCCGTCGACGGCGACCCGGCCGATCGCCTTCGCCAACGCGACGCTGGCGCGGTTGCGCCGGCGCCCCCGTGCCACGGGTGTCGCGGGTGCGACCGGCCCGGTGCCGCGGATCAGTCCCGGTGCGCCGACGGATGCCACGGGCGAGGTCGTCCTCAACGGCCCCGGCGGATCGGACGGCACGACCGACGTGCTCGGCGAGCTCGTGCCCACGGAGGCTCTTCAGCCGATCGTGCTGGCCGAGGAGAACAAGATCCGCCAGGTGCTCACCAACCTGATCGGCAACGCCCTGCGCTTCACCGATGCGACCACGCCGATCGACCTCTCGGTGCAGGTCGACGAGCAGCGGCGGGTGGCCACGGTCGACATCGTCGACCACGGCGAGGGCATCCCCCTGCAGATCCGCGAGAAGATCTTCCAGCGTTTCTACCGCGCCGACTCCTCCCGCACCCGCGAGACCGGTGGCAGTGGCCTCGGCCTCGCGATCGTGTCCTCGATCGTCGCCGCCCACCACGGCACCGTCGAGGCCATCGAGACCCCCGGCGGCGGTGCGACGTTCCGCGTGACCCTGCCGCTGATGCCGGTGGGTGCGGCGCCCACCCCTCCCCCCTCCCGCTGAGTCACCGGGCACCGGATGTCCTCCTCACGACCTGTCGACCTCGGTCCCACCCCGGTCGTCGCGGGTGCGGCACCGACGGATCGGCCGGAGCGCCTCGTGTTCGTGCACGGGCTGATCGGCTCGTTCTGCGACCCGGGTGTGTTCGGCCGGTTGGCACCGTCGGTCTGCTCGGCGCCCGACCTGGCCGGGTACGGCTCGCGCGCCACCGAAGATGTGACGTTCGAGGGCCAGATCGACGCCCTGCGGCAGCATGTCACCGACGTCGCCGACGGCGAGCCCGTGCACCTGGTCGCACACTCGATCGGCGCCGTGTACGCGTTCACCTTCGCCGATCTGTTCCCGCAGTCGGTGTCATCGCTCACCTCGGTCGAGGGCAACTTCTCGCTGGCCGATGCGTTCTGGTCACGGTCGATCGCCGCGCTGGACCCCGACGACGCCCGCGATCGCATCCGTGCCATCCTCGCCGACCCGCACGCTCTGCTCGACGGCGATGGAATCGTCGCAACCCCTCGGCGCGTGGCCGAGGCCAAGGCGGCGCTCGCTTTCCAGCCCTGGACCACCGTCTGGCGTTCCGCTCAGGGGATCGTCGAGGCGACGGGATCCCCCGCCTACGAGTCCCTGCTCTCCCGTGTCTTCTCGGCGAAGCCGGTGCACCTGATCGCCGGTGAACGGAGTGCTCCCGGATGGCATGTGCCGCCGTGGGCACGATCCGCGGCCCGCTCGTCGACGATCATCCCGGACGCCGGCCACCTCCTGATGATCGAGCGCCCCACTGAACTCGCCAACGTCCTGCTAGCCCTCCTGCCACCTACCGAGGCAGATCGCTAGCCGCCACTCCACCCCCGCGACGCAAGCCCCACGAGACCGCGCACAACCCACACCAGGCCGCAGATGCCCTCACCAGGCCGCACGCAGCCGCAGATGGCGGCACGCAAGGGGCCGTACTCGACGACCCAAGGTGAGCGCGGGGCCGGAGGCCTCGACCGCAGGCCGAGGTCTCCGACCGCACGCGAACATGTCGCCCGCGCCGGGCGGGGACCGGCGCGGCACGAGCGCAACAAAAAACGGACGGGCCCCGAAGGGACCGCCCGTTCTTTGTTGTGCGAAGTGAAGGACTAGAAGTCCATGCCACCCGTGGGGTCGCCGGCCGGGGCCGGGTTGCGCTCGGGCTTGTCGGCCACGACGACCTCGGTCGTGAGGAACAGGCCGGCGATGGACGCCGCGTTCTGCAGGGCCGAGCGGGTGACCTTGGCCGGGTCGATGATGCCGGCGGCCAGGAGGTCGACGTACTCACCGGTCGCGGCGTTGAGGCCCCAGCCGTAGTCGAGGTCGCGCACCTTGGCGGCGACGACTCCGGGCTCGAGACCGGCGTTGAACGCGATCTGCTTCAGGGGAGCC
>NZ_JAHFUY010000104.1 GCF_023264895.1 Herbiconiux sp. | reverse complement strand
CGTCAGCGCTCCTACGAGACGAAAGAGGGCGAGAAGCGCACCTCGATCGAGCTCGAGGTCGACGAGATCGGTCCCTCGCTCCGCTACGCGACCGCTCAGGTCACCCGTGCCACCAGTGGTGGCGCCGGTGGTGGCGGCGGATCGTTCGGCGGTGGCGGTGGCGGAAACCGCGGTGGGCAGCCTGCTGTCGACGAGCCGTGGGCCGCATCCGCTCCTTCCTCGGCCGGTGCGAACGGTGGTGGCGACGTCTGGAACACTCCGGGCAGCTACTCCGACGACACCCCCTTCTAAACTTCTCTTCTTCTAGAACAGGAATCCAACCATGGCTGGAAAGTCAAGCGGCGACCGCCGCAAGCCGCTCCGCGGCGCCAAGGGCGCGAAGAACGCCGCCCCCGCGAAGTCCATCCGAGTCGGCGTCATCGACTACAAGGACGTCGCGACCCTCCGCAAGTTCATCTCGGAGCGTGGAAAGATCCGCGCTCGCCGTATCACGGGAGTCTCCGTCCAGGAGCAGCGCCTCATCGCCCGTGCCGTCAAGAACGCCCGCGAAATGGCACTTCTGCCCTACGCCGGCTCGGGCCGTTAAGGAGCAGCACCATGTCGAAACTCATTCTCACCCACGAGGTGACCGGTCTCGGAACCCCCGGCGATGTCGTCGAGGTCAAGAACGGCTTCGCCCGCAACTACCTCATCCCCAAGGGCTTCGCCGTGGCGTGGAGCCGCGGCGGCGAGAAGCAGGTCGAGTCGATCAAGGCCGCTCGCACCGCTCGCGAGCTCGCCACGGTCGAAGAGGCCCAGCACCTCAAGCAGACCCTCGAGAACGCCACGGTGAAGCTGACCGTCAAGGCGGGCCAGGGCGGTCGTCTGTTCGGCTCGGTGAAGACCTCGGACATCGCTGACGCGGTGTCCGCGGCCGGCATCGGATCGCTCGACAAGCGCAAGATCGAGATCCCGGTGGCCATCAAGGCCGTCGGCAACCACGAGGCCACCGTGCGACTGCGCGACGACCTCTCGGCGACGATCTCGCTCCTGGTGGTCGCAGCCAAGTAGCACCGCCTGTCAAGGGGTGTCCCGCGCTTTCCGGCGTGGGGCACCCCTTTTCGATGCCCGGATTCTCCCCAGTTCTATACACAGGTTTCCACGGCCTCGAGAAGCTTCAAGTGCCGGTCGAAGGAAGTCTTCACTCACAGGGTGTAGAAATGCGAAACCCCTGGTCAAGGCGGCTATCGGTGTAGAACTCGCGAAGTTCTCCACAGGTTACTGCACACCTTTCGCACAAGTCGCCCGGCGTTTCGCGCAGTTCCTCCACAGAGTTATCCACATGTCTGTTTGTGTGGTGTCAGTGGCGGGTGGTCGGATGGGGTCGCAGCAGAAGTTGGGCCGTGCGCACAGCGCGGCAGACGAGGAGTAGACGTGTCGATTGCCCACCTGGGACTCGCGGGCGACGGACCGAGCGACCGCGGCGGCGAGTGGGGCCCGAGCGACCAGGGGGGTCGTGGCGGCGAGCGTCAGCCCCGTGCCGGTGAGCGCACCCCCCCGCACGACCTGCTGGCCGAGCAGAGCGCCCTCGGCGGCATGCTGCTGAGCAAGGACGCGGTGGCCGACGTCGTCGAGGTCATGCGGTCGGTCGACTTCTACATCCCCAAGCACGAGGTGATCTTCGAGGCGATCCTCAACCTCTACTCGCACGGTGAGCCCACCGACGTGATCGCCGTCACCGACGAGCTCACCAAGTCGGGCGAGCTGTCGCGCGCGGGCGGCGCGGAGTACCTGCATACGCTCACCTCCCTCGTGCCCACGGCCGCGAACGCCGGCTACTACGCTCAGATCGTCTCCGAGAAGGCGGTGCTCCGCCGGCTCGTCGAGGCCGGCACCCGGATCGTGCAGATGGGCTACGCGAGCGAGGGCGAGGTCACCGACCTCGTCAACAACGCGCAGGCCGAGATCTACTCCGTCAACGGCGGCGTCGAGGTCGAGGACTACGTGCCCCTCAACATCGCGGTCACCGCGGCCATCGACGAGATCGAGGCCGCCGCGGGCAAGGACGGCTCCCTCACCGGTGTGCCCACGGGCTTCGCCGACCTCGACAACCTCACCAACGGCTTCCACCCCGGCCAGATGATCATCGTCGCCGCGCGCCCGGCCCTCGGAAAGTCGACGCTCGCGCTCGACTTCTGCCGCGCGGCGTCGATCAAGAACGACATGCCCTCGATCTTCTTCTCGCTCGAGATGGGGCGCTCGGAGATCGCGATGCGTCTGCTCTCGGCCGAGGCATCCGTGCCCCTGCAGAGCATGCGCAAGGGCCGGATCGAGGGCCGGGACTGGACCACGCTCGCCTCCACCCGTGGCCGCATCAACGACGCGCCGTTCTACATCGACGACAGCCCCAACATGACGCTCGTCGAGATCCGCTCGAAGTGCCGGCGGCTGAAGCAGAAGGTCGGCCTCAAGCTCGTGGTCATCGACTACCTGCAGCTGATGACCTCGGGCAAGAAGGTCGAGAGCCGCCAGCAGGAGGTGTCGGAGTTCTCCCGGGCGCTCAAGCTCATGGCCAAGGAGCTCCAGGTGCCGGTCATCGCCCTCTCGCAGCTGAACCGTGGCCCCGAGCAGCGCTCCGACAAGAAGCCCGCCATCAGCGACCTCCGTGAGTCCGGATCGCTCGAGCAGGATGCCGACATGGTGATCCTGCTGCACCGCGAGGGCGCCTACGAGAAGGACAACCCGCGCGCGGGCGAGGCCGACTTCATCGTGGCCAAGCACCGCAACGGCCCCACGGCGACCATCACGGTCGGCTTCCACGGCCACTTCTCCCGTTTCGCGGACATGCCGCCGTCGTAGCCGACGTAGCCGACGTAGCCGTCGCAGCTGCGCGCGACTTGACAAAAGATGCGCCTTAGAGCGCCCACTTGACACATCTTGTGTCAAGTGCGGGCTCAGGGGCGGTCGAGGGGGGCCTCGACCGCCGAGCGGTAGAGCGCGATGACGCGCTCGAGGAAGCCGGCGACCAGTTCGCGCTCGGCGGGCGCCAGGTCGTCGACGAGGCCCGCGACCCCCGCGATCACGGGCATGAGCTCGTCGATGGCGCGCTCGACCGACGAGCGCGAGGGCACGACCACGATCTTGCGGCGGTCCGAGGCATGCCGATGCCGCTCCACATGGCCGAGCGCGACGAGCCGGTCGACGACGAGCGTCGAGGCCGCCGTGGTCACGCCGAGGCGGGCGGCGAGGTCGCTCGGGGTAAGCGGCCCTTCCTGGATGAGGTGCTCCATGGCCGCCAGATCGGTCGGGTTCACGGTGAGCACGGTGCCGAGGCGCCGTTCGAAGGCCCGCGAGAGGGTGTTGATCTCCCGCAGCGAGTCGTTGATGGGGTTCGTCTCGATCGGCTGCTGCGTGCGCAGCTCGTCGCGCGACCAGGGTGCGCCCTCCGCGTGAGCGTCGGCGTCGCCGCCGGCTGCACTGGCCGCGGCGGGTGCGGCGGGGCGCGAGTTGCGGTCATCCACCATGACTGACATGCTAAACCCATACGTAGCTAAGTTGCTTAGCTACCTTCCGAGCTACGAGGAGCACCCATGCGCGTCATCGCCCGTTTCGTGAGCGGTCGGGGCACCGCCTGGATCGCGCTCGGCGTGGCCGCCGTGGCCATCGCCCTCCTGTTCGCCTTCCTCCCCCAGGGCGAGAGCGACGCCTACCCGCCGAGCGGGCTGCCCGACTCGAGCGAGGCCAAGCAGGTCAGCGCTCTGCTCGAGGAGTTCCCGGATGCCGACACCACGGCGGCCATCCTCGTCTACAGCCGGGGCGGCGATGCCCTCACCGAGGCCGACACGGCCGCCATCTCCGCCAGCGCGGCGAGCCTCGCCGAGCTGAGCCTCGCCCCCCAGGCCGTGGTGCCGCAGTTCAGCGACGACGGCACGGCGGCCCTCCTCGCCGTGCCCCTCGACGGCGCCGAGTTCGGCCCCGACTCCGAGGGCGGCATCGAGCAGGCCGCGACCACCCTCCGTGACGACGCGAACGCCGCCCTCCCGGACGGCCTCGAGGCCCTCCTCACGGGTCCCATCGGCTTCCAGGCCGACATCACCAACGCCTTCGCCGGAGCCGACTTCCGGCTGCTGCTCGTGACCGTCATCGTCGTCGCCATCCTGCTCATCGTCACCTACCGCAGCCCCGTGCTCTGGATCGTGCCGCTCGCGGTCGTCGGCATCGCCGACGGGCTCGCCCGTGTCGTGGTCACGAGCCTCGCCGAGCCCCTCGGCATCACGGTCGACGCCTCGATCGGGGGCATCCTGAGCGTGCTGGTCTTCGGTGCGGGCACGAACTACGCGCTGCTGCTCGTGGCACGCTACCGCGAGGAGCTCACGCGCCAGGAGAGCCGCAACCGCGCGATGCTCACGGCGGTCACGAGCGCTGGACCCGCCATCGCGGCCAGCGGCGGCACGGTGGCCCTCAGCCTGCTCACCCTGCTGTTCGCCGAGCTCGCCGGCAACCGCGCGCTCGGCGTGGCCTGTGCGATCGGCGTGGCCATCGCCATCCTCTTCGCCCTGCTCGTGCTGCCGGCAGCCCTCGTGGTGTGCGGGCGCGGGCTGTTCTGGCCGTTCGTGCCGCGCGTGCACGGAGCCGAGGGTCACCACCACGCCGCCGCGAAGCCGGGCTTCTGGACCAGGCTCGGCGAGGGCGTGCGCCGCCGCCCCGCGGTGGTCGCGATCGTGGCGACCCTCGGCATCGGTGTGCTCGCCGTGGGCCTCACGGGCTACCAGGTGGGCCTCTCGCAGACCGACCAGCTGATCGGCGACCCCGAGTCGGTCGTGGCCCAGCGGATCGTCGACGACTCGTTCTCGGCCGGCCTGACGGGCCAGACCGTCATCCTGACCCCGGATGCCGTGGTCGCCGACGCGACGAGCCTCGCCGAAGCGGTCGACGGCGTGGAGTCGGTGCGCCCGGGCGAGAGCGCGAACGGCCTCACCCGGCTCGACGCCACGCTCGCGGCCGAGCCCGAGAGCGACGCCGCCTTCGCGACCGTGGAGCAGCTCCGCGCCGACTACGCCGCCGCGGGCGGGGAGGTCGGCGAGACCCTCGTGGGCGGGGCGGATGCCACGGCACTCGACACCAACACCGCCGCGGCCAATGACCAGGCGCTCATCATCCCGCTCATCCTCGCGATCGTGTTCGTCATCCTCGCGCTCCTCCTGCGGAGCCTCGTGGCGCCGGTGCTCCTCATCGCGAGCGTGCTCGCCACCTTCTTCGCGAGCCTCGGAGCCTCGAACGTGATCTTCCAGAACCTGATGGGGTTCCCGGCGTTCGACTCCAACGTCATCCTGTTCGCGTTCCTGTTCCTCGTGGCGCTCGGTGTCGACTACAACATCTTCCTCACCACGCGGGCGCGGGAGGAGGCGGTCGAGCACGGCACGCGCGCCGGCATGGTGCGGGCGCTCAGCTCCACCGGCGGGGTGATCACGAGTGCCGGCATCCTGCTCGCGGCGGTGTTCGCCGTGCTCGGCGTGCTGCCCGTGGTGGCCCTCACGCAGATCGGCGTGATCGTGTGCATCGGCGTGCTGCTCGACACCCTCGTGGTGCGCACCGTGCTCGTGCCCGCCCTCGTCTTCCTCACCGGCGACCGGTTCTGGTGGCCGTCCCGGCCGGCGCGGAACGCCGTGCAGGATGCCTCGCGCGACGGGGAGATGAGTGGGGCGACGGATGGCGGCGGCGCCGCGCACGCGAGGCACTCAGCCGCGGCTCGGTAAACTGGTGGCACGCGCGCCAGCAGAATCGAGGAATCCGGAGTGACCGACTCCCCCCGCACCCTCCCGCGGTCGCCCTACTGGGGCGTTCCGGTGGCACGGGCGATCCCGTTCATCGTGACCGCGCTCGTGATCACCTTCTCCTCGAACCACTCGGCCCAGGTCGGACTCCTCGCCTTCGGCGTCTTCGCCCTGACCTCGGGCGTGCTCACCGCGGTGCTCTCGTGGCGCACTCTGACCGAGCGGTCGCTCCGGGTGAACTTCCTCATCCAGGGCGTCTCCGGCATCGTGTTCGGCGCGCTGGCCCTGGCGCTGAACGGCGGTGGCCTCGGCTTCCTGCTCTTCTGCGCTACCATGAACTCGGCGATCTGCGGGTTCCTGGAGCTCTACGCGGGTCTCCGCAACTCCACGAACCCGGCTGCACGCGACTGGGCCATCACCGGGGCGCTCACCGTGGTCTTCGCGCTCGTGCTCATCTTCTTCCCGACAGATCCCGTGTTCGCCGTGGGGATGCTCGGGGCCTACGCCGCGATCGTCGGCCTGCTGCTGGTGATCGCCGGACTCTCTCTGCGCTGGGGCGTCCAGGCCCCGGCAACCCCCACCCGAATCGAAAAGACACCGTGAACCAACCTTCGAGGCGCGACCGGCTGAAGCCGGTCGAACTGCTCGTCCTGTCCGCCATCCTGTCGCTCTTCGTGGGGCTGACGGTGCTGCTGACCACCCGCGACCTGATCCTCGCCGCCATCTTCTTCGGCATCGCGTTCATCGTGGTGCTGGTCGTGATGGCGATGTTCTCGCTCACGATCAAGCCCAACGAGATGGAGCAGCACGAGATCGACGACGAGGACAGCGACCACCCGAAGGGCCACTGACCCCGCCGCCCCCCGTCAGTCGGTGGCGGTGGGGAGGATGTGGTCGACGAGGGTCGACGCGAGGCCCGTGTAGGCCGCGGGCGTGAGCGCCACGAGCCGGGCCTTCGCCTCGGCGCCGATGTCGAGGCCCTCGACGAACTCCACGAGCTCGGCCTGGCCGATCCGGCGGCCGCGGGTGAGCTCCTTGAGCAGGGCGTAGGGATCGGCGATCGACGAGCGGCCCGCCGTGACCTCGGCGCGCACGACGGTCTGGATGGCCTCGCCGAGCACCTCCCAGTTGGCGTCGAGATCGGCCGCGAGGGCGGGCCGGTTGAGCGAGATCTGGCCGAGGCCGCCCTTGATGTTGTCGAGCGCGAGCACCGAGTGGCCGAGCGCCACACCGATGTTGCGCTGGGCGCTGGAGTCGGTGAGGTCGCGCTGCAGGCGGGAGGTCACGAGGGTCGAGGCCAGCGAGTCCAGCAGGGCGCTCGAGAGCTCGAGGTTGGCCTCCGCGTTCTCGAACCGGATCGGGTTGACCTTGTGCGGCATCGTCGACGACCCGGTGGCCCCGGCGACCGGGATCTGGGTGAAGTAGCCGATGGAGATGTAGGTCCAGACATCCGTGCAGAGGTTGTGCAGGATGCGGTTGGCGTGGCTGATGCGGTTGTAGAGCTCGGCCTGCCAGTCGTGCGACTCGATCTGGGTGGTGAGCGGGTTCCAGGTGAGGCCGAGCGAGGTCACGAATCCGCGTGAGACGGCCTGCCAGTCGGTCTCCGGATCGGCCACGAGGTCGGCGGCGAAGGTGCCGGTGGCGCCCGAGAACTTGCCGAGGTACTCGGTGCCCTCGATCTGCGCCTTCACCCGTTCGAGCCGGTGCACCGTGACCGCGAGCTCCTTGCCCATCGTGGTGGGCGTGGCGGGCTGGCCGTGCGTGTGCGAGAGCATCGGCTCGTCGCGGTACTCCACCGCCTGGCGCCGGAGCTCCTCGATCACCGCGGTGAACGCGGGCAGCCAGACATCCTGCACCGCCGAGCGGATGGTGAGGGCGTAGGAGAGGTTGTTGATGTCCTCGCTCGTGCAGCCGAAGTGGGTGAGCTCGGCCACGGCGTTCAGGCCGAGGGCGGCGAGCTTCTCGCGCACGTAGTACTCCACGGCCTTGACGTCGTGCCGCGTGGTGGCCTCGAGCTCGCCGATGCGGTCGATGTCGGCCTGGCCGAACTCCTGCACGACCGAGCGCAGCCGCCGGGCCAGCTCGGGGTCGAGGGGCGAGGAGCCGAAGAACGAGTGGTCGGTGAGGTGCAGCAGCCAGTCGATCTCCACGTGCACGCGGGCCCGGTTGAGACCGGCCTCCGAGAGGTGGTCGCCGAGCGCGGTCACGGCGGGGCGGTAGCGGCCGTCGAGCGGGCTGATGGGCTGGGGAGGCAGAGGGGGCATGGGGGCTTCCGGTCGAGGGCGGTACGGGTCGGCAGGTCAGCGGGCGGGCGCGCGGCGGAAGGCCGGCTCGAGCTGGCGGAACAGGGCGGTGCAGGCGTGCTCGATCTCGGCGAGCACGGCGTCGAACATCGCGGCGTCGGAATAGTAGGGATCGCGCACGTCCGACCGGCCCGCGAACTCGGGGTCGAAGCCGAGCAGGAGGCGCACCTTCTGACGGTCCTCCTCGGTGCGCGCCCAGGAGCGCAGCACCCGCTCGTGGCTTCGGTCGAGCGCGATCACGAGGTCGAGGGTGTCGAACCACTCGGCGTCGAACTGCCGGGCCCGGTGGCTCCGGCCGTCGTAGCCGCGGGCCTCGAGGGCCTCCACGGTGCGCGGATCGGCGTGCTCACCCACGTGCCATTCCCCGGTGCCGGCGCTCGTCACGATCACGCGCGAGGAGAGCCCGGCCTTCTCCACGAGGTCGCGCAGCACGATCTCGGCCATGGGCGAGCGGCAGATGTTGCCCGTGCAGACCATGCTGATGCGGAAGGCCTCGTCGAGGGGCTCGTCCAGGTCGCGGGGCATCTGCCCATTGTGGCACTCAGCGGCGTCGGCTGTCTCCTGCCAGCGGCCGCAGGATCGCGCCGATGATGGCCGAGAGGATGGCGAGCACGAGGGCCCCCAGCACGGTCCACCAGAAGCCCTCGAGGATGAGCCCGAAGCCGAACCAGCCGGTCACCACGGAGACGAGCCAGAGCAGCAGGGCGTTCACGAAGAGCGAGATGATGCCGAGCGTGAGGATGTAGAGCGGGAACGCCACCACGCGGATGATCGACCCGATGATGCCGTTCACGAGGCCGAACACGAACGCGACGATGAGGTAGGTGAGGATGATCTCGACCGTGCCGCCCTCACCGATCGGGTCGATCTTGACGCCGGCGACGATGAGGGTCGTGAGCCACAGGGCGATCGCATTGGCCACCAGGGAGACGAGGAATCTGCGCATGGCCCCACTATCCCAGACCGGGCACCGGGCGCATAGAGTCGCTGGATGGTGAACCTGCCGTGGAGTCCCGACCTGCCGATCCGCACCCCCAGGCTCGAGCTCCGGCCGCATCGGGGCGCCGACCTCGACGACCTGCTCGTCTACCACTCCGACCCCGAGGTGGTCCGCTTCATCCCGTGGCCCGTGCGCGACCGGGTGCAGACGGCCGCCGCGCTCGACTCGCGCACCCGCCAGGGCCAGGTGGCCGCCGAGGGCCAGTGGCTCGTGCTCGCGATCGTGCTCGGCGCCTCGGAGGAGCAGGCCGGCCGCGTGATTGGCGAGGTGCTGCTGAAGCTCGACAGCACGACGGATGCGCGGGGCGAGCTCGGCTACGCGATGGCCGCCGACGTGGCCGGCCGCGGCTACGCCACCGAGGCCGCCCGAGCGGTGCTGCGGCTCGGGTTCGAGCAGTTCGGCCTGCACCGGATCGTGGCGCGCCTTGATGCCCGGAACGACGCATCCGCCCGTCTGCTGCGCAGGCTCGGACTCCGGCAGGAGGCCCACTTCGTGCGCGACGAGTTCTTCAAGGGGGAATGGACAGACACGCTCGTGTTCGCGATGCTCGCGGAGGAGTGGGATGAGCGCGAGAACCCGGCGGGGCGGGCGGGACATATTCCGAAGGCGCTTTGACGGGCCGAACTAGGATGAAGCAATGACCACCGGCCCCGTCAAGCTGCGCCCCGAGATCCTGGCGCTGCCCGCCTATCGGCAGGGACTGGCCGCTCCCGAGGGCTTCAAGCTCTCGTCGAACGAGAATCCCTTCGATCCCCTCCCCGGCGTGCTCGAGGCCGTCGACGCCGCGAGCCGGCAGCTGCACCGCTACCCCAACGCCGCCGCACCCGAGATCACGGCACGCCTGGCCGCCGAGTGGGGCGTCGAGCCCGACGAGGTGATCGTGGCCGCCGGATCCGTGGCCCTGCTCATGCAGTTCACCCTCGCGGCCGCCGGCCACGGCGACGAGGTCGTCTACTCCTGGCGCTCGTTCGAGGTCTACCCCTGGATGACGGTGCTCCCGGGCGCCACCAAGGTGCCCGTGCCCAACACGGCCGACCACCGGCACGACCTCGACGCGATGGCCGCCGCCGTGACCGACCGCACCCGGCTCGTGCTCGTCTGCAGCCCCAACAACCCCACCTCGACGGCCGTCACGGCAGCCGAGTTCGAGGGCTTCATGGCGAAGGTTCCGGCCGACGTGCTCGTCATCCTCGACGAGGCCTACGCCGAGTTCGTCACCGACCCCGCCGCGGTGAACGGCCGCACCCTCGTGCGCCGCTACCCCAACCTCGTCATCCTCCGCACCTTCTCCAAGGCCTACGGGCTCGCGGGGCTCCGGCTCGGCTACGGGATCGGGCCCGCCGAGATCCTCGCGGCCGCCCGCACCACGATCGTGCCGCTCAGCCTCACCGACCACGCCCAGATGGCGGGCCTGGCCTCGCTCGACCGCGCCGACGAGCTGCGCGCGAGGGTGGCCGACATCGCCGCGCGCCGGGACGCCGTCTACGAGGCCCTGCTCGAGCAGGGCTGGGCGGGCATCCCCCGCCCGCACGGCAACTTCGTGTGGTTCCCCACCGGGGAGCGGAGCGAAGACGCGCTCGAGATCTTCCGCCGTCACGGTATCGTGGCGCGCGCCTACCTGCCGGACGGCATCAGGCTGACGATCGGCGAAGCCGAGTCGGTCGAGAACGTGCTGGCCGCCTCAGACGAGATTGCGAGGGCCTTCGGATGACCGACTCCCCCAGTGCCGGTTCCCCCGGTATCGACTCCCCCGGTGCAGACTCCCCCACCGTCCGCTTCCTCACCGCGGACGGCGCTTTCGAGCCCACCCCGGGTGCGGAGGAGTACGCCTCCTACCTGGAGCGCATCGGCGAGACCGAGCTCCGCCGGTTCTACCGCGACATGGCCGTGGTGCGCCGGTTCGACCAGGAGGGCACGAACCTCCAGCGCCAGGGCCAGATGGCGCTCTGGGTGCCGAGCCACGGCCAGGAGGGCGCCCAGGTGGGCTCCGCCTACGCGGCTCGCCCGCAGGACCACATCTTCCCCTCCTACCGCGAGCACGCCGTGGGCCTCGTGCGCGGCATCGACGTGCTCGCGATCGTGGAGCTGCTGCGCGGCAACACGCACGGCGGCTGGGATCCGACCGACCCCTCGAACGGCAACTTCCACGGCTACTGCCTCGTGATCGGCTCGCACTCACTGCACGCCACGGGCTACGCCATGGGACTCCAGCGCGACGGACTCGTCGGCACCGGAGACCCCGAGGTCGACACCGCGGTGCTCGCCTACTTCGGCGACGGCGCGACCTCGCAGGGCGACGTGAGCGAGGCGTTCGTGTTCTCGGCCTCGAGCCAGACCCCCAACGTCTTCTTCCTGCAGAACAACCACTGGGCCATCTCGGTGCCCGTGACCGTGCAGTCGCGCACCCCGCTCTACCTGCGCTCCCGCGGCTTCGGCGTGCCGAGCGTGCAGATCGACGGCAACGACGTGCTCGCGAGCTACGCCGTGACCGCCAAGCACCTCGACGAGGCCCGCGCCGGGAACGGCCCACAGTTCATCGAGGCGCTCACCTACCGCATCGGCGCCCACACCTCCTCGGACGACCCGACGAAGTACGCCGACCAGGCCCAGCACGACCTCTGGGTGTCGCGAGATCCGATCATCCGGCTCGAGAAGTACCTGCGCTCGCTCGGCGAGGGCGACGCCTTCTTCGCCGAGGTCGCGACCGAGGCCGAGGACTTCGCCGCCGACATCCGGCACCGGACCCTCGCACTGACGGCGCCGGACAAGTCGCTGATCTTCGACAACGTCTACAGCGAGCCGCACCCCGTGGTGACCGAGCAGAAGCAGTGGCTCGAGCGCTACGAGGCCTCGTTCGACACCTCGCCCGAGGCCTCGGCTGTCACGAAGGAGCAGGCATGAGCACCGAGACCACCCTCGACGAGCTGCCCATGGCCAAGGCGCTGAACGCCGGGCTCCGGCAGGCGCTCGCCGACGACCCCAAGGTGCTGCTGATGGGCGAGGACATCGGCCCGCTCGGCGGCGTGTTCCGCGTGACGGAGGGGCTGCAGGCGGAGTTCGGCAAGGAGCGCGTGGTCGACACCCCGCTCGCCGAATCGGGCATCATCGGCACGGCGATCGGGCTGGCCCTCCGCGGCTACCGCCCGGTCTGCGAGATCCAGTTCGACGGCTTCATCTACCCGGGCTTCGACCAGATCACCTCCCAGCTGGCCAAGCTCACCAACCGCGGCGGCGGGGCGTTCTCCATGCCCGTCGTCATCCGGGTGCCCTACGGCGGCCACATCGGCGCGGTCGAGCACCACCAGGAGAGCCCCGAGGCCTACTTCGCGCACACCCCGGGCCTGCGGCTCGTGAGCCCGTCGACGCCGAACGATGCGTACTGGATGATCCAGGAGGCTATTGCCTCGAACGACCCCGTGATGTTCTTCGAGCCGAAGAGCCGCTACTGGCCCAAGGGCCCCGTCGACTTCACCGCCTCCGCTGCACCGCTCCACGCGAGCCGCATCGTGCGCACCGGCACCGACGTGACCCTCGTGGGCCACGGCGCCATGGTGAGCGTGCTGCTGCAGGCCGCTGAGGTCGCCCAGGGCGAGGGCGTGAGCGTGGAGGTCGTCGACCTGCGCTCGCTCAGCCCCGTCGACTACGGCCCCATCCTCGAATCGGTCACCAGGACCGGCCGCCTCGTCGTCGCTCAAGAGGCCTCCGGCTTCGTGAGCGTCGGCTCCGAGATCGCCGCGACCGTCGCCGAGCGCGCCTTCTACAGCCTGCAGGCGCCGGTGCTGCGCGTCTCCGGCTTCGACACCCCGTTCCCGCCCGCGAAGCTCGAGACGCTCTTCCTGCCCGACGCCGACCGCGTCCTGGAAGCCGTCGACCGGGCCATGGCCTACTAGAGCGCCTGGAGACCAGCATGAGCTCACAGTTCCACCTCCCGGATGTCGGCGAGGGACTCACCGAGGCCGAGATCGTCTCGTGGAAGGTCGCCCCGGGCGACACCATCGCTATCAACCAGGTGATCGTCGAGATCGAGACGGCCAAGTCGCTCGTCGAGCTGCCGTCGCCGTTCGCGGGCACCGTCGAGGGCCTGCTGGTGGAGGAGGGCGCGACGGTCGACGTCGGCACCGCCATCATCACGGTCTCGGCGACAGAGGGCGAGGAGGCCCCGCCTCCCGCTCCGCCCGAGACCGACGCGCCGGATCCCGACCTCAAGGCCACGACGACGCTCGCCGCCACGGCGCAGGTCACGGCCGCCGCGGAGCTGCCGTCCGCCGCGACATCGGCGGCTGACGCTCAGGCCGAGAAGCCCGGCGCCGTGCTCGTGGGCTACGGCATCAAGGGCCACGTGTCGAGCCGCCGCACGGGCCGCTCCCGCCGCACCGCCATCCCGGCCATCGGCGAGGCTCCGGATGCGAAGTCGCCGTCCCAGCGACCGGCGCGGATCCACCAGAGCATCCCGGGCATCCCGGTGATCGCCAAGCCGCCCATCCGGAAGCTCGCCAAAGACCTCGGCGTCGTGCTCGACGAGGTGACCCCCACGGGGCTCATCGGCGACATCACGCGGGAGGACGTCATCCGGCACGCCGACCAGGCGAAGGTGTTCCACAACATCGAGACCCCGCAGTGGGCGCCCGTGCGGGAAGAGCGGATCCCGGTGAAGGGCATGCGCAAGCAGATCGCCAAGGCGATGGTGGCGTCGAAGTTCACGGCGCCGCACGTCTCGCTCTTCGTCGACGTGGATGCCACCCGCACCATGGAGTACGTGAAGCGCCTGAAGGTCTCGCCCGACTTCGTGGGTGTGAAGGTCTCGCCGCTCCTGATCATGGCCAAGGCCATGATCTGGGCCGTGCGCCGGAACCCGATGGTCAACTCGGCGTGGACCGACAAGGAGATCATCGTGCGCAACTACGTGAACCTCGGCATCGCCGCGGCCACCCCGCGCGGTCTCATCGTGCCGAACATCAAGGATGCCCAGGACATGTCGATGCGGGAGCTCGCCGGCGCGCTGGAGCAGCTCACCATCACGGCCCGCGAGGGCCGCACCTCCCCCACCGAGATGGCCGACGGCACGATCACGGTCACCAACATCGGTGTCTTCGGGATGGACACGGGAACCCCGATCCTGAACCCTGGCGAAGTGGGCATCGTCGCGCTCGGCACGATCAAGCAGAAGCCCTGGGTGGTCGACGGGGACGTGCGTGCCCGCTCCGTCACCACGATCGGCGCGAGTTTCGACCACCGCGTGGTCGACGGCGACGTGGCCAGCCGCTTCGTGGCCGACGTGGCGTCGATCATCGAGGAGCCCGCGCTGCTGCTGGACTGAGTCGTTTCTCCGCGACGGACCTGCTGCCGCTCGGCGGCGGCTCAGGGTGCCGGTGTCGGCGGCAGCGAGAGGTCCACGCGGCGGAGGGTCACGAGGCGGAGGCCGGCGTCGCCCCAGTAGCAGGTCTGCAGCAGGAGG
This sequence comes from Herbiconiux sp., assembly GCF_023264895.1. Taxonomy (GTDB): domain Bacteria; phylum Actinomycetota; class Actinomycetes; order Actinomycetales; family Microbacteriaceae; genus Herbiconiux. The sequence goes on along the minus strand of NZ_JAHFUY010000104.1, from coordinate 346 downwards.
TCGGCCGCGAGGCCCGCGGTCGCCGCGGCCGGGTCGTCGCCCGCCTGGGCGTCGCGACTGCCGACGACCTGGTAGTCGCCGTCGAGCTCCGTGCCCGAGAGGGCCACGAGGTCGCCGGGCAGGAGGTCGAGCACGACGTCGCCCCGGCAGTAGTTGTGGGCTCCGACGATCGGAGCGACGGCCCCGATGTCCATGCGCACCCATTGGCAGAGGTCGAGTTCGGCCTGGTGGCCGCGCGCGGTGACGTCGATGGCGACGCTCAGCGGGGCGCGGGGCTCGCCCGGGGCCGGCACCGGTGCGGCCTCGCCGACCGGCGCGGCCGGCAGGTCTGCGGCGGGCGGCTCCG
>NZ_JAHFUY010000103.1 GCF_023264895.1 Herbiconiux sp. | reverse complement strand
CCGACCGCGCTCTGCGGGTGCGTCGGCCCGGGCTCCCGGCCGCCGCCGGGGTGCTCGGCACCGCCGATCCACGTGCGGCCGCACGACTCCCCGGCGCCGCCGATGCTGCCGGCGCCGCCGATGCCGCCGATGCTGCCGATGCTGTGATCGGGTCAGGGATCTCGGTCGAGCGGGTCAGCTCCCATCCGCGGTGCGGATGCCGGTCTCCGTGAGGAAGCGCGAGGGGGCGCGCTCGCCCGAGCGACGCGATCCGATGGCCGCCCAGGAGAGCGCGAGACGCTCGCGGGCGCGGGTGATGCCCACGTACAGCAGGCGGCGCTCCTCGTCCACGCCCTCGAAGCCGCTCGCGTGCCCGATCGGCAGCAGCCCCTCCGAGACGCCGACGATGAAGACCACGGGCCATTCGAGGCCCTTCGCCGAGTGCAGGGTGGCGAGGGTGACCGCGCGGAGGGTGGGCTCGTGCTGAGACGACTGGCGGTGCAGCAGCTCCTCGGTGAACTGGCGGAACGTCGTGCCGGCCGGCATCGCCTCGGCGAGGCCCATGAGGGCGTTGAGCGACTCCCAGCGGTCGCGCACGGCGCCGACGCCCTCGGGCGGCTCCTGCGACCAGCCGCGGGTGCGCAGCACGTCGCTCACCGACTTGAACAGCGGCTCGTCGGCGATCGAGACCGACGCTGCGCGCAGCTCCATGACGGCGTGCTTGACGTCGGGCTGGTCGAAGAAGCGCGTGCCGCCCTTGACCTGCACGCTCACACCGGCCGCGGCGAGCGCCTGCTCGAGCGGGGCCGACTGGGCGTTGACCCGGTAGAGCACGGCGATGTCCTGCGGCGCGGTGCCGGCCGCGATCAGCCGGGCGATCTCGGCGGCCACCCCCTCCGCCTCGTCGACGTCGTGGCGGTAGGCGGTCACGACGGGTGCCGGCCGTGCGGGCGCCGGGGCCGGCACGTCGTCCGCCGGCGCGACTCCGGTCGCGGCGTCGTCGTGCTCGGGCGTCGCCGCGTGCAGCGTGAGCGCACCGGGCCGGCCGCGCATGAGGCGGTTCGCCGAGGCCACGATCTCGGGCGTCGAGCGGTAGTTCTGCTCGAGCATCACCACGGTGGCGCTCGGGTACTGCCGCTCGAAGCCGAGCAGGAAGTCGGCGCTCGCCCCGGCGAAGGAGTAGATGGTCTGGCTCGCGTCGCCCACCACGCAGAGGTCCTGCCGGTCGCCGAGCCAGAGCCGCAGCAGGTGCTGCTGCAGCGGCGAGACGTCCTGGTACTCGTCGACCACGAAGAAGCGGTACTGCTCGCGCACCTGGATGGCCACCGAGGGCTCGGTCTCGATCATGCCGGCGGTCACGAGCAGCACGTCCTCGAAGTCGAGCTGGCGCCGCTCGTCCTTGAGCTGCTCGTAGCGCTCGTGCAGAGCGAGCATCTGCTCCACCGAGAGCGACGAGGGCATCGGGCGCGAGCTCCGAGCCTTCAGCTCGTACTCGGCGAGACCGAGGTTGGCGACCTTCCGCCACTCGATCTCCCCCGCCACGTCGCGGAGGGTGGCGGTGTCAAGGCGCAGCCGGAGGGTCTCGGCGGCGTGCGCGATGGCCCTGGCCTTGTTCTCCACGATCTTCGGGGCCTCACCGCCGATGACCTGGGGCCAGAAGTAGTTCAGCTGGGAGAGCGCCGCCGAGTGGAAGGTGCGCGCGGCGACCCCGCCGGCGCCGAGCGGGCGGAGCCTCGAGCGCAGCTCGGCCGCGGCCCGGGAGGTGAAGGTGAGCGCCATCACGCGGTTGGGCGAGTAGACCCCGGTGGCCACGCCGTACGCGATCCGGTGCGTGATGGCGCGGGTCTTGCCGGTGCCGGCTCCGGCGAGGATGCAGACCGGCCCGAGGAGCGAGCGCGCCGCCACCCGCTGCTCGGCGTCGAGCGCGCCCAGGAGGGCGTCGGCGCTGAGTGTTTCGGAGCTCAGGGTCTCGGCGCTGCGGGTCTCGGCGCTCAGGGTCTCGGCGCTCTGGGTGCCGGCGCTCTGGGTCTCGGCGCTCTGGGTCTCGGCGTTCTGGCTTTCGTGGCTCTGGGCGTCGGTGTCCGTCACGCGCGCTCCGGTTCCGGGAGGGGGCCGCCGTACCAGCGTTCGATGATGGCGCGTGCGATCGACGAGGAGCCCGGGAGGAGCACTCCGCTCTCGGGGTCGGCGATCTCGTCGCGGGTGAACCAGCGGAGGGCGAGGATCTCGTCGCCGTCCGGGCGGAGCACAGGCGGATGATCGGGCGAGACCTTCGCGAGGAACCCCACCATGAGCGACGCCGGGAAGGGCCACGGCTGCGAGCCGAGGTACTCCGGGTCGTCGATCACGACTCCGGACTCCTCGGCGATCTCGCGGATGGCGGCGGCCTCGAGCGACTCCCCCGGCTCCACGAACCCGGCGAGCAGCGAGAACCGGTTGTTCTCCCACATCGCGTTCGAGCCGAGCAGCAGCCGGTCGTGCTCATCGACGATCCCCACGATCACCGCGGCATCCGTGCGCGGGAAGAGCTCGATGTCCTGCACCGGGCATCGCCGCACCCAGCCGCCGCCCTCCACGAGCGTCGCGGCGCCGCAGCGCGGGCAGTGCGTGTGGGTGGCGTGCCAGTTGAACATCGCGAGCGCCTCGGTGAACGCGCCCGCCTCGGAGTCGTCGAGGTCGGCGGCCACGAGCCGGAGGTTGATCCACACGGGCTCCGGCTCCCCGGCCTCGCGGGCGGCGGTGGCGAGCGCCTCCACCTGCTCGTCGCCGAGCGACACGGCGAACACCGGCGAGCCGCTCGGCAGGGCTCCGGCCACGGGCTGCTCGGTGACGGGCGCGACCGCACCAGCGTCATCGGCCGCACCGTCGTCGGCGCCGTCGGGCGCACCCTCGGCCGCGCCGAGGGCCAGCCCGAGATACAGCCGGATGCCGTCGGTCAGGATCTCGTCGGTCACCACGCCGGGCAGATCGGCCGGCGACACGAGTGCCACGCCGGGCCGCACGCGGCTCGAGGGCCGGTGCCCGAAACCGTCCCAGTTCTCCGGATCGGCGCCGGCCGCCGCGAGGGCCGCACCCTTGTGCAGCACTAGGACGCGGGCCTCCGGGCTCGCCCAGCGGGCATCGAGGAGGGCGTCGTCGCGTCGGGCAGCGTGGTCGCGGTCGATCCGATGCCGGGCGAGGGGAAGCGAGGACTGGAAAGCTCGAGACATGATGGACCAATCGTGCGTGGCGGAAGCCGCAGCCGGGCGGCACCGCCCTACCCTGGGGTTATGGCGCGATCCCACTTCACTCTAGCCGCGCTCGCGACCTCCGCCGTCGCGGGCGCCGACATCGTCACCACCCGGGAGCTCACCTCGTCGACAGGCGGCCGGTTCGACTCCGCGGTGGTGGGTCTCCGCTCCGGCGAGGAGTACGTGGTGCGCGTGCCGACCGGCTCCGACGCCGAGTCGGAGCAGTCCCGAGACCTCGTGGCGCTGAACGCGCTCACCCCCGGGGTGCGCTCGCGGCTGCCGTTCCACATTCCGGCCTACGTCGGCCAAGCACCCACCGGCGACACCCGTGCGGTGGTCTACGACTACATCCAGGGCCGCCCCGCTTCGCTCGACGACATCGGGGGCGAGGGCAGCGCCTCCGACTCGATCGGCCGCGCCATCGCCGCCGTGCACTCCCTGCCCACCTCGGTGGTGTCGGATGCCGGTCTCCCGGCCAACACCTCCGCCCAGATCGCCGCGACCTCCAAGAAGCTCGCCGACCGGGCCGGGGCCTCGGGCAAGGTGCCGCAGGAGCTGCTCACCCGCTGGGCCCTCGCTCTCGACGACAGCGCGCTGTGGCAGTTCCAGCCCACCGTCGTCAACGGCGCCCTCGCCCCGGAGTCGTTCCTCGTGGTGGGCGACCAGGTCACGGGCGTGCTCGGCTGGCAGAACCTGCGCGTGGGCGATCCGGCGCTCGACCTGTTCTGGCTGAACTCGGCCTCGAGCGCGTCCAGCGCCGAGCGCGTGCACGCCGCCTACGACGCCTCGCTCTCCAAGCCCGCCGACCACCAGCTGCAGAAGCGCGCCCGGCTCTACGCCGAGCTCGAGATCGCCCGCTGGCTGCTGCACGGCGTCGACTCGCGCGACGCCTCGATCGTCGCCGACGCGGAGTCGATGCTCACGGGGCTCGCCGCGACCGTGCAGAACGACCTGCTGAATCCGCTCTCCACCGACACCGGCCAGGTGCTCGCGGTGGAGGACGTGGAGGCGCTGCTGGACCGCACCCCCGTGCCCGGCCGCTCGTTCAGCCCGTCGTCGCCCGCCGGCGCTCCGCACGCCAACCGCATCGCGGAGGACTAGCCGGCCGAGTTCCGGGCCCCGTATCTCGGAGCTCGAGCCCCGAATCTCGGGTCCCGAACCTCAGAGCGCGGAGCCGAGCAGCAGCTGCTCGAGCTCGTCGGCGCTGAACAGCCGCTCGGGGCGGATGACGGCGTCGTCGGCCACGAAGTAGAACGACGCGTCGATCTTCTCCTCGTCGATCCCGCGCCAGCGCGCGTAGGCGAGCCGGTAGAGGGCGAGCTGCAGCTGCTTGAGCTCGAGATCGGCGGCCCCGGTGGGCGCCTTGCCCGTCTTCCAGTCGACGACCTCGTAGCGGTCGCCCTCCTGGAAGATCGCGTCGATCTTGCACACCACCACGCGCCCGGCCAGCACGAGGTGCACCTCGACCTCGACCTCCACGGGCTGCCGCGAGGCGTACGGCGATCGCTCGAAGATCTCGATGAGCTCCTGCAGCCGCGCATCCTCGCTCACCTCGGCGGCGTCCTCCGGATCGGTGTCCTCCGGCAGCCGCTCCCCCTGGTCGCCCTCGGCGGCGAGCCCATCCGCGGCGGGCCCCCCGACGGCGGGTCCCGACCCCACCGGCTCCAGCTCGTCGTCGTCCAGCGGCTCCAGCTCGTCGAGGTACGCGTCCAGCTCGTCGAGCCCCAGCAGCGCCGACTCGCCGCCCCGGTACCGGCTCTCCACCCAGCTGTGGAACCGCGTGCCGAGCCTGGTCTGCCGGAACGGCCGCTCCGGCATCGGCCGCTGCAGGCTCTTCGCCACCTTCTGCGGGTCGGAGACGTAGTCCTTGAAGCGCGAGGCCGGGATGCGCACGGGCACGTCGAGCACCGGGTCGGCTCCTCGCGCGGCCCGCTCGGCGAGCAGCACGTCGATCTCGTGGTCGTACGGCGTCCGCGCACCGGGGTCGGCGGCCAGCACGGCCTCCGCGGCGGCCTCGACCCGCGAGCGCCGCCCGCCGAGCGGATCGCGCGGCCAGACCACCCAGCTCTCCGACTCGGCGAGCGGGTTCTCCTCGTGCACGGGCGCCTCGGGCAGCACCCCCGACGCCACGACGCCGGCGGCCTCGAGCTCGCGCAGGTAGAGGCCGGGCCCGCGCGGCTTCTTCACCCCCGTCGTCCAGAACGAGCCGGTCAGCAGCAGATCCGACTTCGCTCGCGTGACCGCCACGTAGATGAGCCGGCGCTGCTCGGCCGCGTAGTGCTCGCTGTTGGCCGCCCGGAACTCCTCCAGCGCCGCCTTCACCTCACCCTGCGTCTCGGCTCCGCGCCAGGCGAAGAACGGCAGCTCGGCCGCGTCGCCGCGGAAGTCGAACGGCAGCTCGCCGAAGGTCAGCCAGCCCAGCCGCGACATCGGCTCGCCCGGCAGCTCCCCCGCCACCATCCGCGGGATCGCCACGACGTCCCACTCGAGCCCCTTGGCTCCGTGGATGGTCAGGATCTGCACGGTTCCCGGCTCCGGTTCCTCCGAGCGCGGCTCGAGCCGGTCGCGCTTCTCGGCCTCCTCGAGCCAGGAGAGGAACTCGCCGAGCCCCGCGGCGGGGTCGAGGGCGAGGAACGAGGTGAGCTGCTCGGCGAACGCATCGAGAGCCGCCCGCCCGGCCGCGGCGTGCGGGCTCGCCAGCACCTCGATGTCGAGCAGCAGCTCCTGCTGCACGAGGTCGACGTAGTCGATCAGCCCGAGGCCTGCGCGTGTGCGGAGCGCCGCGAACTCGGCCGCGGCACGGCGGAGGCGCTCGAGCCCGGTGTCGCTGAACCCCACGAGCGCACCGTGCTCGGGGTTCGCGGTGACGAGGAAGTCGAGCGCGTCGATCACCGACCTGTCCTCGTCGGCCACCACCGAGCCGCGGATGCGATCGGCCACCTCGGCGTCGAGCTTCTGGAACCGGTGGTCGCGCTGGGCGATCCACGACGCGAGCGTGCGGACGGCCATCAGGTCCTTCGTGCCGATCCGCCAGCGGGCGCCGCCGAGCACGCGCAGGAGGTCGGGGCCGGCCGTCGGGTAGTAGAGCACGCGGAGCATCGAGACGAGGTCGGCCACTGCGGGCTGGCCGAGCAGCCCGCCGATGCCGAGCACGTGGTACGGGATGCCGCGGGCATCGAGCGCCGCCGTGAACGGCTCGATCTTCTTGACGGATCTGCAGAGCAGGGCGGCCGAGCGCGTGCGGCCCTGCGCATCCGGGATCGCGAGCTGCGCGGCGAACCACGCGGCCACCTCCTGCGCCTCCTCGGCGACCGTCTCGCGGAAGCCCACGTCGAGCGCACCCTCGAGCACACCGGGCCGGGGGCCGAGCTGCTCCACCGGCACGCCCGAGGTGGCCGAGAGCGGCTGCACGAGCGTGTTGGCCGCGTCGAGCACCACGCGCGGGTTGCGCCAGCTCGTCGAGAGGGCGTACGGATGCGTGCCGCCGCGCGCCGGGTCGGCCCCGAAGTCGCGGCCGAAGCGCGCGAGGTTGGCCGCGCTGGCTCCCCGCCAGCCATAGATCGACTGGTGCGGGTCGCCGACCGCCATGACCGCCTGCTCGCGGAACAGCCGGGAGAGCAGGCGGGTCTGCACCACGCTCGTGTCCTGGTACTCGTCGAGCAGCACCACCTTGAAGCGGTCGCGGTACTCCTCCACCACGCGGGGCGTGCTCTCGACGATCGCGAGGGCGAGCGCGATCTGGTCGGAGTACTCCACGTAGCCGCGCCGCACCTTCTCGGCCGCGTAGGTCTCGGCGAGGTCGACGAGCAGCGGCAGCATCGAGACCTGGCCGACGGCCTTCACGATGTCGGCGAGCACGCCCTTCGTGCGCGCGGTGCCCGCGGGGAGGCCGACGAGGTCGCCGAAGCGCTCGGCGTAGGCGATGACCTCGGCGGGTTCGACCACGTTCTCGGCGAGCGCTCGGCTGAGGCCGAGCACGGCGGAGGCCACGACGTCGACCGACTTGTCCATCTCGCGGAGCCGCTCGTCGTCGCTCGCCACCACGACCGTGCGGGCGAGCTGCCAGGCGGAGGCCTCGCTCAGCACGGCAGCCTCGCCCTCGCGGCCGATCACCACGGCGTTCTCGCGGAAGATGCTGTTCGCGAAGGCGTTGTAGGTGGCGATCGTGGGGGCGTCGAACGGGTCGAAGACGAGGCCGGTGATGCGGGCCTCGGCGAGCTGCTGCAGGCGCTTCCGGATGCGTTCGGCGAGTTCGCCCGCGGCCTTCCGGGTGAAGGTGAGGCCGAGCACCTCGGGGACCCCGACGAGACCGTTCGCGATCAGCCAGACCACGCGGTTGGCCATCGTCTCGGTCTTGCCGCTGCCGGCGCCGGCCACGACGATCCGCGGGTCGAGCGGTGCCTCGATCACGGCGCGCTGCTGCGCGGTGGGCGGCGGCAGTTCGAGCAGCTCCGCGATGCGCGCGGCCGAGAGGTGCGGGGTGGAGAGGCACGGGGTGGGTGCGTCTGCGACACCCGGCGTGTTCGCAGCGTCCGGTGTCTCCGCTTCCCCCCCTCCGCGGGCCGCCGGGGGCGCCGCCGGCGTGGGCGGGCGGAACGCCTCGGGCCGGTCGAGGTCGTCGAGGTCGAACAGCGCGTCGCTCATTCGGAGACCGCCTTGATCAGCTGGATGCGGTACTCGTACCGGTTCTGGAAGTCGCGCTCCTCGGGCTCCGCCACACCGCGGAAGGTCGCGGCGGCCATCCCCTCGGCGACGGCCTCGATACGCGCCGCGATCTCGGCCAGCTCGGGCTCGCCGAGCGCATCCTGCCGTCGGATCGTGTAGCGCGAGGGCCGCTCCCCCTTCGCCACGTAGAGCAGCTCGGCGCCGCCCACCTCGCCGCCCACGAACGGCTCGGTCGGTGCAGCCACCTCGGCTGCGCCACCGGATGTGAGGTCCCCTTGCGCACGTGGCGCATCCGTGTCGGCCGCGTCCGCCCCCAGGTCCCCGGCACCACGCGCATCCGCACCCAGGTCCCCGGCACCACGCGCATCCGCGTCCGGATCGACGCCGCAACCCGCATCCGCACCCAGGCCCAGGCCCACGCCGCCACCCGCATCCACACCCAGGCCCACGCCGCCACCCGCACCCAGATCCGCGTGGGCACCCGCGTCACCCTCCCCCTCCACGTCCCGGTTCCGCAGGGCACGGCTGTGCACGGCGAGCTGGTAGGTGGCGAGCTGGGCGTGGCGGGGCATGTCACCGCGGGACGCCGGGTACTTGCCCGTCTTGAGGTCGATCACCACGACGGTGCCGTCGGCGCGCCGCTCGATCCGGTCGATCGAACCGTTGACCTCGGCCCGCCCCTGCCGCAGGCGGAACCCCGCCTCGGCACCCACGAGCTCGCCGCCCGAGACGGAGAAGCCGCGCAGGTAGTCCGAGAGTCCCTCGAGCTTGGTGCCGAGCGCCCGGCGCTCGCGCTCCTCGATCCACGGGGCCTCGAAGCGCAGCTCCTTCCACCGCTCCTCCGAGCGCCGCAGCAGCTCCTCGGGGCTCGGATCGGTCTCGGGGTCGGCGGCGAGCTGCTCCATCACCGAGTGCACGATCGTGCCGATGCCGGCCGCGAGCCCCTTGGCTCCCCCGGCGACCTGGTCGACGAACCACATGAGCGGTGACTCCTCGAAGGCCTCGATGCGGGACGGCGACACGCGCACCACCGCCTCGGGGTCGTCGGGGTCGACCACGGGCTCTTCGGTCGACGCGGGCAGCAGGCCGTACCAGCTGCGCGGATGCGCTCCGGCCACGTCCTCCGCGGCCAACCGGGCGAGCGCCGACGCCGCCCGCGGGTCGCCCTCCTCGGCGAGCCGCCGGCGGAGGTGGCCCGTGAGGCCGCGCAGGGAGAGGGGATGCCGCACGGGCTTGACGGTCTCGGCGTCCGGCGCGAGGGCGAGGAACGCCGAGGGCTGCTCGTCGTCGTTCGCGACCCCGCTCAGCACGGTGACGCGGCGCGATCTCGAGACCGCGAGCGCGAACATCCGCAGCTCGTCCGAGAGCACCTCGGCGCGGGAGTCCTCGGTGCGGGCGGGCGCCCCCGCCGGCTCGGTCGAGCGGTCGGATGCGACGGACGAGGCGGAGGCGACGGGTGCGGCGGATGCAGCGGACGAGTCGGAGGCGACGGGCGAGTCCGATGCGATGGACAAGTCGGATGCAGCGGGACGCCCGTCGAGCACCTGGTCGGCCCCGACGCCGATTGCACGGCCGTGCGTCTCGCCGAAAGCCCCGTCCCCCCGACGCTCCCGGGCCTCGAGACGGGCCTCGGTGGCGACGGCGCCGAGGCGCTGGGCGTGCAGGAGCGAGCCGCGGAGGCGGAGGTTCGGCCACACCGACTCCTGCAGCCCGGCGACCACGACCACGTCGACGTCGAGCCCCACGGCGCCCGTCGGAGTGGTCACGAGCACGGAGTCGGCGCGGGAGCGCGGCGACAGTGTGTCCTCCGGCACCTCGGCGGTCAGGAACTCGTCGATGAAGAGCTCCGCGGGCCGCTCGGGCTCGCGCTCGACGGCGCGACGGGCGGCGGTGAAGAGCGCGACGGCGCCGTCGAGGTTGCGGTTGGCCTCGTCGGCGAGGATGCCGGTGCCCGCGGCGAGGGCGCCCCAGCGCGAGGCGAGGCCGGTGCGCTGCCAGAGCTCCCAGAGCAGCTCCTCCACGGTGGCGCCGGCCTCGAAGCTCGAACGCAGGCCGGCGAGCGTGGTGCCGAGTGCCGCGACGCGCCGGGCGGGGGCGGAGTCGATGGTGGCGAGCACGCCCGGGGTGAGCACGGCCTCGCAGAGCAGCTCATCGGAGTGCCGCGATCCGCCCGCGGCGAGCTCATCGTGCCGCAGTGCGAGCCGCAGCCGGCGGAGGCCCACGGCGTCGACGCCGCAGAGGGGCCCGAGGATGACGGAGCTCGCGGTCTCTGCGGTGAGTTCGAGCCGTCCGATGCCGAGCGCGAGCCCCTCGGCGAGGTGCCGGGCCGCGTAGTCGTCGCGGAGCGCCTGCACCGCCGACAGGGTGCGGGTGGGCACCTCGGCGAGGGCGAGCCCACGCGCGATCGCGGGCACGAGCGATCCGGATCGCACGATCACCGCCATCTGCGACCACTCGGTGCCCTCGAGCAGGAACCGCTCCCGCAGCAGCCGCGCGATGGTGGCGATCTCGGAGGTGCGGTTGTCGGCCTGGATGCGCAGCACGCGCGCCTCGCCGCGCTCGGGCACGTCAGTGGGTGCGACGCGGCCCGCAGGCACGCCAGCGGCCGCGGCACTGCCCAGTTCCCCGCCTCCGCCGGCGCCGGCGCCGGGCTCGACGGTGCGCCGTTGGAGTCCGGCGGCCGCGGTGCCGATGCGCTCGGTCACGCGCTGCGTGAGAGCGCGGAGGTCTCCGCGCTGGCGATAGGTGGTGCCGAGCACGATCGTGGGGGCGGTCGGAACCCCGAGTGTCTGCCCCAGCTGCCCGAGCGCGCGCACGTCCGACCCGCGGAAGCCCGCCGTGGCCGTGTCCGGATCCCCGAACGCCACGACCGCCGCGCCCCCGCGGGCGAACTCGCGCACCAGGTTGACGGCCCCCACCGAGTACTCGGGGAAGTCGTCGGCCACCACGAGCCGGATGCGCGCCCGCGCCGTCGCGCCCCCCTCGGCGAGCGTCGGGCCCTTCGCGTGCTCGTCCCTCAGGATCCGCCTCGCCTCGGCCAGGAGCTCCGCGGAGTCGAGGTGCGCGAGGTCGTACGACTCGAGCGCCCGGTGGTACTCGCCGAGGAACTCCCCCGCCGCCACCCACTCCTCGATCCCCTCCCGCCGCCCGAGCTCGGCCAGCCCCTCGGCCGACACCCCGTTCTCCGTGGTGCGCATCATGAGCTCGCGGAGCTCGGTGCGGAACTCCCGGAGCCTGCGCACCTGGGGCGGCAGCGACTCCGGCCAGCGGACGACGCCGCTCCGCCCCGCCTCGGCGTCCTCGATTCCGCCGAGAAGCAGCTCCGCCACGATCCGGTCCTGTTCGGCTCCCGTGAGCAGTGCCACCGGCCGCGGGGCGCCCGCCGCACCTGCGGTCGCCGCGCCGTCGCGGCCTTCCTTCCCCATTCCTTTTCCTTCGTGCCCTATGCCCTCACGGGCACCGCGCCGCACGATCTCGAACGCGGCCGAGCTCGCCGTGCGCGCCAGGGGCCCGTTGCTCGGAACCCCCAGACGCAGCGCCACCTGGTCGCGCAGCCTCGTGGCCCCCTGTCGCGACGAGGCCAGCACCAGGATCTCCTCCGGCGCCATCCCGAACCGCCCCACCCGGTCGGCCACCAGCTCGAGCAGCACCGTCGTCTTGCCGCTCCCGGGGGCCCCGACCACGGCGAACGACGCCCCGGCGGGCGCCTCCAGCACCTGCCGCTGCCTCACATCGAGTCGAACCTCACGCACCCCGCCAAACTACCCTTCCCCACCGACACCGACCCGCCACCGCCGACGCCGTTCGCCACCGGCACCGCCCCGCGACCGCCGGCGCCGTTCGCCACCTCGCCCACCCGCGGCCCCGGCCACGTTCGCCGTCCACGACAACTCCTCCTCCACAGCCCTGTTCGCTCTCGGCACCATCCCCACACGGCGCCACCCCACCGATCCGCCCTCCCGCTTGCCGTAACCTGAACACGTGGTCGCAACCCAGATCACAAGACGTGAAAGGCACTTCCTGTGGACATCCGTATCGGCATCGCCAACTCGCCCCGTGAGCTCAACTTCGAGTCGAGCCAGTCCCCCGCCGAGATCGAGAAGATCGTGGCCGACGCCCTCGCCTCCAGTGGCACCCACGTGTCGCTGACCGACAACAGGGGCAAGGTCTACGTCGTGCCGACGGCCGCGCTCACCTACGTCGAGATCGGCAGCGAAGAGTCGCGCCGAGTCGGCTTCGTCGGCTAGCCTCCGAGCCATGGAACTGCTGTTCATCACCCTCGGCGGCGTCATCCTCGGCCTCGGGGCGCGCTACCTCCTGCCCGACCGCGATCGCCACGGCGTCGTGCTGATCCCCGCCCTCGGCGGTGCGGTCGCCGCCGTCGTCTGGGTCGCGCTCACCTGGGCCGGCATGCCGTGGGACGGCGGGTGGATCTGGGTCATCAGCCTCGTGGTCACCGCCGCGGCCGTCGTGGTCGCCGACATCCTCATCGGCCGCCGCCGCAAGGAGCACGACGAGGCTCGCCTCCAGGCCCTCCTCTCGGGCAAGGCCCCCCTGGCCCCCGCCGCCGCCGCCACCTCCCGCTGACCACCACCACACCCCAGCACCACACCCCAGTCGAGCCGTCACTTTCCACGCCAAGAAGCGCCATTTCGCGTGGAAAGTGACGGCTCGAGTGCGTGGCGATCGCGTGCGAGGGTGCCTGGGGCTCGCGCGAGGGTGCGTCAGCGCTAGGCAGTGTGCGCTGGCCGGTGTGCGCTAGGCGGTGAGGCCGAGGCCGTCCATGCGGCGGGTGTGCGAGGCGATCATCTCGGTGAAGACCGGCTCGATCCGCTGCTCGTCCGAGACGGCGTTGCCGGTGAGGTGGATCGCGGAACGGCAGACGAGCAACGTGTCGCCCACGACCCGCCGCCCCCACATCGCGAGCCGCGGCCCGAGCACCTCATCGTGCGCGATGGCCGCCGAGAGGATGTCTGTGATCGCCCGACGCCCGGTGTCGGCATCCAGGATGGCCACGCACCGCGGCCCGATGTCCCCGGGGAGACCGGCGGCCAGCAGGGTGAAGAAGTCATCGAGGATCCCGGCGGTCAGATACACGCTCGCGAGCTGCTCGTACCAGTCGGCGCCCTTGACGACGAGACGGTAGCGGTCGATCCCCGCGGTGAACGGCTCGATCACCTCCGAAGGCTGGTCGACCCGGCGCCGGATCTCGGCCACGAGCCGCTCGTGCTTGTCGAGCGCCTGGCTCGCACCCGACGCGAGGGCCTGCTTGTCGGCCACCGTGGGCGCTGCGGCGATGGCATCCGAGACCTCTTCGAAGATGGCCAGCTGCACGTAGGCCGCCTGCCCGAGGTAGGGCAGCACCTCCGGCGTGAGCTCCGCGAGGTTCACCTTGGGGTAGCTCGTGACGTCTTCCCGGGGCTTCAGCCGCGGGATGTCGATGCGCACCTTCGGGCGGCGGAGGAATCCGAACACGACGTTCATCCTAACGGTGCGCACCTGCCTCGAGAGGCCGCTGCACGGCGCGCTGCGGCCCCGGAACCCCTCCATCGACTAAACTCGACCCGGGCCCTGACGCAACTCGGGGCAATCGCCGCCGCCCGACGCCATCGTCGGTCATCCGCTCCGCTGCATCGCAGCACCGTTCTCCCACGGCGGCCTCGCGCTTACGACAGGTATCCACAGTGACTTTCAGTGAACTCAACATCGACCAGGACATGGTCGACGCCCTCGCCGCCAAGGGCATCCTCGAGCCGTTCCCCATCCAGGAGCAGACGATCCCGCTCGCCCTCGACGGCCAGGACATCATCGGTCAGGCCAAGACGGGTACCGGCAAGACCTTCGGCTTCGGCCTCCCCCTCATCCAGCGCCTCGGTCTCGACCCCGAGCCCGGCGTCAAGGCGCTCGTCGTCGTCCCCACCCGCGAGCTCTGCGTGCAGGTCACCGAAGACCTCGAGATCGCCGCGGGCAACCGCAACACCAAGATCGTCTCGATCTACGGTGGCAAGGCCTACGAAGGCCAGATCGAGCAGATCAAGGCCGGCGCGCAGATCGTGGTCGGCACCCCGGGGCGTCTCCTCGACCTCGCCGGCCAGCGCCTGCTGAACCTCGGCGCCGTGCAGGAGATGGTGCTCGACGAGGCCGACAAGATGCTCGACCTCGGCTTCCTCGCCGACATCGAGAAGCTCTTCGCCCAGACCCCCGCCGGCCGCCACACCATGCTCTTCTCGGCCACCATGCCCGGCCCGATCGTGGCCCTAGCCCGCCGCTTCATGAACCGGCCCATCCACATCCGCGCCACCGACCCCGACGAGGGGCTGACGCAGGCCAACATCAAGCACCTCATCTACCGCGCCCACAACATGGACAAGGACGAGGTGATCGCGCGCATCCTGCAGGCCGAGGGCCGCGGCAAGACCGTCGTGTTCACGCGCACCAAGCGCGCCGCCGCGAAGCTCGTCGAGGAGCTCAACGACCGCGGCTTCAACGCCGCCGCCGTGCACGGCGACCTCAACCAGGAGCAGCGCGAGCGCGCCATGGCCGCCTTCAAGGCGGGCAAGAAGGACATCCTCATCGCCACCGACGTCGCCGCGCGCGGCATCGACGTCGACGACGTCACCCACGTCATCAACCACACCATCCCGGATGACGACAAGACCTACCTGCACCGCGCCGGCCGCACGGGCCGCGCCGGCAAGACGGGCATCGCGGTGACCTTCGTCGACTGGGACGACCTGCACAAGTGGGCGCTCATCAACCGCGCCCTCGAGTTCGGCCAGCCGGAGCCGGTCGAGACCTACTCCTCCTCGCCCCACCTCTTCACCGACCTCGACATCCCTGCGGGCACCCGCGGCCGCCTCAAGGCGAGCACCCGCTCGGCCGAGGCCGGCACCGGCGGCTCGGGCTCCGGCTCGGGTGACCGCGGCGGCCGTGGCGGCTCGCGCGGTGGCGAACGAGGCGGTCGTGACGGCGGAGGCCGTGACGGTGCCGGCCGCGGCGAAGCTCGTGGCGGCGACAGCAGCC
>NZ_JAHFUY010000012.1 GCF_023264895.1 Herbiconiux sp. | reverse complement strand
GGTGCCGCCGTGGGCGACCGTCTCCTTGACGAAGTCGTAGGCCTTGTCGATGTAGCCGAGCGACTGCTGCAGGTCGATGATGTAGATGCCGGAACGCTCGGTGAAGATGAAGCGCTTCATCTTCGGGTTCCAACGGCGGGTCTGGTGCCCGAAGTGCACGCCGCTGTCGAGCAGCTGGCGGATGGTGACGACGGCCATGGCCGTTCTCCTCTTCTCGGCGCGCGCGGACGCACGCCATTCTCGGTTTTCTTCGCGACGGTGGCCGCGAATCCTGGTGCCCGGCACGCATCCGACCCGCTCTTGCGAAGGGGACCGATGGGATGCTGTCTGCCGATTGGGCACGCGTAGTCACCCCGACATGCGGGGTGCTCCGAGAATCATAGCATTCAGCGGCGGGCGGCCGCGGCGTTCGCCTTGCTCTTGCCCCGCTCCACCTTGAGGTCGTCCATGCTCTCGAGCGAGCGGCCCTTCGTCTCGGGCACGGCGAAGAACACGAAGACGAACGACAGCAGCGCGAAGAACGTGTAGAGACCGTACGTGAAGGCGAGCGAGAAGCTCGACAGCGCCGGGAACGTCTCGGTGATGGCGAAGTTCGTGAGCCACTGGGCGGCGGCGGCCACACCGAGCGCCTTGCCGCGGATGCGGTTGGGGAAGATCTCGCCGAGCAGCACCCAGACGATCGGCCCCCAGGTGGCGCCGAAGAAGATCACGAAGAGGTTGGCCCCCACGAGGGCGAGCGGGCCCCAGGCACCCGGCAGCTGCGGCGTGCCCCCGTCGGTGACGACCGCCTGCGAGAAGGCCAGGGCCATGAGGCCGAGCGACACGACCATGCCGGCCGATCCGGTGAGCAGCAGCGGCCGGCGGCCGATCTTGTCGACGAAGAAGATCGCCACGAAGGTGACGGCCACGTTGATGACGCTCGTGACGACCGAGATGGTGAACGACGTGCCGCTGTTGGTGGTGTCGAAGCCCACGGAGCTCCAGAGGCTCGTGGAGTAGTAGAAGATCACGTTGATGCCGACCAGCTGCTGGAACATCGACAGCAGGATGCCGACCCAGACCACCGGGAGCAGGCCGAAGAGCCTGCCGCGGAGGCTCGCGGTGCGGGCGTTCTCCTTGTCCTCACGGAGGGAGCGCTCGATGTCCTCCAGGGCCGGATCGACCTCGGCGGCCGGTGTCACGCTCGCGAGCACCTTCCTCGCGTCGTCGCGGCGGTCCTTGCCCACGAGGTAGCGGGGCGACTCGGGCAGGCGCCACGCGAGCAGTCCGTAGACGACGGCGGGGATGGCGCAGACGATGAACATCCAGCGCCAGGCGTCCTGACCGAACCAGAGCGGTTCGTTCGCTCCCCCGGCGGCGCCCTGCAGCAGGGTGTCCGAGAGCAGGGCGGCGAAGATGCCGAGCGTGATCGCGAGCTGCTGGAGGCTCGCGAGCGCCCCGCGCACGGCCTTCGGCGCGATCTCGGCGATGTAGGCCGGCGCGATGACGCTCGCGATGCCGATGCCGAGACCGCCGATCACGCGCCAGATGATGAGGTCCCAGACGGCGAACGCGAGCCCCGAGCCGATCGAGGAGATGAGGAAGAGGCCCGCGCCGATGAGCATGACCGGGATGCGGCCGATCCGGTCGGCGATGCGGCCCGCGAAGTAGGCGCCGATCGCGCAGCCGAGCAGGGCGCACGCCACGACGAAGCCGGAGAGGAGCGGCAGATCGCCGAGCGCGAAGTCCTCGTCGATGGCCTTGACGGCGCCGTTGATCACGGAGGAGTCGAAGCCGAACAGGAAGCCGCCGAGCGCGGCGGCGATCGAGAGGGCGACGACCTTCCGCCGGAGTTTCCCGGTGATCGCGTGGTCTGCTGCGGTGGTGCTCTTCTCGGCCATGTCGTACTCCCTAGAGCAGGGCCGGTCGGTGACGGATCGGTGGCACCCCGCAGCTCGATCCTGGCACTTCTCTAGGCGGGACGGTAGCCGGTGGTCTCCGGCGGGGCCGCGTGTCGGATCATGAGGTGTCGCGTGACCGAGTAGTCGAGCAGGGGCTCGATGCTCATGTCCTTGCCGAAACCGGAGCCCTTGACCCCGCCGTGCGGGGCCTCGGAGGCGATCGGCAGGTGGTCGTTGACCCACGTCACGCCCACGTCGAGCTGGTGGCTGACCCGGATGGCGCGGGCGACGTCGTTGGTCCAGACCGACGACGCGAGGCCGTAGGCGCTGTCGTTGGCGAGCCGGATGGCATCCGCCTCGTCGTCGAAGGGCAGCGCGACGAGCACGGGGCCGAAGACCTCGCCCTGGACGATCTCGGAGTGCTGGGGCGCGCCCACGACCAGGGTGGGCGGGTAGTAGGCGCCGTCGCGTTCGAGGGGAGCGCCTCCCGCGAGCACCTCGGCGCCCTCGGCGACGGCCCGGGTGACGAAGCCGTGCACGCGGTCGCGGTGCTCGAACGAGATGAGGGGGCCGACGTCGGTGCCTGGCGAGCGCCAGTGGCTGTTCGGATTTCGCAAGCGCGGTCGAGTCCTCCACAGCCACCCGCACCGTGCCTGCAAGCGCACCGATGTGACGCGGCTCGCGCCGGCCGTTGCCGAGACACGCATCCTCGACTCATGAACGTACTCATCGGCGTGGTGGCCCTCCTGATGGCGATGCCCCTCTTCGGGGCCGCCGATCCATCTCCTGCCAGGTCCGTCGGCAGCGCGGCAGCACCACTGACACTCGTTCCCTCACTCCCGGTTCGGAGCGGGGATGGGCCGGACGGTGTGGGTGTGGGTGTGAGTGTGGGTGCAGAAGCGGATGCGGATGCCGGTGCAGGCACATGGCTGTGGCCGATCGAGCCGAAGCCCGAGGTCTCCGCGGAATTCCGAGCGCCCGCGACCCGCTACGGTGCCGGGCACCGCGGGCTCGATCTGGAGGCCAGTCCCGGGGTGCAGATCCGCGCGCCGGCCGACGGTGTCGTCGCCTTCGCGGGCACGGTGGTGGATCGCCCGGTGGTCTCGGTCGAGCACGCCGGCGGCCTGCGGTCGACGTTCGAGCCCGCGCAGTCGCTCGTCGCCGTCGGCACCCTGGTCGCGCGAGGTCAGCCCCTGGCGGTGGTCGCCACCGGAGGGCACTGCGCTGACCGCTGCCTGCACCTGGGAGCGCGGCTGAACGGCGGCTACGTGAACCCGCGCCTGCTCCTGACGGGCATCCCTCGTGCGGTGCTCCTGCCTCCAGCGCACGGAGGTCGTCCGGGTGCCTCGCCGACGGGGAGCGTCGATCGTTTGTGGACGATCGAACCCGGCGTGACGCGACTGCGCGGGCGGACAATGCCACCTCTCACGCGCACCATCGCCGGAGAGGGCCCGGAGGCAGCGAGGGCTGGCGAAGTCCGCGCCATCGCAGCGGAGCGGCCGGCAGGTGGAGGGCGGCGGTCAGGCGCGGGGGTGGGCGGCGCGATAGGAGGCGCGGAGGCGTTCGGTGGTGACGTGGGTGTAGATCTGCGTCGTGCCGAGGCTCGCGTGGCCGAGCAGCTCCTGGACTGCCCGGAGGTCTGCGCCGCCGTCGAGCAGGTGGGTGGCGGCGGTGTGGCGGAGGGCGTGCGGCCCGGCCGGTCCGGAGCCGGGTGCGGCCTCGAGAAGGCGCGCCACGA
>NZ_JAHFUY010000027.1 GCF_023264895.1 Herbiconiux sp. | reverse complement strand
GCGCGTCGAGGCCTCGGAGGGTGGTCATCCCACCCACATCCGCGCGGGCCTGGGCGGAGATCTTGGTGAGGTAGCCGGCGCTCTTGATCTGGAGCGAGAGGAGCGAGTCCTCCACCTCGGAGTCCTTCACCCACGGGGTGTTCTGGTGGTTCTCCACCATGATCTGCCGCAGCGCCTTGGTGCTGAAGATCGAGAACTGCCCGCCGAGCACCGCCATGTTGCGGCCCTTCAGCATGTTCTGCATGTTGAAGGCGGCGAACTGGAAGCGCTGCCCGGTGATCAGGAACTTGGCCATGAAGCCCTCGATGGGGCGGTCGTCGATGGAGAAGATCGCCGAGATGCCGCCGATGCGGGAGTCGGAGGTGATCTCCTCGGCGAGGCGCTCCACCGCATCCGGTGCCGCCGTGGTGTCGCCGTCGACGCCGAGCAGGAAGTCGCAGCCCTCGATCAGCTGGTAGCCGTAGTTGAGGGCGCCGACCTTCTTGTCCTTGTTCTTGCCGATGTCGTGCACGTACACCTCGGTGAACTGCTCGACGCCGTCGACCTCCTTGAGGTGGGGGCCTGCGTACTGCGCGGCGATCTTGACGGTGTCGTCGGTGGTGTTGTTCACCACCACGTGGATGACGTCGGGCAGCCGGGTCTGGGTCAGCAGCGACTCGAGCACGGCACCGATCGACTCCGCCTCGTTGTAGGCGGGGATGATGCAGCCGATCGTGGGGCGGTACGACGGGAGCGATTCGACCGACTCGATGAAGTCGTTCTGGAACTCGTCGTGCTCGTCGCCCAGATCGGTTCGATCGGTGACGTACGGGTTGGTCTCTGACATGTCTCAAGTCTCCAATACGGTCCCCAGGGTTCCCCCGCCAATGCGCTAGGGTCGCGTCAGGATCAGCTTAAGATTGAATCAGGTCTGCAGGGAAAGGTTTTTTCGATGGCATCCATCACCCGATCGGGCAGCCGCAAGGCCGTCAGAGCCGCTGCGGCGGGCACTCTGGCGCTCGCGACCGCGATCGCGCTGAGTGCCTGCGGCACCGCACCCTGGGATCAATCGCAATTCAACACCTCCTCGGCCACCGCCTCGCCGACCGCTCGGCCCACCGCCGCCCCCACCATCACCCCGGTGGTGAACGAGCTGGCCTCGGGCTCCGCCCGGCACACGCTGCAGGCAGGCGACATCGCCCTCACCCTCGACTACTACTCCACGCTCAGCATGGATCAGTGGACGGCGGAGGCCAACAAGCCCCTGACCTTCTCTCTCACCGGCGCTCTCGGCACCGACGACGGGCAGAGCTTCTACCTCTCCCGCGTCACGCTCACCCCGGGTGTCGACGGCCCGCTCGGGTCGCTGCCGGCCCCGGCGCCGCTCACCGACCAGGCCTCCGTGCCGCCCGGCTACTACATCAAGAGCCCCTACTCCTACAGCCAGACCTTCATCCTGCCCGCCCTCGATCCGGCGGCCACGTCGATCACGGTCTCGTTCACGTACGAGATCCTGCTGCAGACGGCTCCCGGATCCGGCGACTACGCGAAGCAGACGGCGACCGACCAGCTGACGATCGCGATCGCCCAGGCTGAATAGATACGGCGCCGCCGCCTCTGCGGCGCCGGGGACATGTTCCGGTGAGGTCGCTTCGCGGCCTCGCCGTCACCTTGGGTCGTCGAGAAGGCCCAGACGGCTTCGGGCTCGGTCCCCGGTAGCGACCGCAGGCGGTTTGCCGTACGGGTCCGCGTCTGGTCAGGCGGTTTGGGGGCGGCCTACCACGATGCGGTTGCCGCCCTCGTCGCGGGCGGCCTGGGTGGCGATGTCGAGGGCGCGGCGGAGAGCGGGGAGGCTGTAGCCGAACGACTCGGTGTCGACCACGCCGAAGCTCGCGGTGGCGCGGAGCGACTGCTCGGGATCGATCGGCTCGTCGACGAGAGCGGTCTGCAGCCGGATGGCGAGCTGCTCGGCCTCGTCGGCCGTCGAGACCACGCTGACGATCACGAAGCGGCCCGCGCCGGTGTGGCCGAGCAGTCCGCAGGTGGGCGCGTGGTGACGCACGATCTGCGCCACCGAGCGGATGGCCGTGTCACCGAAGGTGCGGCCGAAGGCGGTGTTCATCTGCGGCAGGTTGTCGACGTCCATGGCGATCATGGCGAGGAGGTCGCCGTGGAACGACGCGCGCTCGACCCAGTCGGCCCACTGCTGCATGAACGACGCCGCTGACAGCACGCCCACGACCGAGTGCACGCCCACTGTGACGTCGCCGAGGGCCCGGGCGCCGGATCGCTCGGCCTGCAGGATCGACATCGAGATGGTGCCGAGCAGCACCAGCAGGATGGTGATGATCGTCGTGACCTGGGTGCTGAAGTAGGTCTGGAAGATGACGCTCTCGGGCCCCATGGTCACGAAGATCGATGCGCGCAGCACGTAGAAGGCGCAGACGAACCAGAGGCTGAAGCTCAGGATGCGCGCGTTGAGGTTGCGCCGCATGCGCGACCGCATCGTCTCGGCACCCCCGAGCCCCGCGAAGACCGCGATGCCGATGAACAGGGGCGTGGAGCCGGTCCAGACCCCCGCGTCGGGGCCCTCGAGGCAGGTCAGCACGAGGATCACGCCGGCGGCGGCCAGGGGGATCCAGATGTAGGAGGAGCGGCCGTTGAACACCCGCGAGCCCGACCAGATGGCGCCCACCGACATGACGTAGGCGGTGTTGCCGATCGCGAGGATCCACCACAGGTTCGGCGACATTCCCCAGACCGAGAACGACAGGGCCGTGAGCATCCCGGCGATGAAGGAGATGCTCCAGAGCCGGCCCGAGGCGTCGTTGCGGCGCATGGCCGTGTTGAGGATGAACGAGACGCCGCAGAGGATGATGATGAGGCCCGAGATGAGCAGGAGCGACGGGATGTCGAGCGTCATCGGCCGTGCTCCCCACTTGAAACGGATGTGTGCGTCGACTGGGAGTTTAGCGCGAGCGCGGGATGGATGCGGTGAAGGTCGTGCCGACCCCCGGAGCGCTCCGCACCGTCAGCTCCCCGCCGTGCCGCCGCACGATGTCGCGGCTGATCGTGAGACCGAGCCCGGAGCCGTGGATCGTGGACTGCCGCACCCCCTCGGCGCGGAAGTAGCGGTCGAAGAGCTTCTGCTGCTCGAGCTCGCTGAGCCCGATGCCCGTGTCGGCCACCACCAGATCGGCGTGGTCGCCCGAGGCCGTCACGCCGACCTCGACACGGCCGCCCTCCCGGTTGTACTTGATGGCGTTCGAGAGCAGGTTGTCGACCACCTGGCGGAGCCGGAAGCCGTCGGCCTCGAGCAGCACAGGCCCCTTCGCCGTGTTCTCGATCACGATGTCGCGCTCGCCCGCCGCGATCCGCTGCGCCTCGATCGCCTCGGCGACGATCTCGGAGAGGTCGCACGCGCTGAACGACATGACGATCTGCTGGTCCTTCTCGCTCGCGGCCGTGAGGAGGTCGGCCACGAGCGCGAGCAGGCGATCCGCGTTGGAGGACGCGACCTCGAGCATGGAGCGGGTCGAGGTGTCGAGCGTCTCGTCGTCGAGAGCGAGCTCGAGGTAGCCGAGGATGGAGGTCAGCGGCGTGCGCAGCTCGTGCGAGACCGACGCCACGAGGTCGTCCCTCGCGCGGATCGCGTTGATCTCGGCCGTGACGTCGCGCGAGACGAGCACCCCGCCGTCGAGCTCCCCGGTGGGGGCGGTCAGCGGGCGCGAGCTCACGGACAGGGCGATGCGGTGCTCGCCCGGCTCTCCGAGCCACACGATCACGTCGTCGAAGCGCTCGCCCTGCACTGCCCGGTGGAAGGGGCGATCCTGCTCGTCGTAGACGGTCGTGCGGTCGGCCGTGTAGAGCACCGCGTGCTCGGCGGCGATCTCCGGCTGACCGAACTGGCTCTGCACGGTGCGGTGCGAGCGGTTGAGGATGGAGAGTCGCCCGTCGCGATCGAACGCGACGACGCCGAACGTGACGGCATTCAGCACCTCGTCGAGCGTCTGCTCCTGCCGCCTCGCCCGGCGCAGCGCCACCTCGAGGAGGTCGGCCTGCTGGCGGAGGAGTCCCCGCTGGGCCGCCGTGCGGCTGGAGGTGGCGAGGGTCGCGGTGGCGACGAACGCGAGGGTGATCGGCAGCACGAGCAGCCCGGGCAGGCTCCCGACGGTGAGCGGCGCGCCGCTGACGGCGGCACTCAGCCAGAGCAGACCCGACGAGCCGAGCACGCTCGTGACCGCCCCGGGCAGCGCGTAGTAGCTCGAGAGCCAGATGACAGGGAACGTGAGGAGGAGCCCGACACCGAGGTTGGGGTTGCCCTCCCGGATCGAGATGATCGCCAGGATGTCGAGGACGGGCAGGAGCGCCGCCCACCGCCGGTCGAATCGCGACCACGGCACGAGCGCCGAGGTGCCCGTGAGGATGAACACGAGCGCGACTCCGCCGAAGAAGCGGAAGTCGAGCACGGAGTCGGGCTGGAAGATGTAGGCGGCGCAGACGAGCACGAGCAGAGCGGCCGCCAGCAGCAGCTGGGACTGGAAGACCGCGCGGTCGAAGCGCGACCGGCGTTCCGCCTCCGTGTAGTCACTCCCCGACCCCATGTGTCGAGAGTACAGCCAGCCGGTGCCGCGGATTGGACCCGTCCGAGAGCGGCGGATATCATGCCAGGAGGGGTGTCAGGGTGAATTCAGGTCGGGCGTGAACGGGCGCGGTGCGAGCACGCCGTCCGCAGGCGTGCACACCGTGGGCATCGTCGACGACCACGAGCTCATGCTCGACGGCCTAGGCACCTGGATCGACGCCCACGCTCCCGCCCTCGACGTCGTCATCCGCTCCTCGTCCTGGTCCGAGATGGTCAGGCACGCGGCGTTCCCTCCGGACGTGGTGCTCATGGACCTGCAGCTCAAGGAGCCGATCTCGGTCGAGGCGCGCGTGCGGATCTGCCGCTCGGTGGGCACGGCGGTCGTGGTGATGAGCGCACTCGACGACCCCGAGACGATCAGGCGCGTGCTCGACGCGGGCGCCGCGGCGTTCGTCTCCAAAGCCCGCCCGGCCGAGGAGCTCGTCGAGACCGTGAGGAACGTGCTCGGCCTCCGCAGCTCCGGAGCCGCCGCCTGGGACGAGGTGTCGCGGCCCCGCGTGGTCTCCACGAGCATCCGCTTCACCGAGGACGAGGAGGAGACGCTGCGGCTGTACGCCTCGGGCCACAGCCCGGTGGAGGTGGCGATGATCCTCGGCACGAACATCCAGGCCGTCAAGAACGCGCTCGACCGCGTGCGTCAGCAGTACGCGGCGGAGGGCAGGCAGGCCGACTCCAAGCACGACCTCATGCTCCGGGCCGCCGAGGACGGATACCTGGCATGACGCCGGGGCAGGTGAGCCGGCCGTGACGCTGCAGATCGCGACCGACGTCGACGGTGTCGCCACGAGCAGCGCCCTCTCCCGGGGCGGGACCTGGCTCGCCGCTGTCTTCCTCAGCGCGACCTTCGTGATCGCCGCGCTCTTCATCCCCGTCACGGGCCGCTTCGAGATCGCCATCGGGCTCGCCGGACTCGCCGTCACCGGATTCGGCGTGATCGCCGCCCTGCGCACGACGGGCTTCGCGCGCGCGATCGTCTTCACGGTGGCCGCGTGCGCCGGGCTCTACGTCTTCGCCTTCATCAGCGCCTCGGTCTCGGTGAGCGAGGGGGGAGGCGCTCCCTCGAGCGACTACGTGCTGCTGTCGATGCCGGAGTTCGCGGTGCTCGTGGTGGGGATCGCGGCCCGCTCACTCGCGCGCTCGCTCACCCTCGGCACCCTCGCCTTCGTGCTCGGCGCGGGTGGCGTGCAGCTCGCGGCCTGGCAGGCGGGCATGGCGCTCGCCGTCGACATCCCGGTGGTGGCCTCGTACCTCGCGCTCTGCCTCTCCGTCTCGGCGCTGTGGATCGGCCGGCGCGACGCAGCCCGCGGCACCGCCCTCATGTCCGGCGCCGCGCTCGCCGAGGAGCGCGACGTCGCGGTGGCGCGCTTCAACGCCCGAGCCACGAGCTGGCTGCACGACACCGTGCTCGCCGACCTGCGGGCTCTCGCCGCCCTGCCGCCCGGTGAGCTCGACGACGCCACGCGGCAGGCCCTCGACCGCGACCTCGCGAACCTCGCGGACGTCTCGCTGGTGCTCGACGCCCCCGGGCTCGGCGGCTCCGTCAGCCGGGCGCTCGCGAAGGTCCCGGCGCTCGTAGGAGTCGTCCGCGATGCCGAGCAGCAGGGGCTCGAACTCGTCGTCACCGGCGACGTCGAGGCCCTGAACGAGCTCGGCTCCGCCGTGACCAGGAGCCTCGAACGCGCCATCTCGGAATGCCTCCTGAACGTGCTCCAGCACTCCGGCGTGCGCGAGGCCGAGATCGCGGTGATGTCGAGCCCGCCGGAGGTCAGCGTGATGGTCTCCGACTCCGGATCGGGGTTCGACGTGAACGAGACCGGTGACCACACGGTCGGTCTCCGCATGGTGGTCGTCGACAGCCTCGCGGAGATCGGCGGCTCGGTGCAGATCTGGTCGCGACCGGGGGCGGGGACCGCCGTCTTCATGACCGTGCCGGTCGCCGCGTGAACCCGCGCTCGGTGCGGCCCCCGCGAGGGAGCACGGCGCTCGAACTCGATCCGCTCGGCGCGATCAGCGCGAGGGGCTTCCTCGTGGTGGTGGCCGCGGTGTCGCTCCTCTGCGCGGTGGGGCTCACGATCACGACGGCCGACCAGGTCTCGTCGTGGCCGCTCGCCGTGGCCGCCCTCTCCTCGCTCGTGGCCGGCTATGCGTGGTTCCTCCGGAGCGCCTTCCGTTTCGATCACGGGGTCACGAGCGACAGGTTCTCGATCGCGTTCGCGCTCGTCGCGGTGGCCACCGTGCTCAACTCGCTCAGCTGCCTGGGCTCGAACATCGTGGTGCGCGACGACTGGGGCCTCCTGACCGTCGGCCTCGTGCTCGTGGCGGCGGCGCCGTTCCGCACCTACAACGAGCTCCGGGGGTACACCGCCGTGGCGGGCGCCGGCACAGGTCTGCTGGCCGTGCTGCACGGCTTCGCGAGTCTCGGCGACGGCATCCCGCTGCCCGTCACGGTGCTGGTGGCCGTGGCGCCCGCCCTGGCGATGGGGCTCGCCTCCGTCGCCTACGCCAGGCAGCTGCTCCACGGCATCTACGCGGAGCGCCTGCAGCAGGCCGACGACCGCGACGCCCAGATCGACGAGCTGCGGCGCCGGTTCGTCGACGACGACGTGGTGGGCGAGATCGGCTCGCTCCGGAGCGACGTCGTGCCGTTCCTGGCGCGGGTGCGCTCGGCCGGCCGCCTCACCGCGGAGGACTCCGCCCGGGCGGCGGAGCTCGCGCAGACGCTGAGCGCCGCGATCTCGGCGTCGCGGATGCTCGACTCGCTCGGCGACCACGTCGATCTGCTGGTCGATGAGAGCGGTCTGTCACTGCGCATGCACGAGGACGACCGGGCCACGCTCCGCACCCTCCTGGTCGCCCTGCAGGACTCGCCCCACACCCGCCCCGGCTCCGTCATCCTCGAGCTGCTCGAGGGGGAGTCAGACCGCTTCGGATCCGTCCGCTGCGCGAGCGACGACGTGCGGGCACTGCGCGCCGATGTGACGCCGTTCCTGCGCATGACGAGACTGATGTTCCGCTCGGCATCGGAGCAGGTCGTGGGGGAGGAGCTGCTGGTGCAGTTCGACATCGACCGGCTGGCCTGAGCCGACAGGGGCGCCCGTCAGGCGGTCGCGACCTCGTCGGCGGCCGTCGCCAGATCGAGCAGGAACCGGCGCACGATCTCGGCTCCGCGCTGGTCGAGGTGGGAGGCGACGCCCATCATCCGGCGGTGCATCTCGCCGAGCGTCGCGCGCACCTCGTCGTCGGAGCCGGGCGTCGCGCTCACCGCGATGCTGCGCCGGTCGGTCGGGTGCGCCCCGCGGGTGAGGTGCCCGGACTTCGTGAGCCGGTCGAGCATGACGGTGACCGAGGCCGACTTCATGCCGAGGTGGTCGGAGAGCATTCCCGGTGTCACCACGCGGCCCTGACCCTGGGCGCGGAGGAGGAAGCGCAGGGCGGCCAGGTCGTTCTCGCCCATCTTCATCGAATCGCGGGTGCGCCGGCGCATGGCCTCCTCGGCAGCACGGTAGGCCCGGAGCTCGCGCAGGACCTCGGCGGCGTGCGGCGAGGTCACCTGCTCAGCGGCGGTCATCGGGCTCGGCGATGTGCGAGTCGATCTGGTCGACCGCGTCGCGGAGCTCGGCCAGGAAGCCGATCACGACGGACGCCTCCTCGGGCGTCAGCCGCTCGACGACCTCGAGCAGCTCACGTCGGACGTCGCCGAGCGTAGCGGCCTTGACCTCGTCGGTCGGAACGGTCGGCACCACGATGAGGGCACGGCGATCGAAGGGGCTGGGCTCGCGGTGCAGGTGGCCCTGCTTCTCGAGTCGGTCGAGGAGGACGGTGATGGAGGCGCTCGTGATGCCGAGGTACTGCGCCAGCTCCTTGGGCCCCACGGCCTTGCCCTGCTCGTGGGCACGGAGCAGGTACCGCATCGCGGCCAGGTCGTTCTCTCCCATCCCCATCGACACCTCGGAGCGACGGCGCATGGCCGTCTCCGCCGATCGGAAGGTGCGCATGGCCTCGAGAACGGCGACGCCCCTCTGGCGGGCGGCTTCGGAGTCGGAGCCGTACCAGTAGTGCGGCGCCGAATCGGGTCGTTCGGTGGTCATCCGTTAAGCGTAGACCCACTTGTAACTAGAACGACTAGGTTCGCGGGTATCGATCTCGAATCGATGTCGAGGTTCAGGCCACCGAACGCAGCGCTCGAGTGAGCGAACGCACCGGGCGCTCGGGCTGAGCGCTGCGCAGCAGCGCCACGGCCGCCGCGAGCGAGAGGGCCTGGCCGGCCTCGACGGCGCGGTCGTAGCGCGAACCGGAGAGGGCGACGTAGACGCTGCCCGCCCGCTCGACGAAGCCCAGGAACCGATCACCCGACAGCACGCGGTAGAGTCCGGCGGCCTGTCGCTCGACGCTGTAGTTCTGTCCGTTCGAGATGAGTTGCATCGTGCTCATAGTTGCTCGCCTTCCTTCACGCGTGACGTAATGCTAGATAGCCTAACTAGTAGTTGACGTACGAGAAACGGGTTGACTCGGATGCCTCCGATCCGCTAGGAACGCTTGGCGGGTTCTCGTTCGCTAGGTTTGACAACACCTGTCGTGAGCGATGACAGGGCACGACGAGGCTGGGGGTGCGGGGAATGGTCGAGGAGGCTCCGACCGGGAACGACCATCAGCGACGCTCGCGGATCCGGGCCGCCGAGGTGCGTCGCCGCGTGCTCGACGTCGCGCTGGAGCGGGTGGAGGGGATCGGCCTCACGATCGGCTTCGAGCACATCGTGATGGACGACCTCATCCGTGAGGCCGGGGTGCCCCGCAGTTCGACCTACCGGCTCTGGGACTCGAAGGAGTCGTTCATCGCCGACCTCCTGATCGAGATCGCCACCGACACCTCGACCAAGCTCGCCGACGACGAGACGTTCGAGATCTGTGAGCGCATCCTCCTCGACAACCTCGACCAGCTGCAGGATCCGGCGGGGCGCGAGCGGGTGCTGTACGAGGTCGTCCGGGTCGCCCTCGAGCACAACTTCCGCGCCGTGATCGCCTCCGTGGCCTGGCAGTCCTACGTGGGCCTCTCGGCCACACTGCTCAGCCACATGGAGTCGTCGGCCCGCGACGAGATCGAGCGCGCGCTGCGGAACGGCAGCGGAGAGTTCATCGAGCGCATGGCGGAGTTCCACGCCTGGATCTCGAACATCCTCGGCTACCGGCTGCGCGAGCAGTGGGGAGGCGACTACCGCCCGTACGCCGTGGTGATCTCCTCGCTCGTGGAGGGTCTCGGCCTCCGGCACCTCGGCAACCCCGATCTCGTCGACGCCGACTTCCGCGGCCCCGCGAGCGTCACCCTCGGCAGCGACGAGCCGGGATGGAAGCTCCCTGCGATCGCGCTCGTGGCCGTGCTGCACGGATTCGTCGAGCCGGATCCGGACTACGACGCCGACGCCACCGTGGCCCGCCTCCGTGAGATGGAGCGGGCCAGGGAGGCGGGGCGCGACGAGCCGGGCGCCTAGGAGCGGGCCGCGGCCGCGTACTGCTCCCGGATGACGGGGCGGTGATCGGGTGCCGGCTCGGCCGAGAGGGCGAGCGGCCAGACCGGACGGGTGCCGGTGAGGGCCCAGGCGGCCTGGGTGGCGGCGCCGTCGGCGACGTACTCACCCGGCAGCGGCACGGCCACCGGGGCGTCGAACACCTGGGCGGCGATGGTCTGCACGGCGGGGTTCAGGGCGGCTCCACCGATCAGCAGGATGCGACGGGGCTCGACACCGACCCGGCGCACGGCGTCGAGGCCGTCGGCGAGCCCGCAGAGCAGCCCCTCGATGGCCGCTCGGGCGAGGGTGGGGCGCGTGGTCGACGCGAGGGTCATGCCGAAGAGGGTGGCGGTGGCATCCGGCAGGTTGGGGGTGCGCTCGCCCTCGAAGTAGGGCTGCAGCACGAGCCCACGGGAGCCGGGCTCCGCCTCGAGCGCGAGCTCGCCGAGCGCGGTGTGGTCGACGCCGAGGAGGGCGGCGACGGAGTCCAGGATGCGCGCGGCGTTGAGGGTGGCCACGAGGGGGAGGTAGGCGCCGGAGGCGTCGGCGAAGCCGGCGACGGTTCCGGACTCGTCGGCCGACGGGCTGCCGGTCACGGCGAACACGGTGCCGCTCGTGCCGATCGAGACGACCACGTCGCCCTCGGTGGCGCCGAGGCCGAGGGCGGCACCCGCGTTGTCGCCCGCACCGGGGCCGACCACGATCCCGGCCGGGATCGTCACGCCGGCGGACTCGAACGCGACGGTGCTCCCGGCGCTCTCCGCCGGCCCGAGCACGCGCGGGAGCACGGCGTCGTGGCCGAGGGCGGCGATGAGCAGGCCCCGGTCGTACTCGTCGGCCCCCGGGGTCCAGTAGGAGGTGCCGCTCGCGTCGGAGCGGTCGGTCACGAGCTCGCCCAGCACGGGGCCGAGCGGGCTGCGGCCGGCGGGGCCGAAGCCGCGCAGGCGCCAGGTGAGCCAGTCGTGCGGCAGCGCCACGGCGGCGACCCTGGCCGCCGCCTCGGGCTCGGCGTCGCGGAGCCAGCGGAGCTTGGTGGCGGTGAAGGAGGCCACGGGCACCGAGCCCGTGCGGGCCGCGAGCTCGGCGGCGCCGAACTCCTCGATCAGGTCGCGGGCGGCCGCGGCGGAGCGCGTGTCGTTCCAGAGCAGCGCGGGCCGGATGACCTCGCCCGCCTCGTCGAGCACCACCATGCCGTGCTGCTGGCCCGCGATCGAGATCGCCGCCACGTCGTCGAGACCGCCCGCACCGGCGACGGCCTCGAGGAGAGCAGCCCACCAGGCCTCGGGATCGACCTCGGTGCCCTCGGGGTGGCGGGCACGCCCCTGGCGCACGAGCTCACCGCTCTCGAGGTCGCGGACGACGAGCTTGCAGCTCTGGGTGGACGAGTCGATTCCGGCGACGAGCGTCATGGTCTTCTCCTGGGCCGTGGCGGCCGGTGTGTCGGGGCGTCTTTGCGGACAGCTGAGGGGAGGGATAAAAAGTCTTCAGTCACAACATATTCGACGGCGCGGCGGCGCACCAACTCGGCGGACGCGATAGCGTGAACCCGTGGCCGAATTCTCCGTTCTGACCGTCTGCACGGGCAACATCTGCCGATCCCCGCTGGCCGAGCAGATCCTCCGGGCCCGGCTCGCCGACGTGAACGCCCTGGAGTTCGCGAGCGCGGGCACCTACGCGGGCGAGGGCGACGCCATGACGCCACAGGCATCCGCTCTCTCCACCCGCTTCGGCGGAGCGCCCGAGGCGCACCGGGCCCGCTACCTCACCGAGCAGATCGTGGGTGCGAGCGACCTGGTGTTCGCGATGGCGCGCAGTCACCGTCGCGAGATCGTGGAGCTCGTGCCCCGGAAGGTCGGCGTGACCTTCACCCTGAGGGAGTTCGCCCGGCTCTCCGCCGGCGTCCCCGATGCCGAGGTCGCGGCCGTCGCCGAGCGCGGCGGGAACGTGCGGGCAGGGCTCGCCGAGGTCGTGGCGTTCGTGGCCTCGAGGAAGGGCCAGATCGGTCCGCCCGCCACCACGGAGGACGACGACGTCATCGACCCGTACCGGCGCAGCGACGCGACCTACGAGCGGTCGGCCGACCAGCTCGTGCCGGCGGCCGAGGAGGTCGCTCGCGTGCTGCGGATCGCCGCGCTCGCGAACCCCTGAGCCCAGGAGCCCGGCCGGACGACGTGGCTCGTGGGAGCCACAGGATGGCGCCCGAGGAGACCGCGACCACGATCAGGGCGCTCGCCGCGATGGTGAGGGCGCACACGAGGCCGACCTTGAGCGCGAGGCTCGAACCGATCTTCTCGGTCGTGCTGTATAGCTCGGGGCGGTAGAACCGGCCCTTGGGGTGCTGACGGCCCGTCTGCGGCTCCGCGAAGCGGCCCGTGGGGATCGCGTCGACATCGATCAGGAACGCGTCGCCAGCGCCCGTCTGCGGGCGCGATGACGTGAGGGGCTTCCTGCCCGCGTCGTCGAGGGGTGTCTCTTCGTGCACAGGCCAAGCGTACCCCGAACGGGGGAACGCGAAAGGGCGGGTGCGACCGGAGTCGCACCCGCCCTCAGGCGTTCACCGCTGGATTCAGCTGCGGCGGTCTGCTGCGGTCGTCTGGTTGCGACGGACCATCAGCAGCACACCACCGGCGGCGAGCAGGAGCGCGAGCGCGCCTCCGCCGACGAGCGGCATGGCCGGGTTACCGGTGTTGGCGAGGCCCGGGCCGTTGCCGGTCGGGGTGGATCCGCCGGTACCGGCGACGGCGATGTTCACGGTCGCGACCGTTCCACCGACACCGTTGATGACCTGAGCGGCGCTGATCTCGTACGTGCCCTGAGCGAGAGCGGCGGCGAAGGGGATCGCCCAGGTGCCGTTCTCGGCGACGACCGCGGAGCCCGCGGAGCTGCCGTTGACGTAGGCGACCACCGTGGCGCCGGCGATGCCGGTACCGGTGAGCTGCGTCGGGGCTGCGCCCGGCTCGTAGGTGGTGCCGCTGACCGGCGAGGTGATGATCGGGGCGACCGGGACCACCTGGAAGGTGGAGACGGCTGCCGGCGATGCCGGCTGGCCCTCGACGACCTGGGTGGCCGAGACGGAGTAGCGGCCGTAGGTGAGGCCACCGGTCTCGATGCTCCAGAGACCGGAGTCGGCGACGACGGCCTCGCCCGTGACGTCACCCGTGAGGGTGACCGTGGCGCCGGGGTAGCCGGTGCCCGAGATCACGGGGATGTCGGTCTCGACGAGCTGGCCGTCGAAGGGCGACGTGATGGCGGGGGCGCCGAGCACGACGTCGACAGCGAACGACGTGGTGTCGGAGCTGTCGAAGCCACGGGTGGCCGTGAGGGTGTAGTTGACCTCACCGAGACGGTTGGCAGCCGGGAAGCTCCAGTTGCCGTTGCCGTCGATGGCCACCTCGAACGAGTCGCCCGCGTTGCCGAAGGACTGGCTGACCTCGAGGGTCGCACCGGCAGGGCCGGTTCCGGAGATGGTCGAGCCGGAGTAGACCTGTCCGCCGTCGGTGACCGAGGTCACCACGGGAGCGTCGAGGTACAGGGCGACGGTGTAGCCGCCGGCGAGCGCGAGGCCGGCCTGCAGGTCGGCACCGAAGGTGTAGTTGATGCCACCCGAGGTCGTTCCGCCGGAGAGCACGCCCACGGCGGTGTTGCCCTGGATCATCGCTCCGCCGGAGTCACCCTGGATGGAGTCGAGCTCGGCCATGAAGCCGTACACCCAGTGGTCGGACACGTTGGCCCAGCCCTTGGTCTCGATGACCGTTCCCTCGGTGAAGCCCGTGGTGCGGCCGCTCTTGGCGACAGGGCCCTCGACAGCGGTTCCGACCGAGCGGACCGGGATGGTCGAGGCGGAGAGGTCCTCGGTGCCGGACGTGGTCCAGTCGGTGACCTCGGCGAGGGTGTTCAGGTCGGCGTTCTGCACGTTGAAGACGGAGATGTCGACGCTCGTGGTGCTGCCGTCGCTGCCGGGGGCGTCATTGGCGCCGCCGAACTGCGAGAAGGCGAGGTCGCCCACGGCGTAGGTGGGCTCGATGTCCGTGTTGTCGGACGCTCCGCCACCAGCAGGGTCACCGGTCGGCAGCGTCAGCTCCGCGAGCGTGCGGGCGCTGTTGTCGGTGCAGTGACCGGCGGAGATGATGGCGGGCTCGCCGGCGGTCGACCAGCCGGAGAAGCCGACGGAGCAGAGGCCGACGGTGTTGTCGACGGGCTGCGTGAGTGCGCCGTAGCCCGCGCCGCCGACGATGTCGGTGTCGGCGTAGGCGGTGATGGGGGCGTCGACGGTCTTGACATCGACGATGCCGCTGGCCTGGAGGGCCTTCACAACCTCGTCGGTCGAGTCCTTGACGACGTAGACGACGGGCTTGCTGTCGCCGGGCAGCACGGCTGCGACGTCAGCGGAGGAGGCGAGCAGCTCCTGTGCGTATGCGTCGAACGCAGCACCCGACGTGGGAGCAGTGCGATCGTCGTCCGGAGCTGCGAAGGCAGCCGTTCCGAATGCGCCGGTCATTCCGGCGACCGTGACCGTTCCGACGGCGAGATATGCCAGTCGTTTCTTCCATGAGTTCGTCATAGACCCCTAGTTCCTTTGCGTGTGCCAGGGGCGTGCTTTGGCGTCTCCTACTTCGGAACCCAGTTCCCCCGACCGGGTTACACCTTATACAACATTTGTCGTCAAGCACCATGGGTACTACTCCCCATGGTGCTGTGAGTAGTGGATGACCACCATATGCAGGGTGAAACCACAGAAGCTCAGCGCCCTCGTCGCGCTCCCCGCCATCACCCTCCTGACCCTCGCCGGCTGCGCCTTCCCGCAGCCCTCGGCACCCGAGCCCGCCCCCGAGACCAGCAAGCCGTCGGCGACCTCCACCCCCACCGAAGAGGCCGAGGAGCCCGCCGACGCCTCCGCGGCCAGCGGCGAGGTCGCCGCCCCCGGCACGACCGCCGGCCCCGGCGAGCCACTCGTGACCGAGTTCACCGGCACCGACGGCCAGACGGCCCTCATCGCCTCCTCGCTCGTCGACGTCGTGCCGGCCACGACCGAGCAGGTCGCGTTCCTCAACGAGCAGTTCGACAAGGGCGAGCTCGACGGCTTCGAGATCTCCTTCATCCACCTCGAGCAGAAGAAGGTCTCGGGCGACCCGATCGAGTTCAACGCCGACTACACCTCGTTCAAGCCCGTCGACGCCGAGGGGCAGCGCGTGCAGGACGTGACCGTGATCGGCTGGGACGAGTGCGGCACCGAGTCGTTCACGCCCGAGTTCGATTCCGGCGAGACCCTCGTGCAGTGCTACATCGCCGCTGCTCCCGCCGGTGGTGGCGCTCCGGCCGGGCTGATGTACGACGGCGGCTTCAGCGAGGACAACCCGTTCGACTACTACGACGGCAAGCCGCTGCTGTTCCTCGCCGACTAGCACCCCCCGGGATGGGAGTACGAGTCCCATCCGATTCTCGGTACTGTCGAGCCGGGAGCGCCATGAACCACGAACGACACTCGACGGATCCCGCCCGCTGGCTGCAGGCGATGAATCTCTCCGACCAGATCTTCATCACCGGGACCGTGATGGTGCTCGAGCAGATCCGGGTGCGCCGCACGCCGCTCGGAGATCTCCCGCTCGTCTACGACGAGTCGCGCATCCGCGACGCCGCCACGCCCGCGATCGCGGTGCGGGTGGCGCAGGAGATCTCGGCGGCGTTCGAGGGGCAGGCCGCGTACGCGGCTCCCGACGGCGTCGACGAGCACTGGCGGGTGGCGAACATGACGCGCGAGGTCGCCGCCCGCATCGAGGGCGTCTTCGGGCGCTGAGCGGTCGGCTGATCCGCGGGTCGGGCCGGGTCAGGCGCTCCCGGCGGGCACGGGCTCCTCGAGGAGCTGGATGTCACCCCGGTGCCCCGTGGCGGTGAGAGCTGCGATCCATTCGGGGTTGAGCGAGATGGCCTGCGCGGAGTCGTAGCGGAACCTCAGCGCCACCCCTTCGTGCAGCCACACGCTCTCCCGGCCGCTGCCGGCCTGCTTGCCCAGCGACCACGTGAACGAACAGGCCTCGCCTCTCCGCAGCTTCGAGAGCACGGCGATCTGGAGGTGCGCGAGTGCCCGGTCGTCGATCTCGATCTCGTACTCGCCGCCGTAGAAGAGTGAACCCACCCTTCATTATCGCCCAGGAGTCGTGCAGTGGTGCTGGTCACGGGGCGGCGCAGGTGGTTGAATGTCGCACATCGACGAGGACGCGACGGTCGAACTCCCAGAACTGACCGCTCTGGCCACGCTTCCCAAGAGCATCGGAAGCGCGATCAGCTATGCCCATCGGGGCACGGTCTACTGGCTCTCCCCGGTCGCCAGCGACCGCTGGGTGGTGGGCAAGGGCGGCTCGAAGGAGACGGTGGCGTTCCTCGCCAAGCAGCATCCGGCGCGATTCACGCTCGAGGGGCCGGGGGTGCTCGCCGCCGGCGAGAGCTGGCTGCTCCTGCTCGCCAGGCTCTGACCGCTCCACAGCTAGACTCGGCGCGTGCTCGGCTCGCCCAGGATGTCGTGGATGGACGTGCTGCGCGGCGCGGCCATCCTCCTCGTGATCCTCGGACACTCCTCCGATCTCGTGCTGCTCGTGGGGCGCGAGGCGCCCCAGCTCCTGCACGACGTCAACACCGCCGCCGCGCCCTACCGCATCCCCCTGCTGATGTTCCTCTCGGGCATGCTCGTGCCGAACTCGCTCGCCAAGGGCGTGCGGCCGTATCTGACCGGCAAGGTGCGCGGCATCCTGTGGCCGTACGTCGTGTGGACGCTGCTCATCCTGCTCGCCACCGGCGCCTTCACGGCCGAGGCCGCGCTCGGCATGCTCTGGCTGCCCCCCACGCTGCTGTGGTACCTGCAGGTGCTCTTCGTCGGGTACGTCGTCGCGCTCCTGACGCGCGTGGTCAACCCGCTGTGGCCGGCTGCCGTCGCGCTGGTCGGGTCGGCGCTCGTGCCGTTCGACGAGTACCGACTGGGGCGCATGCTCTTCCTCATTGCGGCCTTCCTCTGCGGCACCTGGGCCTGGCAGCACCGGGAGCGGTGGCTCGGCGTCGTGCGGCGCTGGTGGGTGATGGCGCTGCTCGCCGTGCCCACGGCCGTCGGCGCGTGGTTCGCCATCACCGTCGGCGACACGCAGTACAACCCGCTCGCGTTCCCGCTCGTGGCGTGCGGGCTGGCGCTCGCCCTCGGCCTCGCGCAGCGGGTTCCGGATGCGCGGATCATCCGCTACATCGGCCGCAACTCGATCGTCTTCTACGTGACCCACTGGATCGTGGTCTTCTGGAGCATCCGCCTGCTCGATGCCGCGGTGCCCGGACTCCCGGCGCTCGTGCTCGTGGCCGCGGCCCTCGCCTCGGCGGTGCTCGTGGGGCTCGGCGTGACCTGGTTGAGCCTCAGGGTGCGGCCCGTCGCGCTCCTGTTCCGGATCTGAGGCGCCGGAGTAGGCTCGCTCGTGCCGGCCTGGTCCCCGCCGGTGTCGATCGGTCCACGATCCAGGGCGGGTGAGAGCTGATGTCGGTGGTACGCGTGCACGGCGAGCGCTTCGTCGTTCAGGATGCGGGGCTCGAGTCGTTACGGGCGGAGATCCGTCGAGCGGTGCGGGACGGCGGCGACTTCGTGCGCATCGAGCATCGCGAGGGCGTGACCGACGTGCTGGTGACGATCGGGACGCCGGTGCGGATCGACGAGGGCGACACCGCCTCGCCGCGCATGCCGATTCCCGAGGCGGGATCGTTCGTGGAGTACGACGGCTTCGACCTTTAAGCCGCAGGGGCTACGGGGTGGGGCAGTGCAGCTGGGTGCGCTCGCCCGAGCGGTCGATCTCGTGCGCCGCCATCGGGGCC
This sequence comes from Herbiconiux sp., assembly GCF_023264895.1. Taxonomy (GTDB): domain Bacteria; phylum Actinomycetota; class Actinomycetes; order Actinomycetales; family Microbacteriaceae; genus Herbiconiux. The sequence goes on along the minus strand of NZ_JAHFUY010000027.1, from coordinate 41,848 downwards.
CCGCAGAGCGGGCAGCGCGGATCGGCGGGCGGGACGTAAGGCGCCTCCGCGCGGCCGATGCCCACCTGGGCCGGACCGGTGAAGCTGTAGACGATGCGGTTGAGGTTGTTGATGAACCCGGACCTGCCGCTGAACGGATTCATCGGGTCGATCCGCTTCTTTCGTGCCATAACAATTAGTATACTAAACATATGAAGGACGATGTGGATCTCCTGGCGCTCGATCGGCAGCTGTGCTTCGCGCTCGCCGTGGCGTCGCGCTCGGTGATCGGGGCGTACAAGCCGATCCTCGAGCCGCTGGGGCTCACGCATCCGCAGTACCTCGTGATGCTGGCGCTGTGGGAGAGGGCGCCGCGCTCGCTGTCGGACGTCGCGACCGTGCTGCGGCTCGAGCCCGCCACGCTCTCGCCGCTCGTGAAGCGGCTCGAGGCCGCCGGACTCGTCACCAGGGAGCGCGCCGCCGACGACGAGCGACGGCTCGACCTGCGGCTGACCGAGGCAGGGGAGCGGCTGCGCTCGCGTGCCGAGGAGGTGCCGCCGCAGGTGGTCGCCGCTCTGGGGGTGGAGCTCGACGAGCTGCTGGAGCTCCAGGCCAGGCTCACCGCCGTGATCGAGCGCGTGGCTCCCCTCCGCGCGTAGTTCTTCGCGCCCGTGTGGCGAGGTCGGCCCACTCCTGCGAGGCTTGACCTCGATGACTCCGTTCTCGGAAGTGCGAGACGCCCACTTCGAGGCGATCGCGAAGCCCCGGTCGCCTGAAGCGCCCGGAACCGTCGACACGGTGTTCCAGCCGATCGTGTCGCTCGACACGCGCGAGGTGGTCGCGTACGAGGCGCTGACGAGACCGCCCCGCGGGTCGGCCTTCTCCTCGGTCGTGCAGCTCTTCGACCACGCTGCGGCGGCCGGCCGCACGGTGGAGCTCGATGAGGCCTGCTGGCGCTCGACCCGGCGCGCGATCGAGCGGGTGGGATCGGCTGCCCCGTTCGCCGTGCTCGTGAACGTCGAACCCGAGTCGTTCCAGGCAGGGATAGCCCTCGCCGGTGGCGCCGACGAGAGCGGTGGGCCGCGGGCGCCGATCGTGATCGAGCTCACCGAGCGGGCGCTCCTCGACGCGCCGGGCGACCTGCTCGCCATGATCGACAGCGTGCGGGCGCAGGGGCACGCGATCGCCGTCGACGACCTGGGCGCCGATCCGGCGTCGCTCGCGCTGCTGCCCCTGATCGACCCGGATGTCGTGAAGCTCGACCTGGGCATCCTGCAGGGGCAGCCCGACGCGGGTGTGGCGCGCATCATGAGCGCCCTCAACACGCACCTCGCCCGGCGCCGCATCCCGGTGATCGCGGAGGGCATCGAGACCGAACGCCAGCTCGTGATGGCACGGGCGCTCGGAGCGACCCACGGCCAGGGCTGGCTCTTCGGGCGACCCGAACGGATGCCGGTGGACGGCGGTGCCCTCGCGGGGCTCCCGGGCATGCCGATGCACAGGGGTCAGGCGGTGCAGGCACCCGACAGCGAGACGCCGTTCGAGATCGTGGCCCGCGCGATCGGCTCGAAGCCCTCCGACCGGGATCTGCTCGTGCAGCTCAGCATCTTCCTCGAGGCGCGGGCGCGAGCGGGCGGCGACTCGGCCGTCCTGATCTCGACCTTCCAGCACGCCTCCAACATCACGCCCGCCACCTGGCGCCGCTACGAGCGCCTCCAGCGCGAGTGCGCCCTCGTGGTGGCGCACGTGAACGGCCCGGTCGAGCTGCCGGAGGGTATCAGGCTCGCGCCCATCCCGGACGGCGACCGGCTGCTGGCGGAGTGGGACATCGTGGTGGTGACCGCCGACTTCGCCGCCGTGCTCGCCGCGCGGGAGCTCGACCCGTCACGACACGGTGAGGGGGTGTACGAGTTCGCGCTCAGCCACGACCGCGGGCTCGCCGTGGCCGCGGCGAAGGTGCTTCTCGAGCGATCTGGCAAGCCCCTCGGCGTCACTCTGTGATTTTCGGGCGATCATGCCTAGATGAGGGGGTGCCTGAATCCGACTCGCCCCGCTCGCTGCCCTATCCGCTCGGTTTCTCCCTGATCGGGGACCGCTACAACTACGCCCTGTACTCCGAGACTGCGGATGCCGTCTTCGTGTCGACCTTCGACGGCGAGACGGAGACGCGGACGCGGCTCGAGGACCGCACCGGGCACGTCTTCCACGGCTTCGTCGACGCAGCCCGCGTGGGCACGCACTACGGCATCCGGGTCGAGGGCGAGTGGAACCCCGAGGCGGGGCTCCGGCACAACGTCAACAAGCTCCTGCTCGACCCGCACGCCACCGCGATCGTGGGCGGCTACGACTGGGCGACCGACAACCAGGCGCCCTTCGGCCACGACCTGAACCACCCGGCCGCATTCGACGAGACCGACTCGGCTCCGGTGACGCCGTGCTGCGTGATCACCGACCGCTCGTTCGACTGGGAGGGCGACCGCGCACCGCGCACGCCCTTCGCCGAGACCGTCGTGTACGAGACCCACGTGAAGGGCTTCACGAAGCTGCACCCGGAGGTGCCCGAGGAGATCCGCGGCACCTACGCGGGCCTCGCCCATCCCGCCGCCCTGCAGCACTTCACCGACCTCGGCGTGACCGCCGTGGAGCTGCTGCCCGTGCACCAGTTCGTGCAGGACAGCCACCTCGAGGAGAAGGGCCTCCGCAACTACTGGGGCTACAACTCGATCGGCTTCTTCGCCCCGCACGAGGAGTACGCGAGCGACGCTGCGCGGGCCTCCGGCGCGGGCGGCCAGGTGGCCGAGTTCAAGCAGATGGTGAAGGCGCTTCACGCCGCCGGGCTCGAGGTCATCCTCGACGTGGTCTACAACCACACCGCCGAGGGCAACGACCTGGGGCCGACCTTCTCGTTCAAGGGCATCGACAACGCCGCCTACTACCGGCTCGTGGAGGGTGACGAGGCGCACTACTTCGACACCACCGGCACCGGCAACAGCCTCAACGTGGGGCACCCGGCGGCGCTCGGACTCATCATGGACTCGCTGCGCTACTGGGTGACCGAGATGCACGTCGACGGCTTCCGCTTCGACCTCGCCACCACCCTCACCCGGCAGGGCGGCGACGCCGAGCTGCACAGCGCGTTCCTCACCCTCATCCAGCAGGATCCGGTGCTCGCACCGGTGAAGATGATCGCCGAGCCCTGGGACACCGCGGGCTACCAGGTGGGCGGGTTCCCGGCCGACTGGTCAGAGTGGAACGGAAAGTTCCGCGACGACGTGCGCGACTTCTGGAACGGCACGGATGCGGTGCTCGGCACGGTCTCCCAGCGCATCCTGGGCTCGCCCGACGTCTACGAGGCCTCGCGGCGCTCGCCGCTGTCGAGCGTGAACTTCATCACGGCCCACGACGGCTTCACCCTGCACGACCTGACCTCGTACGACGAGAAGCACAACGAGGCCAACGGCGAGGACAACAACGACGGCGAGAGCGACAACAGGTCGTCGAACGGCGGCGTCGAGGGCCCCACCGACGACCCCGCCGTGAACGAGCGGCGCGACCGCAGGCGCCGCAACCTGCTCGCGACGCTGCTGCTCTCGGCGGGAGTGCCGATGCTGCTCGGCGGCGACGAGCTCGGGCGCACCCAGGGCGGCAACAACAACGCCTACTGCCAGGACGACGAGGTCTCGTGGTTCGACTGGTCGGCGGTGGACGAGTCGCTGCTGTCGTTCACGAAGACGCTGCTCGAGCTGCGGGCGGCCCACCGGGCGCTCCGGCCGGTCTGGTTCCGGCAGGGTCCTGGCGTGGAGGGGGCGCAGGACAGCGTGCTGGTGCTGCGCGCCGACGGCGAGGGCTTCGCCGACGAGGACTGGGACAACCCGGATGCGCGGTCGATCGCGTTCGTGTTCACGCATCCGGGTGCCGACTCGTTCGCTCTGCTGCTGAACGCGGCCGAGAACGGCGTGGAGTTCGCGGTGCCCGGGGCGCCCGGCTCCGAGTGGGAGCTCTCCGCGTCGAGCGACGACGGTCAGCGGGTGGAGGGGCCGGTGACGACCCTCATCGTGCGCGACGGGTCGTTCACGCTCCTGCACTCGCGCGCGTAGCGGGGGTCAGCCGTCGAGAGTGTCCGAGTTGTCCTCGGTAGTGGGCACGGGCGACGGGAAGTCGGACTCCGCGGGAGTGGGCTCGGCCGACTGGAACGGCGACGGCGTGATGTCGTCGTCCGGCGCCACGGGCGTGCCCGACTCGGTGCGCTCGGGGTAGGGGGTCTGCGCGTCGGCGTCGCCGCATCCGGAGAGGCCGAGGACGGCGCCGGCCGCCAGGAGGGTGCCGGCCCCGAGGGCGACGACGCGGCGGGCGAGGAGGCGGCGGGGGAGGAGGCGGCGGGGGAGCGGGTGGAGTGCTGAGATGGCCATGCCACCAGTGCACTCCACCCGCCGCCGGCCCGCAGGGGGCTGGTCATCTCGGCCGGAGGGGCGTAGAAGGGGCCCAGCGGCCTGCTACTTCGCGAAGAAGTCGAGCAGCACGCGGTTGAACTCGTCGGGGTGGCTCGCGTTGATGCCGTGGGGGCCGCCCGCGATGACGTGGAGCTCGGAGCCTTCGAGGGCCTCGTGCGTGCGCTTGCCGGAGCCCTCGAACGGCACGGTGCCGTCACCATCGCCGTGGATGATGAGAGCGGGCACGGTGACGTTCGGCAGGTCGTCCCGGAAGTCGGTGTTCGCGAACGAGGCCATCGCCTCGAGCGCCGCGACCTTCGAGGCCTGTTCCGTGAGGGCGAGAGCGGCCAGGCGCTCCTCTTCACTCACGACGAGCTCGCCGTCGACCGAGAAGAAGTCGGTCGTGAACTGGTCGAAGAAGGCCTCCCGGTTCGCGGTGAGGCCCGCGGTCATCTTCGCCGCCTCGCTCACAGGCAGGGGGCCGTCGGGGTTGCCGGGGATCTGGAGCAGATAGGGCGGCACCGCAGATGCGAACACCACACTGCGCAGGCGGCCGGTGCCGTGCTTCGTGACGTAGCGGGCGACCTCGCCGCCGCCCATCGAGAAGCCGACGAGCGTGACGTCGGTGAGGTCGAGGCCAGCGAGCACGGCCTCGAGGTCGTCGGCGAGGGTGTCGTAGCCGTATCCGGTGAGTGGTTTGTCACTCCGGCCGAAGCCACGACGGTCATACGTGATCACGCGGTACCCGGCCGCTTCGAAGGCAGGTACCTGATGCGACCAGCTCTCGCCGGAGAGCGGCCAGCCGTGGATCAGGACGATCGGGCGGCCGGGGCCCCCGGTGTCGTCGACGTGCAGCTGGGTGTCCTTGAGGATTCCATGGTGGGCGGTGATCTCAGTCATCGGTGGACCTTCCTGCACCGCGGTCGCGGCGCTCTCGCCTCTGGTTCGGACCCGGCCGCCGAGCGGATGGGTGCCATCAGAGGCGAGAGCGCCGACGGGGATCAGGCCTCGACGTCGCCGCGCCAGGCGCCCGTCTCGGAGCCCTGCTTCTCGATGAACTCCTTGAAGTTCTGGAGGTCCTTCTTGACGGCGTGCGTGCCGGCGCCCACGAGGGAGCCGACCTTCTCCAGCAGTCCCTCGGGCTCCCAGTCGATCTGCACGGTGACGCGGCTCTCGGTGTCGGAGAGCTTGTGGAAAGTCACGACGCCGGCGTGCTCGGTGTCGCCGCCCGTGCTCGTCCAGGCCACGCGCTCGTCAGGGTGCTGCTCCGTGATGACGGTGTCGAACTCGCGCTCGGCGCCGCCCACGTTGACCTTCCAGTGCGAGTGGGTGTCATCGGTCTGGGTGATCGACTCGACCTCGTCGAGGAAGTGCGGGAACGACTCGAACTGCGTCCACTGGTTGTAGGCGGTGCGGACGGGGACGTCGACGTCGATGGTCTCGATGATCTGGGCCATGGTGGTGCTCCTTCTATTTGGGGGCTGGCTGTCGGGGCTGGGCTGTGGGTCTCAGGCGGCTTCGGAGCCGAGCGGCTCGAGGCTGTCGAGAATGAGGTCGTGGTCCGAATAGCCGAACCGGTGCTTCACGTAGTCGAGCACGTCGGGGTGCACGAGCGGGGTAATGGTCGGGATGCGGGCTGAGTCCTGGTTCATGAGGTCGTATCCTTCGCTAGACGAACGAGTCATTAGTCAATCTAGACAAAAGAAATGCTTTTCGTACCCCATTGACAAAGTCTGGGTTTTTCTTTAGAGCGTCTAATCATCAGTCGGTCTAGACTTATCCACATGAGTGCAGAACCTGTGGAGAGAGATCGGTACTGGTTCGACCAGACCGAGCACGAACGCGGTGTGCGCATCCTCGAATCGATGCGTCTGTACCGCGCCGCCGAGTCCGCCATGCGCCGCCGCACGCAGGACTCCATGAGCATGGGGGAAAACGACCTGCTCGCCCTGCGGTTCCTCATCCGGGGCCGCCAGCGCGGCCGCGACATCACCCCCACCGACCTCGCCAACTACCTCGGCGTGAAGACCTCGTCGATCACCGCGCTGCTCGACCGGCTCGAGGCCGGCGGGCACCTGCGCCGCGTGCCCAGCCCCTTCGACCGCCGCCGCACCATGATCGAGCCCACCGACCACGCCGACGCCGAGGTGCGGAAGACCCTCGACCAGATGCATGAGCGGATGATCGCGGCGACCTCCGGCATCGACGCGGCAGGAGGACTCGCCATCGTGGAGTTCCTCGAGCGGATGCGCGAGGCGGTCGACGCCATCGACAAGGAGTAGGCGCTAGCCGACCTCGGCTCGTCGAGGCGGATCCGCTCCGGGGCGCGAGACGGTGATCGCGGCGCACCGCACCGCGAAGGCGCCGATCGTCGCGAGCGCCGCCTCGTCGAGACCGCTTCCGTCGCGGAGAGCCGCAACCGGCATCCCCGCGTCGAGCAGGGCGGCGAGCTGGTCGATCAGGGCGCTCATGAAGGAGTCCCCGGCGCCGATCGTGTCGGCCACCGTCACGGCGGCGCCGGGGGCTGTGCATCGCACGGAGCGGGTCGCGAGGAGCGCCCCGGCGGCGCCGAGGGTGACCGTGACGAGCCCGGGGCCGAGCTCCAGGATCCGGTCGGCCGCGGCGTCGACGTCGGAGCCGGGGTAGAGCCAGGCGGCGTCTTCGTCGCTGAGCTTCACCACCGCGGCCGACGACGCGAGCTCGACGAAGCGCGCGACCGCGGCCGCGCGGTCGGGCACGACCGAGGGCCGCACGTTCGGATCAAGGGTGATCAGGGGCGGATGCTCGGTCGCCCTCAGCTCGGCGAGCAGCGTCGCCACGGCCGCGCCTCCGGGCTCGAGGAAGGCCGCGATCGAGCCGGCGTGCACGATGCCGACGGCACGCAGTGCGGGATCGGCGGCGGTGAAGCCGCTCGGGAGCGACCAGTCGAGGTCGAAGAGGTACTCCGCCGAACCGCCCGCCCTCAGGTGGGCGGTGGCGGTGGAGGTCGGTCCGTCGTGGAGGGAGCCCGTCGCGAGCCGCACTCCCGCGGAGCGCACGTGGTCGGCGATCGCGGCCCCCCGCGCATCCGATCCGAGGCGGGTGACGAGGGTGACGGGCCGGCCGAGGCGGCCCAGCCCGAGCGCGATGTTCATGGGCGACCCGCCCGGATGCTCCGTGACCGGTGCACCCGACGCCGGGACGACGACGTCGATGAGCGACTCGCCGATCGCGACCACGGAGGTGGGGGTGTTCGACACGGAACGCCTTTCGGGCAGGGCGTCGCCTCCGCCGCGGGGAGGGCGGAGGCGACGATCGGTTCAGCCTCGGAGAGACCGCAGCATCGTGAGCTGCGAGCCGTCTTCGACGATCAGCGGAACGAGCCGCGTGTTGAACTCCAGGCCGTAGGGGGCTGCGAGGTGCGCGGCGAACGCGTCGCCGTCCCGGTACACCTCGTAGACGAAGAAGCGCGAGGGCTCCTCGGCCAGCCGGTGCGGGGCGAACTCGAGGCAGCCGGGCTCCGCCCGGACGAGCTCCGCGAGGCCCGCGAGCAGCTCGGCCACCGTCTCCTCCTCGCCCGGCAGCGCCGTGAACTCGGCCACGAGGGCCTTCGGCGAGCTCATGCGGTGGCCGCCCCGGTCATGATCGCCACCGCATCGGTCATCGAGTGCGACTGCGGCGTGATCGTGGCCGCGCGCTTGCCGAGCCGCTGGATGTGGATGCGGTCGGCCACGTCGAACACGTGCGGCATGTTGTGGCTGATCAGGATGACGGGCACCCCTCGATCACGCAGGTTGCGGATGAGCTCGAGCACCTGGTTCGACTCGCGCACGCCGAGGGCGGCGGTGGGCTCGTCGAGCACGACGACCTTCGAGCCGAACGCCGCGGCGCGGGCCACGGCGACGGCCTGGCGCTGGCCGCCCGAGAGGTTCTCGACCGGCACCGTGACATCCTGCAGCGTCGAGATGCCGAGCGTCGTCAGCTCCTGCTTCGCCTCCTGGCGCATGCCCTTCGTGTCGAGCATCCGGAACACCGAGCCCAGGATGCCGGGCCGGCGCTTCTCTCGCCCGAGGTAGAGGTTCGAGGCGACATCCAGCGCGGGGGAGACCGCGAGGTTCTGGTACACGGTCTCGATGCCCGCGCCCCGCGCATCCTGGGGCCGCTTGAACGACACCTTCCTGCCGTCGAGGAAGAGCTCGCCCTCGTCGGGGATCTCGGCGCCGGTCAGGCACTTGATGAGCGTGGACTTGCCGGCGCCGTTGTCGCCGATGATGGCGAGGACCTCGCCGGGGTAGAGCTCGAGGCTCACGCCGTCGAGGCCGACGACCCGGCCGAAGGTCTTCACGAGCCGGCGCGCCTGCAGCACCGGGGTGCGGGTGGCGGGCTCGGTCTTGTCGATGATGGTCACTTGCGCACCTTCCGGATCCACTGGTCGACGGCCACGGCCACGATGATGAGCACGCCGACGGCGAGCGTCTGGTAGAGCACGTCGAGGCCGGCGAGCGAGAGCCCGTTGCGGAACACGCCCACGATGAGGGCGCCGAGCAGGGTTCCCCAGACGGTGCCGCGCCCGCCGAAGAGGCTCGTGCCGCCGATGACGACGGCCGTGATGGAGTCGAGGTTGAGGTCGGCTCCCGCATTGGGGCTGGCGGCGTTGGTGCGGCCGATCTGGATCCAGGCACCGATGGCGAGGATCGCGCCGGCCGCGAGGTAGACGCTCAGCAGCACGCGGTTGACGCTGATGCCCGCGAGGCGTGCGGACTCCTTGTCGTCGCCCACGGCGTAGACGTGACGGCCCCAGGCCGTCTTGCCGAGCACGAACGCGACGATCACGTAGAGCAGCAGCATGATGACGACGCCGAAGCTGAAGCGCACGCCGAGGATGTCGAAGGTCTGGCCCGTCCAGGTGAGGAGGGCAGGCATGTCGCCGCCCCGCACCGTGGCGCCGGCGGAGTAGAGCAGCGTGAGCGCCACGAAGATGTTGAGGTGCCGAGGGTCACGATGAACGGTGGCAGCCGGAGCCGGGTGACGAGCATGCCGTTGAACAGGCCCGCGGCGATGCCGACGAGGAGGCCGAGGAGCAGGGCGAGCGGGGCCGGGACGCCGTTCTGGGAGGCGGTCTGGGCCATCAGCATCGACGAGAGCACCATCACCGCTCCCACCGACAGGTCGATGCCCGCGGTGAGGATGATGAGCGTCTGGGCGACGGCGAGCGTGCCGACCACGGCCACCTGCTGGGTGATCAGGGAGAGGTTCGCCGGGGCGAGGAAGCGGTCGTTCAGGATGCCGAACACGATCACCGCGACGACGAGCACGACAGCCGGGCTGACGGCGGGGTAGCGGTGCAGCACGCCGCGGATGCGGTCGAGCGGCGAGCGGCGGTCGAGGAACTCGGACGCGAGATCGAGCGAGGAGGTGGGCGGATTCGACGCCGGGGTGGGAGAGCTCACGGGAGCCTTTCTGGTGGAGAAGAAGGGGAGGGGGATGACCGGGGCCGCCCTCGAGCGGCCCCGGTCACGGGGTCACTCGCCCCAGCAGATGTCGGCCGCGTCGGCCGCCGTGATGCTGTCGAGGCCGTCGACGGGGGTCTCGGTCACGAGGGCTGAGCCGGTGTCGAAGAAGTCGAGGCCGTCGGTGGTCTCCGGAGCGGTGCCGTCGGTCGCGAGCTTCGCGATGGCCTCGACCCCGAGCTCCGCCATCTTGACGGGGTACTGCTGGGCCGTGGCGCCGATGATGCCCTCGGCCACGTTCTCGACACCGGCGCAGCCGCCGTCGATCGACACCAGCAGCACGTCCTTCTCCTTGCCGGCGGCCTGGAGGGCCTGGTAGGCGCCGTAGGCGGCCGGCTCGTTGATCGTGTAGACGACGTTGATGTCGGAGTTCTTCGACAGCAGCGTCTCCATGGCGGTGCGGCCGCCGTCCTCGGCGCCGTTGGTGGCCTCGTTGCCGACGATCTCGTAGTCGCCGCCGCTGTAGCTGCCCGTGGCCGCCTCGTCGCCGTTCTTCTCGGCGTCTGCCGTGTCGATGCCCATCCCGGTCAGGAAGCCCTGGTCGCGGTTGTAGTCGACCGAGACGACCTTGTCGTCGAAGAGGTCGAGCATGGCGATCGTGGCCTTCTCGCCGTTCAGCTGAGCGGCCGTCCAGGTGCCGATCGACTCACCGGCGGTGAAGTTGTCGGTGGCGAAGGTGATGTCCACGGCGTCCGCGGGATCCGGCGCGGTGTCGAGGGCGATGACGTAGAGGCCTGCCTCCCGGGCCTTCTGGAGGGCATCGACGACGGACGGGCCGTTGGGGGTGATCAGGATGCCCTGGTCGCCCTTGGAGATGGCGTTCTCGATGGCCTGAATCTGGGTGTCCTCGTCCCCGTCCTCCTTGCCGGCGGCGAGGGTGAGGTTCACGCCCGCCTTCTCGGCGGCGGCCTTCGCGCCGTCCTCCATGGCGACGAAGAAGGGGTTGGTCGTGGTCTTGACGATCAGCGTCACGCCGATGTCGTCACCCGAGGCGGAGTCGGTGCTGCCGCCGGCGCCGCTGCCACTCGAGCACGCTGCGAGCCCCACGGAGGCGACCAGTGCGATGGAGGCGAAGCCGCCCACCCGGGCTGCGGTCGACATGCGATTCTTCATTGAAGTCCTCTTCTGCGATTGGGAGACAACCGTCTCCGACAACGATGTCAGGTCTAGGTATAGACGCCTCGAGTCGCTAGAGTCAAGCAATTGGCTCGAAATGAAGAGTGGTTATGACATCGTTATCAGAATCGACGAAGGGGCGAGCCCCCCGTCGCCGCCCGACCATGAAGAACGTCGCGGATCTCGCGGGCGTCGGGATCAAGACGGTGTCGAGGGTCATCAACAACGAGCCGTACGTCTCGGAGGAGACGGTGGCGAAGGTGCGCCGGGCGGCCGAGCAGCTGCAGTACCAGCCCGACGTGCACGCGGGGAACCTCAGGCGATCCGACCGGCGCACGGGCACGCTCGGCCTTCTCGTCGGCAGCGTGGCCAACCCCTTCTCCGCGGCCGTGCACCGCGCCGTGGAGGACGCGGCACTCGCCCGCCACGTGGCCGTGTTCGCCTCGAGCCTCGATGACGACCCCGAACGGGAGGTCTCCTCGGTCGAGGCGTTCCTCCGGCGCCGGGTCGACGGCCTGATTCTCACGACCATCCAGTCCAGCCAGGCCTACCTCGGCGCCCAGGTGGAGCAGGGCATCCCCCTCGTCTTCGTCGACCGGCGCCCGAGCGGCATCGTGGCCGACACCGTGCTCACCGACAACGCCGAGGGGGCGGCGCGGGCGGTCGAGCACCTCCTCCGGGTGGGTCATCGCCGGATCGCCTACCTCGGTGACAGCACCGACATCTTCACCGCCCGCGAGCGCAAGCGCGGCTACCTCGACACCCTCCGGCACGGCGGCATCGCGCCGGATCCCCGTCTCATCGTCGACGGGCTCGGCGACGAGACGCTCGCCGCCGAGGCGGTGGCGTCGCTGCTCGCGCTCGACGACCCGCCCACGGCGATCTTCGGCGCGCAGAACCTCATCACCATCGGCGCGATCATGGCGCTGCGGGCGGCGGGTGCCTCGGCGCGGGTGGCTCTCGTGGGCTTCGACGACGTGCCCATGGCGGCCCTGCTCGAACCGGCCGTCACCGTCATCGCCCAGGACCCGGCGTCGATCGGGGCGATCGCGGCCCGCCTGGTCTTCGAACGGCTCGACGGGTTCGACGAGCCCGCCCGTGACTTCATCGTGCCGACCCGGCTGATCGTGCGGGGCTCGGGGGAGATCGCACCGGGCTGAGCGACGCCTCTGCGCCGGAGGGCTCGGTGGTGGGCGAGGGGCGGTTCGTGCTGGGCGTGGGGCGGCTCGTGGTCGGCGTGGAGCAGCTCAGGAGAGGCCTGCGGGCGGTTCAGGCCGGGTCGCCCCATCCGCCCAGGTAGGCGGCGAGGTCGGACTGCGGTGCGAGCGCGACGAACGGGGCCGGGAGGCGCTCGGTGCGCCAGCCCGTGTCGTCGCCCCAGCGGCGGAGGCGGGCGAGGCGGCGGGTCGACGTGAGGGCGAGGGCGAAGGGCGCCCGGGGGGAGACGAGCTCCACCGTGCCGAGGGTGCCGCGCCCCACCCGGGCCGAGGCTTCGGTGAGCAGCCGGCCGAAGGGCTCGGAGTCGGCCTCGGCCACGCCGAACACCGACGGCACGGCGATGAGGGTGCGCGCGAGGCCGACGGCACCGGATCGGTCGCCCGTGATGCGGGAGTCGTGCCCGAGGAGGCGGGCCGACGCCTCGTCGGCCGCCACCAGCAGAGCGGTCGGCAGGGCGCGCAGCAGCGTGTCGGCCGTGCGGTAGACCGCCGCGGGATCGCCCTCGGGAAGCAGCACCACGACATCCGGCCGAGCGGATGCGACACCACGGCCGGTCGCACCCGGCACCGTGATGCGCGGCAGCAGCGCCAGGGTCTCGGCGTTCTTCTTCTCGCTCGCCCGCACGGGGTCGGACTCGCGGAGCGCCGCATCCGCGCCGTTGTGCCAGGCCACGGCCTCCGGCACGTGCGCGAGGATCGCTCCGGCCACCCAGGCGCGGTGCGCCCAGTCCCAGTCCTCGCCGCCGTACTCGACGAACGCCTCGTCGAAGCCGCCGAGCTCGTCGAAGAACCAGCGCGAGCAGCACAGCACGGCACCGATGAGGTGGCGGTAGGAGCGCTCGTCGGCGTCGAGCAGATCGCGGCTGTCGGCGTACGCCTCGCGGAGCCACCTCGGCTCGGGAAGCTCCCGGCCGGCCGCGGCCTGCGCGATCGGGATGCCACTGCCGCCGCCGCCGCTGCTGTCGGTGCCACTGCCACTGCTGCTGCCGCCCCCGACGAACGGGGCGAGGTCGGCGTGGCGGCGGCGGCCCACCGTGACGGCCTCCGGCGCCAGAGCCGGCAGGCGGGTGATGGCCTCGACGTAACCGGGCTCGGGGGCGGTGTCGGCGTCGAGGAAGCACAGCACCGAGCCCGACGAGGCCGCGACACCGGCGTTCCGCGCGGCCGCCGCACGGAAGCCGCGGTCCTCCTGCACGAGGAGCGTCACGCCGGGCGGCACCGACGGAGGGGTCGCCGATCCGTCGTCGACGACCACCACCTCGAGGCGATCGGCCGGATGCGTCTGGGCGGCGAGCGCCGCGAGGGTGCGGGCGAGGTCGTCGTGCTGCTCGAAGTGCACCACGATGACCGAGACCATCGGGGGCGAGGCGGGCACCTGCCCGTCGAGCACGCTCCAGTCGTTGCCGGGCACCGTGCGCCCGAACGGCGGGGCCGTGGGCTCGGAGCTCTTCATCGCGCCATCGCCTCGGCCCAGAACGCGCAGTAGAGGTCGACCGCGTCGCGGCCCGTGGGGTGCAGCGACTCGTCGCCCGACAGCCAGGTCGAGGCCGGGTCGGCGAGCGCGCGGGCGATGGCCTCGGCCAGATCCTCGGGGCCCACCAGCGTGAGGGTGCCGGGCCGAAGGGCTGCCATCTCCTCCATGTAGCGGCTCCGCACCACGAGGGGTCGGCGACCGGCGCTGATCCACGAGGCGAGCGAGCCCGAGGCCGACACGTGGTCGTGCGCGATCACGGGCACGGCCACCCTCCTCGACCGGCGCAGCAGTTCGGGGTCGCTGAGGTAGCCGGTGGCCTCGAAGCGGAGGCCGCGCCGGGCGGCCCGCGCGCGCATCCGCTCGAGGTCGGGCTCATGACCGCCCGACGCCCGCCCGAGTGCGACCACCCGCGGCGGCACCGCACGCGCATCCGATGCTCCCGTGGCAGCGAGCCGGCCGACGGCCTCCAGCACGCGGTCGTGCCCCTTGCCCGGGTAGTAGAAGCCGAGCAGTGCCACCTCCTGCTCCAGCTCCGCCGGCCGGGCGAACGGATGCGCCGCCGCGACCGGCAGCGGGATGACCGTCGGCGACACCTCGCCCGAGGTGAACTCCCGCAGCAGGTCGGCCTCGTGCCGGCTGTTGCAGACCACGCCCGAGGCGGCCTCGACGACCCGGCGGTACGCCGCGGCCCGCCGGTCGAAGTGCAGGCGGTCGGAGGGCTGCGGCACGTCGTGCAGCGTGGCCGTGAAGGGGCGCTCGGCGGCGATGGCCTCGATGGCAGCCGCGGCCGACGCGGCGTCGGCACCCCAGAGGCGGTCGGTGAAGTGCAGGTGCACCCAGCCGCCGGCGCCCGGGAGGGAGGTGGGTGAGGCGGCGGGGTCGACCCCCGAGAGCTCGGTCGAGGGGTGCAGCGCGTGCACGCTCTCGGCGAGATGGCGCGCGTAGGTGCTCACGCCGTGCTCCGGTTGACCGGTGAGGAGGAGCGTGGGCGGGGTCCAGCCGGGCGCGGGTCGCGGCGGCGGTGGGAGCGGGAGGTCGCGGGCGTGACGGTCCGCGGCGGTCGTCACGCGTCCGCCAGCAGCGACAGCGCCTCGGCATGACGGGCGACACCCGCGGCCACGACGTCGGGATGCTCGCCGTACCAGGCGAGGTGCGCCCGGCGCACGTCGTCATCCGGCACCTGCTCCCCATCGACGGTCCAGTCCGCCGTCGCGGGCGCCGTGAGCTCCCACGCGTCGATCACCACGGCGCTCCGCGGAGCGTGGATGCCGTTCAGCAGCGGGCGGTCGAGCTCGACCGGATCGCCGTCGAGACCGAGGTGCGCGGCCACACGGGCGGCGAGCTCGGTCCAGACCGGGTTCCCGGGGTGGTTGATCGTGCGCAGGAGGTCGAACGACGGGTGCTCGAAGAGATCCGAGACGGGGACCGCGCCGTGCCGCTGCTCACGCGACCGCAGCTCGCGCTGCGAGAGCGCTCCGATCGCGTGAGTGCCGCGGACGGTGAGCGGCGGCAGCGGGTTGCCCGCCGCCTCGGCGAGCGTGCGCAGGTCGTGGTATGGCACCACGGGAGGCGAGAGCGACGGGTCGCGGGGAGGGCGCACGAGGGCATGAGCCGGGTACAGGGCGGCCGAGCGGATGACCGGCACCACCGCGGTGAGGCGCGTGGCTCCGCCAATGCCCGTGCCGGTGGCGGTGCCGGTGCTCGCGCCCGCGCGCGCGAACAGCTGTCGCGTGCCGATCGGCAGGCCGTGGTAGTCGTCGCGCACGGGCTGGCTGATGAGAATCGACACGGAGTCGAGGAGGCGGTCGAGGTGGGGCACGTCGTCGGCCGTGAGCTCGTGCACGGGCGGAGTGCGCACCCAGGCCACCGAATCCGGAAGCGCGAGCCGCAGCGACTCGGCCTGGCAGTTGCCCATGACGAGTCCGAGGGGGCGGTCGTCGTCGGGCACGGCGCCGTAGAACCCGGCGAAATGGGTGCGCCGCCCGGCATCGGCAGACGCGGGCGTGCTGTGGGGGTGGAGAGGCATCCCTCCCAGGATGCCTCGATTCGCCCACGGCGCCATACATCGTGCCGTCCGGGGCCGTCCGGGGCCGTCCGGGGCCGACCGGGCTGGTGGGCGCCGCGAGGGTGGAGTAGGTGTGGAGGCATGACTGCACGAGAGAACGACGACCGACTCGACGACCCCGACCTGGCCGGAGAGACCGTGACGAACGACGCCGTGGCCGGGGAGACCGTGTTCTCCGGCGTCGGAGACGGCAACGACGGGCCCACCGGCGGCGCTCCCGGAGAGGCTCAGCCCGACTGGGACCGCTACGCGCCGAGCATGCCGGGCTCCGACGAGTCCCAGCCGGTGGGTGACAAGGCGCCCGACGACCTCCGCGACACCGACGAGTAGCGCCGCGAGGACGAGGCGGGGTGGGCTGCTAGCCCATCCCGCAGTTCTCGCTCACGGCCTCGCCGCACATCACGCCGAGGGCGACGAAGAAGATGAACCCGACGGTGCCGAGCAGCACGACGAGGATCGGGTTGCCGACGGTGAGGATCCACGCGAACACCACCGCCACCGACACCCGCCTCCTCCGCCCGGTGGCGAGCCGCGCTCGCCGTGACCGCACGTGGTGGGCGATCAGGAGCCCGAGGCCCACGACCCACAGGGCGGCCGTGACCGTCAGGTAGAGACCGATCGGCAGCTGGCCATCGGTGAACCTCGCCAGGTGTGCGCGGGGGCCTCCCGGCGAGCGGAAGACCGCGACGGCCATGAGCGCGGTGACCACGAAGAAGGCGCCGCCCACGACGATGCTGCCCACGGGGAGCCAGCCGGCGGGCTGGTCGAGGGGCGGTTGCGCGGGCGCCGGCGGGGGAGTCACCGAGGAGACGACGTTCCAGGCGGCCGCCGCCGGCCAGCCGGTGGAGACGAGCTCGGAGACCACCACCCGGGGTGCGGCCCCGGAGGCGAGGCGGGAGTGAGCGTAGCGGCGGGCCTCGTCCATGCGACGAGCCTAGCCAGTCCGCCGCTCGCATCACGATGCCGCTCGCGCCGCAACCCCTGGCGGTGTCGAGGGGGCGGCGTACGCTCCAGCCCATGAGCGACACCACCCACACCGACACCCCCGACGACAACCCCAATGGCCCGGATGCGCGCGAGTCCTTCGCCGACAACGAGCAGATCGCGTCCCCCGCCGATGCCGGCGCAGGCTCGGGCGAGACCGAGATGCTCGGCGGTGCCGGGCCCGATCCGGCGCAGTCGGCGAGCAAGGATCCGGAGGACTGGGTCACGGGCGACGAGCCCATGACCGGCCCGCAGAAGAGCTACCTCGACACCCTCCTCCGAGAGGCGGGCGAGGAGCTGCCGGCCGACCTCACGAAGGCGGAGGCCTCGGAGCACATCGACCGGCTCCAGAAGCTCACGGGCCGCGGGCAGTAGCCTCCCGCCCGGAACGGCGAAAGGCCCCGCCCCTCGAGGAGGGACGGGGCCTTTCGTGGTCGAGGCTCAGTACGTGGTGTACGTAGCCATCGACATGGCGCCGACGACGCCGACGATGCCGAAGATGATGCCGAGCACGGTCAGGATCGCGCCCACGATCACGCCGGCGAGAGCCGGGGTGTTCTTGTAGCCGGCCTTCTTCGACTGCGACAGGGCGATGGCGCTGATGATGAGGCCGATCAGGTTCGCGATGATCGCGACGACGAGGCCGACGATGCCGAGCGTCTTGCCCGGGAAGTCGGTGCCGGCGGGCGCGGTGGTGAGAGTGTCCTTGTTCGTCATGATGTTTTCCCCCAGGGAGAGTTCGGTGTGGAACTCCTGAATGTAGCGGGTTCCCTCCCTGACGGCACCTCGCGGGGATGGGGAGAACTCCCCATCCCCGTCACGCCTTGCGGCGGATGTAGCGGAGGATCGCCGCGATGATCGCGAGGATGACGATGACGAGTCCGATCCAGAGCAGGAACTTGGCCGCTTCGACGAAGAGGCCGATGAAGAGGAGGACGAGTCCGATGACGAGGGCGACGATTGCGATTCCGATCATGCATCCAGTGTGGCCCTGAACGCCGCACCGTGCACATTCGGTCCCGGTCGCCAGGTGTCTAGATGAACTAATGACTAGCCGTTCTAGATGAATCCGGATATTTTCATGACGAAGGCGTGACGAATCCCGAGCAGGGTGCGTCTCACCGGTGACAACGCAACAGCACCCGAACCGAAGGAGCACACCATGGCCACCTCGACGCCCACGCCGACCACCGCCACCGTCACGAGCACCACGAGCTCACCCACCAACCTGCAGACCGCCCTCGGCAAGACCGTCATCAACGACGGCGTCGTGGCGAAGGTCGCCGGTATCGCCGCCCGCGAGGCCCGCGGCGTGTACGCCCTCGGTGGCGGAGCGGCCCGCGCGTTCGGCGCCATCCGCGAGGCCGTCGGCGGAGTCGACCAGACCCAGGGCATCAGCGTCGAGGTCGGCGAGACCCAGGTCGCCGTCGACGTCACGATCGTGGCCGAGTACCCGCTCTCGCTGCAGGACGTCGCCGACGGCGTGCGCTCCGGCGTCATCCAGGCCGTCGAGACCATCGTCGGCCTCCAGGTCACCGAGGTCAACGTGACCGTCAACGACGTGCACCTGCCCTCCGACGACGTCGACGAGACCCCCGAGGCGCGAGTCCAGTGACCGCCTCCGCCACCCGCACCGGAATCCTGGTCGGGGCGGTCCTCGCCCTGACCTGGGTCGTGATCGGCTTCTGGGCCTTCTTCTTCGTGGCCGTCGCCATGGCGATCGGCGCCCTCGTCGGCCGCATCGTCGAGGGCAAGCTCAGCGTCGCCGGCCTCGTCGACGCCTTCCGCGGGAAGCGCTCGTCGTCATGAGCGCAGCCCCGACCAGCACTGCCGCGGCCGACGCTGCCGCGACGGAGCCGAGGGGCCGCAACCGGATCGCCGCGAAAGCCCTCAACCGGGTGGTGGCGGCCGTCACGGCCGACGCCCTCGACGTCAAGGCCTCCCGCGTGGGGGTCGACATCGCCGACGAGAAGGGACTGCTCGTGCTCACCGTCTCGACACCCATCCGGGTCGTGTCGCTGAACCGTGTGCAGGCCGGCTCCGACGTGGTGGCGCGCACCGGCGGCTCCGTCGTCGACCGCGCCGCCGCCGCCCAGGAGACCATCCGCGACCGCGTCCGGGCCCTCACCGGTTCGGCCGTCTCCCGCGTGGTCGTGCGGCTCACCGCCGCCGACATCCGAGAAGAGGACAGAGTCCGATGAGCACCACCCTCGCCAAGCCGGCCCCCCAAGCCCCGGATGCGCGCACCACCGCCCCCACGGCTCCGGCGCGCGCATCCGGACCCTCCTTCGGCCCCGTCTACCGACGGATCCTGCGCCGGGAGACCCACTCGCCGCGCTCGCTCCTCGCGATCGTGCTGGCCGTGCTGCTCATCGTGACGCTCGCCTGGGTGGGCACCGAGATCGTGATCGCCCTGATCGGCGCCCCTGCGCTGCTCGTGGCTCCGGTCGACATGTTCACCTCCACCGTCGGCCTCGCCGCCGCCCCCGCGGCGATCGTGGCGGCGGCGGGCATCGTGGCGGCCGTGATCGGGCTCGTGCTCGTGATCGCCGCCCTGTCGCCCGGCCGGCGTGCGCGCCATGTGCTCGCCTCCGAGCGCACGGCCGTGGTGGTCGACAACGAGGTGATCGCCTCGGCGCTCGCCCGGCACGCCTCGGTCGCCGGCAACGTCGACCCCGACAACGCCTCGGTCTCGGTCTCGCACCGGCGTGCCGTGGTGCACCTGACCCCCACCTCGGGCATCCCCGTCGACCGCGACGAGGTCACCGCCGAGACGGCTCGCCGCCTCGCCGGCTACGGCCTCAGCCCGGCGGTCTCGGCGCGTGTGCGCCTCGCGGAGAGCGGGAGGATCGGCGCATGAACAGCACCAACCGGGCGGCCAACCGCCTCCTCATCCTCATCGTCGGCCTGTTCCTCGTGGTCGTCGGCGCGGCAGCAGCGGCCGCCGTGCTGATCCCCGTGGTGCGCGACGCCTGGAAGGCGATCGCGGGCGACGTGAACGCCCAGGTCGCCTCCTGGCTGCAGGCCACCCCGCTCGGCGACACCGGGGTGAGCTGGATCATGCCGGCCGTGCTCGTCGTGCTCGTGCTCGCCGTCATCCTGCTCATCGTCTTCATCGTGCGGCAGGGGCGCGGTCACACCCGCACCGTGCTCTCCGAGGGCACGAGCGAGCACGGCCGCACCGAGATCGACGCGGCGCTCGCCGCGAACGCCCTCGAGGACGCGATCGGGTCCCGACCCGAATTCATCGCCTCGCACGTCTCGGCCTACCGGGTGCGCCGCACGCCGGTGCTCAAGGTCGCGGTCACCTGCCGGCGAGGTGTCTCGCCGAAGGACGCCGCGGACATCGTCGATGGCGCCGTGCGTGCCCTCGACGAGCTGCTCGGCCGGCCGCTGCCGGCGCTCGTGCAGATCAGCGGGGGGTTCCGGGCCCGCACGGGCTCGAGCACCCGTCTGCAATGACCGACCACTGACTCAACCCCGGGCGCGTGCGACCCGCAGGCGCCCTCCCACCCGAAGAACACCATCGAAAGGAGCTCGACATGAGCGCAGCAGACAAGATCAAGAACGCCGCCGAAGACCTGGCCGGCAAGGCCAAGGAGGCCGTGGGCAAGGTCACGAACAACGACGAGCTCGTCGCCGAGGGCAAGGCCGACCAGACCAAGTCGGACGTGAAGCAGGCCGGCGAGAACGTCAAGGACGCCTTCAAGAACTGATCGGCGCACCATCCGAGAGCACGACCGTCACCCGGTGGCGGTCGTGCTCCCTTCGCGTGAGGGAGACTGAGCACATGACCACCACTTCTGCCGAACCGCGCACCGTCGCGGTCGTCATCAACCCCTCGAAGTTCACCGACGTCGACGAGGTCAAGGCCATCGTGGCCGCCGGCGCCGCGCGCGCCGGCTGGAACGAGCCGCTCTGGTTCGAGACGAGCATCGAGGACTCCGGCGCCGCCGCGGGTCGCGAGGCCCTCGAGGCGGGCGCCGATCTCGTGTGCGCCATGGGAGGAGACGGCACCGTGCGCGCGGTCGCCGGCGTGCTCCGCGGCACCGGAGTGCCCTACGGGCTGCTGCCGAGCGGCACCGGCAACCTCCTCGCCCGCAACCTCGGCCTGCCGCTGAACTCCCTCGACGACGCCGTCGAGATCGCCCTGCTCGGCCAGGAGCGCGCCATCGACGTGGGCACCGCCACGTTCGACGACGGCGAGGAGCGCACCTTCGTGGTGATGGGCGGAGTCGGGCTCGACGCCCAGATCATGGACAACACCGACGACGAGCTGAAGAAGAAGGTCGGCTGGGGCGCCTACGTCGCCGCCGGCGCGCCCGCCCTGTTCAAGGGCGGCTTCGAGGCCACGCTCACCAT
Organism: Herbiconiux sp.; assembly: GCF_023264895.1. Taxonomy (GTDB): domain Bacteria; phylum Actinomycetota; class Actinomycetes; order Actinomycetales; family Microbacteriaceae; genus Herbiconiux. Next base: position 20,732 of record NZ_JAHFUY010000027.1, on the reverse strand, counting down.
CGACGGCGAGGCCGAGGAGCCCACCGACTGCCTCATGGTGCTCGCCTGCAACTGCAGCTCGGTGGTGGCCAACATCGAGCTCGCCACCGGCGCGGTGCTCGACGACGGCGACCTCGAGCTCGTGATGCTGCGGCCGAACGCCGTGGCCGGCTGGCTCGGCGTCGCGATCGACGTCGCCACCCGCAACCGCAACGGGCTCGCGTCGCTCAAGCAGTGGCCCGGCCGCGAGTTCGAGTTCGAGCTCGACCAGCCCGTGCTCGCCGAGCTCGACGGCGACCCGGTGGGCGAGACCACGCGGGGCCGCTTCGGCGTCGATCCCGGATCGCTGATCGTGCGCCTCCCCGTGCCCGCCTCGCAGATCCCGGGGCTCACCCCGCGCACCGCGGTGGCGCTCGACGACACCGACGACACAGCGCCGGACCCCTCCGCCTCCTGAGGCTGCTACTGCAGGAGGGGATCGGTGGGTGTGATCGTCCAGTCGCCGTCGGCGATCACCTGGGCGTAGCCGGGGCCGCTGAGGTCGACGGATCCGTCGAGGTCGACGTCGTCCGCGGGGTCGATGACGACCTCGGGCGATCCGGTGGCGTACGACACCAGACCGAACAGTCCGGCGCCGTCATGGGTCACGGCGGCCTCGAAGAACTCCTCGGTGAAGAGGACCACCCGGTCGCCCGCACCCGACACCTCGCCGGAGGACGGGGTCACCGACGACACGTCGTCGACCACGAGAGACCACAGGCCCGTCGTGGTCACCGTCAGCTCGGTCGTGGGGTCGTCGAACCCGGTCGGGTCGAGCAGGTACTGGCCGTTCCAGGGCCCCTCCACCTCGACGAGCTCGGGCGCGGAGCCGTTCGTCTCCAGCGACGTCGGACCCTCGCACGCGGGGCAGTCGAAGGTGACGACTCCCGCGCGCCCCGCCAGGTCGATGACCACGACGTCGTCGCCCTCGCCCGTGAATACCTGGCGCTCGGCGGCCGAGCCCGGTGCCGGATCCGGATCGAGCGGACCGCCTGCGGTCGGCAGCTCGGGCGCGGGCGAGGGGGTGATCTGCAGCGGGGGCAGCGAGATGGCCGTGGGACGGTTCGACTCGACGCTGTCGATGAGCGCCGTGACCCCGATGACGGTGTACACGACGATGAGGACGATGGAGAGCAGGGTGCCCACACCGCCGAGGATGGCGCCCGTGAGCGCCTTCCCCTTGCCGCGGGAGCGGGCCCGGTTCACGCCGATGAGCCCGACCACGAGCGCCGCGATGCCCACGAACACCGCGAGCAGGTTGAGGATGGGCACGAACGCGAGCACCATCGTGACGATGCCCAGGATGAGGGCGGTCGTGGCGAGGGCTGTGCCGCCCTGCGGCTGGTTCTGCGGTTGGTTCTGTGGCTGTGGCTGTGGCTGCGGCTGTCCGTACACCGGTCCCTGCTCCGGGTGGCTCATCTCGCCTCTCAGCCCCTCAGGTCCTCGCCGAGCGACTTGATCGACCTCAGCGCGTCCTCGGTCTCGGCCTTGGCTGGGTTCTCCGCGGCGTTCTCCGCTCTGGTGTCGTCGGCCGCGTCGGGCCCGTGCGCATCCTTCTCGTCCTGTGGCTCCATGAGCCCGAGCGTATCGGGGTGGCCCCGGATGCGCCCGTGTCAGCCGCCGAGATACCGGCGCAGCAGGATCTCGTGGGTGCGGAAGCGCCACCGCACGCGCACCATCGTGACGCCCTCGGCGCGCAGCTGGGCCGCCGTGCCCTTCGTGAGGCGGGAACCCTCCGCGGCCTTCCAGCCTCCGGCTCCGGCGTAGACCCCCACGATCTTCGGGCGGGCTTCGCTCGAGCCGAACTTTCCGACACCATAGCTGGTCACTGAATCAGGCACGCGCATCCTCGAGATCGGCCGGGCCTTCGGACAAGACGTGACGTCGGCTCGTGCCCGGGGATGGATCGGTGATCGGGAGGCGAGCGACGGGTGGGTGTCGTCGCTCGCCAGGTCGACTCTAGTTCCAGGGGGGTCGGCGCCGTATCCCCTGTTCGGGTGACTTCTGCTTGTCTTTCGGCGGCCGGGAGACGAGGGTGAGAGCAGAGCGACGGGACGGTGGGGCATGGACGAGACGCAGGCTGCGGAGACGGCGTTCGCCGAGGCCATCGTGGAGCTCGCAGACACCCTGCGGCCCGAGCACGACGTGATCGACACGATGGACAGGCTCGTCGCGGCCGCCACCGCGGTGACCCCCGCCGTCGACGCGGGCATCGTGCTGGCGGATGCGCAGGGCGCGCTGCGCGTCGTGGCCTCCACGAGCGAGCGGGCCGCCGAGGTGGAGGAGGCGCAGCTCGGGGCCGACGAGGGGCCCTGCCTCGAGGCCTACCGATCGGCGGCGCCGGTCGAGAGCACCCGGCTCGACGCCGAGCGCGACCGGTGGCCGCGCTTCGTGGAGCTCGCCGAGCAGAGCGGATTCCGCGCCGTCTACGCGGTGCCGCTCACGCTGCGGGGGCACCACCTGGGGGCGGTGGGCATCTTCTTCGATCGGCCGGAGGCGCTCGACGACCGGTCGGCGGCGCTCGTGCAGGCGATGGCGCAGGTGGCGACGATCGCGGTCGTGCAGCAGCGCACCATCGCGGAGCACGCCGACCTCGCCGCGCAGCTGCAGCGCGCGCTCGACGCCCGCGTGCTGATCGAGCAGGCCAAGGGACTCGTGGCCAGTCGGCACGGCATCAGCATCGACGCTGCCTACCAGCTGCTGCGGGGCCAGGCCCGGCGGGAGCAGCGGCGCCTGAGAGATCTCGCGGAGGAGCTCGTCAACGGGCACCTCGCTCTCTGAGCGGGCCCGCGTCTAGAACCCGCCGTGGCCGGAGGTGCGATGCACCTCGTGCTCGGTGATCTCGAGGCACGCGGCGATGTCGGCGGGAGGCATCCGCTTCGAGCGCAGCTTGAGGGCGGCGTGACCGAGCTCGCGTTCGGCGGCGGTGTGCTGGCCCGTCGCGCGGAACCGGCGAGCCTTCTCGAGGTGCTTGCCCACCTCGCCGGGGAAGTCGAACCGCACCACGACGTCATCCGGTGCGATCTCAGCTGCGCCGCCCGGGGCGGCCGGGGTGTGCAGGCTGACCAGATGCGGGATGCTGCCGACGCTGTCGGCGGTGAAGGCGAACCCCGAGCCCTCGATGACGACCCGCCAGGCCCCGAACTTCCACCGCGCAACCGCCACGACACCCACAGAGACACCCTTCCGACGCGATTCCCGAAATCACGCCGACCAGGTTCAGGGGCCGACAACCCGCCATAGTACGGTCTCGAACCGCCCCCACGAAATCGAGCCGCTCGCACCCGACCTCACCTGCTTAAGTGAGCTAATGTCATGCACTGTGATCCCCAAATGAGTGTCGTCTTTGTGGATGAGAGCAAGAATCGGAAGTACACAGTCGTCGCCGCGGTGATCGAGCCGGGCAAGCTGGCGACGATGCGGCAAGCGCTGAGGGCCCTGGTGCTGCCCGGTCAGCGCCGTCTCCACTTCACCCACGAGAGCGATGCTCGGCGTCGCGCCGTCCTGACGAGGCTCGTCGAACTCGAGGTTGCCGCCCATGTGTTCCAGTCAGGACTGGCTCGGGAACGCGACGCGCGGGAAGAATGCCTCGGCGAACTCGTCGCCTTCGCGGTGCGGGAAGGGCATCGGCGGATCGTGTTGGAGCGTGATGCATCGATCGAGAAGTCGGACAGGCGGGTCCTCTTCCGTGAACTGCGCGCTCGGGGAGCGGGCGATGGGTTCCAGTACGAGTTCGAGGGGCCCATCGATGAGCCGTTGCTGTGGATTCCCGATGCGGTCGCCTGGAGCTTCGTCAAAGGTGGCGATTGGCGTCGGCGGATAGCAACGATCGTTCAGGGTGTGACGACGGCAGGGGCTTAACCGCGGAACTCGGCCCACCCACCGTCCGGAAGGCTGCCGAGTCCACTTCGCTCCGCTAGTGCGGACGCGCTTGGTGATTATACGTCATCTCCGGATCCCGCGCGAGGGTCTCGCGAGGGCGCAAGCCCCTTGCGGGAGGCAGGGAGCGGTGGGTTCGCTGGGGGCATGAGCGCGATCGACGACCCCACGGAACGACCTCAGACCCTGCAGCGGCCGCGAGGAGGTGTGGACCCCGTCGCCGTCGTGGCGGTGCTCGGCGGGCTCGTCGCGATCGTGACGCTGGTGGTGGGGATCCCGACGTGGATCCCGCTGTGGTTCGCGGTGATCGGGATGTTCGCCGGAGTGGTGTCGGTGCTGCGGTCGCGGCCCTCGGCCGCGCGGTGGCTGGCGACGGTCGGAGTCGTGGTGTCGGCGGTGCCGTTCGTGATGTTCTTCTTCTACATCACGACCTGAGGCGGGCGGGGCCCGGCGCGGTCAGTGGTGGTGGATCGTCCACTCCGGGAACGGGTCGGCCCAGCGTGACCAGACCCCCGCTCCCGCCACGAGCTCCTCGCCTCGCACGAGGCAGTCGCCGAGCACGGCCGCCAGCGCGTCGCCGTCGAGGTCGAGCCCGAAGAAGGCGATCTCCTGCCCAACGGGTGACTCCGGATCCCAGTTGAGCATCAAGGTCGGATCGATGTCGACCACGTCGCCGGCGCTCGACCAGGAGCCCACCCGCTCGGGCCGCGACGCGAGGCGCACGAATCCGCGGGAGCGCGCGATCCGCCCCACCCGGTCCGGAGTGAGGTGCTGCTGGATCGCCTCGTGCAGGCGCTCGGGATGGAACGGCCGGGGATCGCGGAAGACGAAGGCGCCGATCGGGGCGCGCCGCCCGGTCGCGGGAGTGCCGGTGGCGAGCTGCTGCTGCCAGCCCATCGCGGCGCCCAGGCGGTGCGCCCGCCCGCGCACGACGACGGCCGCGGCGCGCGGGCGTGCGTTGCCGAGGTTCTCGAGCGCCACGATCCGGGCCGCGGGGGCGAGGCGAGCGAGGAACGACTGCACGAGGCCGAGCTCGGGGGGAGCCGACGCGGTGTCGGTCAGCACGATCAGGCTCGCGAACTCGAGTCGGCGGGCGAGCCTGCCCGGTGAGTCGAAGTCGCCGCCGCGGCGGAAGGCCGACGGATCGGATCCGGTCACGAAGAGCAGGGCGAGGATCTCTCGGACGGACGACACCGCCACGACGTCGCGGATGCCGACGGCGACGGCCGGCTCCTGCCCGCCGAGCACGTGCTCGAGCACGAGAGCCACCTCGACCACGTCGGTGCCGGGTTCGAGCACGATCGCGGTCGTTCCGGTGAGCCCGTTGCGGGAGGCCTCGGCGAGGTCGTCGGCGAGTCCGGTGGCGAACTCCGCGTCGTCGACGTCGGGGGCCTCGATCTCGCGCGGAGGGTCGGTGGGGGAGGCGCCGCAGAGCAGTCGGGCCACGACGGAATTCGCGACGGCATCGCTGCCGCTCACGAGGGTGACGGCCAGACCGGGTGACGTGGGGGCGCTCATGTCGACTAGGCTACTTGAGAACAGTTCTCAATAACAATCGGAGGTCTTCATGAAGGTCCGCAACTCGCTCAAGTCGATGAAGAGCATGCCCGGAGCGCAGATCGTGCGCCGCCGCGGCCGCACCTTCGTGATCAACAAGCTCAACCCCCGCTTCAAGGCCCGCCAGGGCTGAGGTCGGCTCGCCCCGGGGCGCCCGGCGCAGGGCCTACGCTCGGGGGATGAGCGCCAGCACGCAGAGGTTCGCCGGATGGGTGTGCGTGATCGTGTTCGCCCTCATCGCCCTGCTGATGTTCTCCGTGGGCTGGATCCGCAGCGGTTGGGTGGTGCCCGACCTGCAGTGCATCGACGGGCCGAAGCCCGAGCAGGGCGGCCCCTTCTACGAGAGCACGCGGATCGAGGGTCGGCGCACCTACTTCCCCCTGGGCGTCGACTGCTCGTATGACGTGGAGGGCGACGCCTTCGGGCCCCAGACGGTCCACAATTACAACGCCGCCCCGACCGTGGTGCTGGTGTTGAGCGTGCTCGGCATCGTGGCCGGGATGCTGCTGATCACCCGGGCGCGGCTGCTCGACCGGGTGCGCGGGCTCTAGGTCGGTGAGGTCGCCGCCCGGGCACGCGGCCGGGCCTCCGCCTAGGCTCGGGGGATGGACGCGACGCGCAGGTTCTTCATCTCGGCCGACCTGGAGGGCGTGGCGGGGGTCGTGGCGAGTGAGGAGCTGCGGCCCGGGAAAGCCGAGTACGACTGGGCGCGGCGCCTGCTCGCCGACGAGGTGAACGCCGCCGTGCGGGGCATCAGGCGAGCGGATGCCGCGGCCGAGGTCGTCGTCTCCGACGGCCACGGCGGCTATCGCAACATCCTGCCCGCCGACCTCGACCCCACCGCCACCCTGCTGCGCGGGAAGCCGCGGCCGCTCGCGATGGTCGACGGCATCCGGAGCGGCGACGAGGCGCTCTTCATCGGCTACCACCCCCGCGCCGGCGTGCGCGGAACGCTGAGCCACACCTTCGACGACGCCGTCGTCGACCTCCGCTGCAACGGCCGGCCGCTCGGCGAGGCGGGGCTGAACGCCGCCGTGCTCACCGAGGTCGGCGCGACACTCCTCCTGGTCTCCGGGAGCGACGCGCTCGCCGCCGAGGTGGCCGAGCTCTCCGCCGACGTGGGCACGGTGGTCGTGAGCACGGCCGTGTCGTCGTCGGCGGCCGAGTCGGTGCATCCGTCGGTCGCGTGCGAGCGGATCGAGGACGCCGTGCACGCGCTCGTCACCGCGCGCGGGGGCGGCCACGTGCGGATCGAGGGACCCGTCACCGTCGACGTCGACCTCGCCTTCGCGGTGCAGGCCGACGCCGCGAGCGTGCCCCCGCCGGTGACGCGCACGGGGGAGCGGTCGGTGCGGGTCGTCGCCCCCACCATGGCGGAGGCGTACCGCTGGATCCGCACGATCGTGGCCCTCGCCGCGCACCGCTAGGACGAACCGGCTCCCACCTGCCGGATCACTGGGGACCCTGAGCGCTCAGCACGTCGCGGAGCAGAGTCTGCGCCTCGCCTGTGTAGCCCTTGCTGATCTGCTTCTGTGGGATCTTCGTGTGGTCGAACAGGAAGTTGCGCAGCATCCGCACCGGCTTTGGATAGTTGTGGAAGACCCGACCGAGCGTCTGAGCGAAGCTGACCACGCCGTTCGTGTACTCGACCCGCTGCGCGTCGTACCGGGCCAGGCCGGCTTCCACCGATCGGGAGTCGCTGAGGTCGCGGCCCCGTAGGTACCGCCCGAGGAAGTAGCCGTCCTCTATCGCCATACCCGCCCCGTACCCGGCGTAGGGAGAGGTCGGATGTGCGGCGTCGCCGAGCAATGTGGCCCGGCCTTTCGACCACGCGCCGAGGTTGTCGCGGTATTTGACGACCCATCGGAACAGATGGTCAGGGTCCGTGGCGCCCACGAGCGCGGGGACAGGATCGACGAACTCCTGCACACGGTCAGCGACGTACCGGTAGGGATCCGCCGGCGCGGCCTGGTCGATCGCACACGACTCGACGAACCACCATTCGAAGCAGTCCTTCTCCTGATATCGCAGGGGCTGGATTCCCAGCTGGTAATGCTCGTCGTGGTGCATGACCATCTCATCGCGTGACGCACCGTCGAATTCCGCCCACCCGAGCCAGACCGCGATACCGAGATGCTTGAGCTCGGACGGCCCCCAGATGCTCTCGCGAACCTTGGAGTGAATGCCATCGGCACCGATCACAAGATCGGCCCGCTCCACCCGGCCGTCGGTGAAGTGGAGCTCGACGGCGTCGGCGGACTGTTCGAGGTGGTCGAGCGCGTAGCCGCCCCGGATCATGTCGGAGGGCACCCGGGCGAGCATTCGCTGATAGATGTCGGAGCGCATGGCACCCGCGAGCCACCCGGAGACCCCGGCCTGGTGGAGCAGCGAATCATCGGTCTCCCAGAGCACCCGATGGCGGCCGTCGCTTCTGACCATGCGCTGGCTGCGCGCCGGCTTCAGGTCCTCGATGTCGATGCCGTAGCTGCGGAGGATCACGATGCCGATTGCGTTGATGGTGATGGCTCCGCCGAGCGGCTCCACAAGCAGACTCTTCTCGTAGACCGTGACGTCGAAGCCGGCCTCGTGGAGGGAGAGCGCGGCAGAGAGGCCACCGACGCCGGCGCCGACGATGGCGACGGTTCCCCGCGAACCGCGGGGTCGGGTGCTGGAGTGCTCGTTCATGGTGTCCTTTCGGGATGAGGGAGGTGCGGCGTCACAGTCGTGCCGCCACCCAGTCGGCGATGAACGCCGACACGGGGAGCATGTTGTCGACGCTGACGTGCTCGATGCCGCCGTCGCGTTCAGTGAAGATCTTCAGCTCGCGGTCGGGCGAGCCGGTGGCGGCCTCGAACTGCTCGGTCGCATCGGTGAGAGGGATCTGACGGTCACCCGCTCCGTGCGTCACGAGGAAAGGCACGGCGATCAAAGGCACGACTCCCGCCAGGGAGACCTCGGCCGCGCGTTCCATGAAGGCGTCCTGATCCTCGACGCCCCACACCCACTGCACGTGCTTCCAGTAGTGCGGTACCGGATTCTCACCCTCGCGCCGGGATCGTGCCTTCTGCAGCTCACCCCAGTGGTAGTTGGCGCCCCAGGCCACACACAGCGCGAATCGCGGTTCGAATGCCGCAGCCCGCGGTGCGTAGTACCCGCCGAGCGACCAGCCCACGATGCCGATGCGCGCCTGGTCGATGTCGTCCCGCGATTCCAGATAGTCGATGCAGGCCGATCCCCAGCGCTCGCTCTCCGGCACAGCCGTGAGGCCCCGCAGTCGAAGCGCCTCGCCTGTTCCCGGGTGGTCGACCATCAGGAGCGAGATCCCCCGGCGCGCCAGTTCGGTGCGCAGCGGTGACCCCCACATCTGCTCCTTCGTGGAGTCGAGGCCGTTGAACTGCACCATCACGGGGGTCCGCGGCCCGGCACCGGGTGCCCGGAAGAACAAGCCGGGGAAGCTCCCGCCCTCACACGGGATCTCGACCCTCGAGACGGGTTCACCGCCGTGCACCACGACCCGAGCGAAGGCCTCGAGCATCTTGCCGTAGACCTCGGTTCTGCGGCGACCGCCGATCTCCTGCATCCGTTCGCCTGTCATGTAGTAGTTGGCGGCGCGTTCGAAACGAGATGCGGCACTCCACGGTCGGCCTGCGGCAAGCTCTTCGTCGCCCAGCGAGACCATGCGATCGCCGAGCCCCTCCCAGGCGTCGAGGTAGGCGGACGTGGCGTCGTCCCCCTTTGCCGAAAGTGCGATCACGGGATCGATGGCCTCGAGGATCTCGGTCAGCTGCCCGCCGGTCGAGAGCGAGAGGTTCACCGACAGGTTCCAGACGTAGTTGCCGGGGAATGGTTCGAACATGCTTGCTCTCTTTCGATCAGGCGCCGCGTGGCGGCTGGATGGTGGTGCTGATCCGGCCCAGGCGCTCGACCTCGAGGGTCACCACGTCCCCGGCCTCGAGGTACGGGAATCGCTCGAACCCGTGCACCCGGCCGAGCTCGAGGATGCAACCGGTGCCCACCGTGCCGCTGCCGAGCACGTCCCCTGGCACGAGGGTGGTGCCCCGGGACGCGTGGCTCAGCATCTGGGCGAACGACCAGTGGATGCTCGACCAGTCGCCGCGCGAATACGGTCGACCGTTCACGTCGACGGACATCCTCAAGGCATACCCGTGGCCGCTTCGTCGGTCGGTGAGCTCATCGGGAGTCACGAGAGCCGGCCCGAGCGTGGTTGCCGAATCCTTGCCCTTCGAGGGTCCGAGCCCCACGGCCATCTCCCGTTCCTGAAGGTCCCGCGCACTCCAATCACAGAGGATCGTGTAACCGGCGATGTGTCGCTCGGCGTCGTCGACCGCCACATCGGAACAGCGATCGCCGACGACTGCCGCGATCTCGAGCTCGAAGTCGAATTCGGCGCAGCCCGGAGGAATCGCGATCGCCTGCGCCGGTCCCGCCACCGCGACCGGATTGCTGAAATAGAAGACGGGACGCTCGTACCAGACGGTGCTCACCGAGCGTCCAAGCGCCGCCATGGAGGCGGTCACGTGCTCTTCGAACGACATGAAGTCACGCACCGAGGGAGGCGTCTCGATCGGAGCGAGCAGGTGCACCGAGGAGGCGGGTACCACTTCGAAGGGCGCTTCCGTAGCAGCTCGCGCCGCCTGCTCCAGATCCCCTCGGCCGAGAATGTCGAGGAGCCGCTCCTCAGCACCGAGTGCCAGGATCGTGTCGCTTCCGAGCATCCCGACGTGCTCCAGACCGTCCGAATCCGAGATGTACCGTACCCAGCGCATTGCCACTCCAGTGTGTCGATTAGACCCGAGTGTGCAGGACGCAGGACGCCGTTCCTATGGCACCGTCCGTATGTCACCCATCATCCGGATCGATGATCACCCTGGCTCGCCAAGTCGGCGAGCTGTTCCCGCAGCCAGCGGTGCCCCGGATCTGCACCGTAGCGTGGCGACCACACCATCGTCTCCGTGATCACCCCAAGGTCGATCGGCGGCGGGAAGATCTGGTAGCGCGCGTCATCGCCCATGAGCTCGAGCGCGAGCCGCCGCTGCACGATCGTGAAGAGGTTCGTGCCCGGGAGCAGGAACGGAGCCATCACGAACGACGTCGTGACGACCTCAGGATCGCGTTGGATGCCGTGGGCCCGCAAGCGCCCGTCGACGAGGGTGGTCATCTGGCCCTGATTGGACTGCAGGTAAGGCGCTGTCGTCAGATCCCCGGCCGAGAAGCCTGACCCCTCCCTGTTGCCCAGCGCGGCATCGGTGACGCACACGAACGAGTCCTCGAAGAGGGTCTCGTGAGGAAGGTCGAGCCTCGAGGGGAGAATTTCCCGGGGCACGACGACCGCGTCGGTCTGGCTGCGTCCCAGCTGCATGAGCAGGTCGGGTCCCACCGGTGTGATCACGAGCCGCACGCCCGGAGCCACGCTGCGCAGCCTCTCCATGAGCGGACGAAGAAGCACGAGGGCCACGTAGTCGCTCGCCATCACCGTGAAGGTCCGGGAACTCGTCGCGGGGTCGAAGGCGACGCCCGCGTTCACGACGGCCTCGATCCCGGCGAGCACCTCGGCGAGCGGTTCCCGGAGCGCCTCCGCGAACGGCGTGAGCCGCAATTCCCTTCCCACCCGCACGAGCAATGGGTTGTCGAAGAGCGCACGTAACCTGGCGAGAGTTGCACTCATGGCAGGCTGGCCCACACGCATCCGATCGGCTGCCCGGCTCACGCTGCTCTCGTTCAGCAGTGCGTCGAGAGAGACGAGCAGGTTGAGATCGATGCTCCGGAGATTCATGGGGGAAGAGTATCGGCGTGATCGATGGATGCCATAGGTGCGGGCGCATTTACGCTTCGGAACCCACCGGACATCGTGGCCTCTGAGCTCGAAGACGAGCAGGAGTCGGAGGACGCGTCAGATGAAGAAGCTGCTGGGCCACATCGCCCACCTGGAGATCACCGCACCGGATGCGGAGAAGTCGGCGAACTTCTACGTCGAGAGATTCGGTATGCGTATCGTGGACCGACGAGGCGACCGCATCTACCTGAGGTGCTGGGGCGACTACTACCGCTACAGTCTCGTGATCGCTCCGGGTGCAGAAGCATCGCTCGCGACGATGGCCTGGCGGGTCGACTACTCCGAGGCACTCGACGAGCTCGTCGGCCGGCTTGATGAACGCGGCATCTCTGGCGTCTGGCGCGATGACCTCCCGGCGGTGGGGCGGGCCTACGAGTTCGTGGGCCCCTTCGGGCACTCGATGACCCTGTTCTGGGAGGTTGAGCCCTTCACGACGGACCCGGAGTTCGCTTCCGTCTACCCCGATCGACCCGAGCGCAGGGCCGTCCATGGTGCCGCGCCCCGCTTCCTCGACCACGTCACGGTCGCCAGCACCGATGTGGAGGGGTTCGCAGCGTGGTACTCCGAGGCCCTGGGCTTCCGCGTGATGGCGAAGACCTACCTCGACCATGCGCCCGTGAACGTGTTCACTGTGCTCACGACCAACGAGAAGTCCCACGACCTCGGTATCGTGCTCGACACTTCCGGCGTGCCCGGTCGCGTCCACCACATCGCTTTCTGGACCGACCACCCGGAAGACCTCGTGCGCACCGCCGACCTCATGCTCGAATCTTCCGTGCCGATCGAGTACGGACCGTCGATCCACGGGATCGGCGAGCAGAACTACCTCTACTTCCGAGAGCCCAGCGGGCTGAGGGTGGAGGTCAACTCGGGAGGCTACCGCAACTACGTGCCCGATTGGGAGGCGCGGCGCTGGACGCCATCGGTGGGGTCGAACAACTTCTTCAAGAACTGGAACATGCCCGACTCGATGATGGAGGCGTTTCCTGCTGCGTCAGGCATGACCGCCACAGAAGACGGCGCGTCACCGCAGCTCGAGGAAGCGCTCACCAACCCCTGGTCGACCACGACCGGTACGGCATGATGAGGATCATCGACCTCTCCATCACACTGGACAACGACACCGTCGCAGATCCGCCGTTCCAGCGGCCGCGGATCGAGTACACCACGCACGAGCAGACCGAATCTCTCGTGGAATCGTTGTTCCCGGGTCTGGCCATCGAGGAGTTGACCGGAGGAACGGGATGGGCCGTCGAGAACGTGACCCTCTCGACCCACAATGGGACGCATGTGGATTCCCCGTGGCATTACCATCCCACGATGAACCGAGGCGAGCCCGCCTGGGGTATCGATGCCGTTCCGCTGGAATGGTTCTTCGCACCGGGCGTCAAACTCGACTTCAGGCACCTCCCCGACGGGTATGTCGTGCAGCCTGCTGACATCGACGCCGAACTCGCCCGCATCGGGTACGAGCTCCACCCGTTCGACATCGTGCTTGCGAACACGGCAGCCGGAGCGCGACTCGGGCACGGCGACTTCGTCGACAGCGGCTGCGGCTTCGGCCGGGAAGCGACACTCCATCTGATTGCGGCCGGCATTCGAGTGGTGGGTACCGACGGCTGGAGCTGGGATGCACCCTTTTCGGCCACCGCTGCTCGTTTCGCTGAAACCGGGGACCCGAGCATCGTGTGGGAAGGTCACAAGGCGGGCATGGAGGCCGCCTACTGCCAGATCGAGAAGCTCACGGCACTCGACACACTGCCCGACTCCGGTTTCACGGTCTCGTGCTTCCCCGCGAAGATCCTCGGTGCATCGGCCGGATGGACGAGGGCCGTCGCGCTGATCGACGAGTGAACGGGGCCGTCGGGTGAATGTGCGGGTGAAGCACGGCGCGGTGGCCCGCGGTGCGGCAGGCGGTGCGCATACGATGGCCACGGCCGCCGTTCCGATCCCCATCCTTCGGCGGCCGACCCGAACGCAGTTGCTTCGGCGTGGCCCCAGGAGCACCCACCTGGGGCCACAGGTCTTTCTACCGGAGTGCTGAAGGCCAAAAGGCGGCAGGCCGGAGGCTTGGACGAGAGCAAGGGCGCTGCACGACGTTGTGGGGCGCCCTTGCCCTCTGTGCGGAGCGGTTCGGTCTGCGAACCAGGACTCCGAGACGACCGCGGCCACCCTGATAGGGATTCAGCGTCGCGACCTCAGGAAAGGCTACGACGCGTTTCCGCGGCTGTCCAGGGGGTCGACAACCGTGCGGCGAACTGTCAGCGCTGGCCCCGGAAGAGCCTGAGGATGACGATCGCCGACACCCACACGATCGCCACGGTCGCCAGCCCCAGCAGGCCGATGTAGAGGTATTCGAGCCAGAGGTAGGGTTCGTCGTTCATCGTCGCTCCTTCACGTTGAGGCCGACTGTAGTCCTCGGCGTGCGTTCCGGCAGGGGCTTGCGCGCACTGCACGAACGCGACCTGCACGAACGCGCCCGCAAATCAACCCCGGGGCAGCGACCCCTCGTCGGCCCTAGCCTGACGGAGTCGCGTCTGTCTCGGGTGGAGGGGGACGTCGATGCGCGGTGGCGGGGCATCCCCACATGCCCCGTCACCGTGATGCCTCGTCACGGTGCCGGGCCGAACGCCTGACCCGAGCGACTCACCCGAGCGGCGGCGTGCGCGGGGGCGGGGTGCGCCGCGGCGCGAGCCGCTCGAACGCCGCCGCGAGCGCGAGGAGCGCGCTGTCGGAGTGCCCGCGGCCCGCGAAGGTGAGCCCCACGGGCATTCCGGTGTCGCTCATGGTGCCCATCGGCACGGTCACGGTGGGCACCCCGGCGTGCCGGATGGCGAGGTTGCCGTTGGCCACCCAGACCCCGTTCCGCCACGCGATGTCGGCCGAGGCGGGCTCCACGTCGGCGTCGGCGGGGGCCACATCGGCCATCGCCGGGAAGACGACCGCGTCGAGGCCGAGCCCGTCCATCCACTCCTCGAGGTCGAGCCGGCGGGTCTCCTCGAGGCCCCGCACCCCCTCCTCGAGGTGAGGGATCTCGGTGAACGCCGAGACCGGATGCTCGCGCACCTGACGCGGGTAGTCGGCGATGTCGTCCGGGAAGCCGTCGTAGCGGTCGGGGAGGGCGCCGGGCGGCTGCGGGAAGATCTGCGCGCCGTCGACCCCGTCGAGCGACGGCAGGGCGGGATCGCCGTTGGCGCGCAGGAAGTCGTCCCACGCCCACGCCGAGAGGTCCACGATCTCGCGCTGCAGGAACTCCGGCGACACCAGCCCCCGCGTGAGGATCGTGGGCGCGCCCGGCCGGTCGCCCTCGTAGTTCGACACGAGCGGGAAGTCGACCTCCACGACGCTCGCGCCCGCGGCCTCGAGGTCGGCGCGCGCCGACTCCCAGAGGTCGATGACCGACTGCCGCGTCTCGATCCGCTGACCCGTGGCACCGCCGATGCCCGCAGGCTCGGCGGTGCCGGCGAGCGGATCGGCGTTGATGTAGAGACGCGGAACACCCAGGCGCGCCCCGGCCAGCCGCTCACGGGCGGCCGACGCATCGACCGGGGCGAGAGCCGGGTACGAGGGAGGCCGCACCTCGGAGGCCGACGGCAGCGGCACCCACGGCTGCGCGCGCCAGAAGTCGCCACGCGTCTCGGGATCGTCGGCGACGATGATGTCGAGCACCGCCAGGAGGTCGGCCATCGAGCGCGTGTGGGGCACGACGACATCCATCGTGGGGGTGAGCGGCCAGTTGCCGCGCACCGAGATCACCCCGCGCGAGGGCGTGTAGGCGCAGAGCGCGTTGCACGAGGCCGGCGCCCGGCCGCTAGACCAGGTCTCCTCGCCGAGCCCGAAGACACCGAGGCTCGCCGCGGTGGCGGTGCCCGAGCCGTTCGAGGAGCCCGAGCCGAACGCCGAGGTGAGGAAGGCGGCGTCGTAGGGGCTCTCGGCCCGGCCGTAGACGCCCCGCTGCATGCCGCCGTTGGCCATCGGCGGCATGTTGGTGAGGCCGAGGCAGATCGCACCGCCCGCGCGCAGCCGCTCGATGGTGAAGGCATCCCGCTGGGCGACGAGCTCGGCGAACGCCGGGCTGCCGGCCGCGGCGGTGAGGCCCCGCACGAGGTAGCTGTCCTTCGCGGTGTAGGGGATGCCGTCGAGCGGGCCGAGCGTCTCCCCGGCACGTCGCCGGGCATCCGACACCTCGGCCTCGGCGAGGGCCTCGGGGTTCCGCACCACGACCGAGTTCAGGGCCGTGGGCGTCGCGGGCCCGTCGAAGGCGTCGATGCGGGCGAGGTGGGCGCGCACGAGCTCGACCGCCGTCGTGCTCCCCTCGGCGAGGGCGCGCTGCAGGTCGGCGACGGATGCCTCGTGCACCTCGATCACGACGTCACCGCGGGCTGCTGCTGGGTGATGCAGTGGATGCCGCCGCCGCGGGCGAAGAGCTCGCGCGCGTCGACCGTCACCACCGTGCGGCCCGGATAGGCCTCGGCGAGGATCTCGCGGGCCCCGGCGTCGGCCTCGGGCTCGTCGAAGCCGCAGGCGACGACGCCTGCGTTGACGACGAGGTGGTTGACGTAGCTCCAGTCGACGAAGTCGCCGGCGGCGCCTGCGTCGGCATCGGCGACCGCGGTGCCGGCCGCATCGGCGGCGTCGTTCGCCTCGACCGCGTCGCGGAGGGTCGCCGGGGCCGGCAGGTCGACGACTGTGAAGGGCCGCCCGGCCGCATCCGTCTGCCCGGCGAGGAACGCGCGGAGCTCGGCCGAGACCGCGTGGTCGGGATGCTGCGGGTCGCGCTGGTCGTGCAGCAGCACGGTGCCGGGAGCCGTGATCGTGGCGACGATGTCGACGTGACCGCTCGTGCCGAAGTGGTCGTAGTCGCGGGTGAGGCCGCGGGGCAGCCAGACGACGCGCGTGGCGCCGATGGTGCGCCGGAGCTCCGCCTCCACCCGGGCACGGTCGGCGTAGGGGTTCCGGCGGGGGTCGAGCTGCACGGTCTCGGTGACGAGCACGGTGCCGGCGCCGTCGACGTGGATGCCGCCGCCCTCGTTCACGAGCAGCGAGCTCACGAGCTCGGCACCCGCGGCCTCGGCGACCACGCGGCCGAGACCGGCCGACAGCCGCCACTCGGACCACTCGTGGTCGCCCCAGCCGTTGAAGGTCCAGTCGACGGCGCCGAGGTGGCCGGGCCGGTCGTCGTCGAGCACGAAGGTGGGGCCGACATCGCGCATCCAGAACTCGTCGAGGGGCGCCTCGAGCAGCTCGATGTCGCCGGACAGCATGCGCCGGGCGCGCGCCGTCTCGCTCGGGTCGACCACCATCGTGACGGGCTCGAACTCGGCGACGGCGTGGGCCACGGCGGTCCAGGCCGCGTAGCCCGCCGTGCGCTCGGCGTCGGTGCCGCCGAGCGTGATGCCCTCGCGGGGGAACGCCATCCAGGTGCGGGTGTGCTCGGCCGTCTCGGACGGCATCCTCCAGGTCATCGTGCTTCCTCCTCGGTGGGTGCTGCTGCGGTGTGCTGCGATCGCCCTGCGACGATCGTCTCGAGAACGCGGGCTCCGAGCAAGGACGGCGCTCCGGCGGTGAACGGATCGGTGTCGAGCACGATCAGGTCGGCGGCGAACCCGGGGGCGAGTCTGCCGCGCCAGGCGCCGTCTCCCACCGAGGCCGCCGCGTCGCGCGTGGCGTGGCCGATGGCGCTCTCGAGCGGCAGCGCGAACTGCGGACGCACGGCGGGCACCGCCGGGTCGAGCGCCGAAGCACGGGTGGCCGCGATGTAGAGGTTCGCGAGGGCCTCGTGCGGTGCCGTCGGCGCGTCGGTCGAGAACGCCAGCAGCGCTCCCGCCTGCTCGTACTCCGGCCAGGCGAACGCCCGGTCGACGCGCTCGTCGCCGAGCTGGGCGGCCCAGTTGTCGAAGATCGCCGGATCGGAGTGCACGGGCTGCATGGAGGCCGTGACCCCGAGCGCCGCCATCCGCTCGGCCGTTCCCGGCGCCGCGTACTCGAGGTGCTCGATCCGGTGCAGGCGGCCGGGCCGGCCCGCACCGGGGCCGCTTGCTCGGTCGCCCGGCTGCTCGCCGTTCACCGCGATGGCGTGCTCGAGGGCGTCGAGGGCGATCCCGCTCGCGAGGTCGCCGATCGCGTGCTGGGCGATCTGCAGGCCGGCCGCATCGGCCGCCGCCACGACGGGCTTCAGCTGCTCGAGGGGCCAGATCGGATCGGCGTTGCCGCCGCCCGCGTAGGGCTCCCGCATCGCCGCCGTGCAGGCGTCGATGACGCCGTCGAGGATGAGCTTGATGCCGACGACCCGCAGCCACGGCGCCGTCCCGACCGCGGCGTCGCTTCCGCCGCCGGTCGTCCTGCCGGCCGTGCCGCCGGTCCGCTCCGCCAGCTCGGCGGCGCGCGCCACCTGCGCGAGGTTCGCCGCCTCGTCGCCGGTGTTCTCCACGATCCAGTGCGCGGCCACCCGGAGGGGCAGCGTGCCGCCCCGGCGCTCCCGTGCCCGCTCGAACGCCGCGAGACCGTAGTCGTCGAACGCCATGTCGACCACACCCGTGACCCCGCTCGCGAGGTAGGCCTCGAGCACGCGCTCCACGTCCGCATCACGGTCGGCGTCGGTGGTCGTGGCGTCGCGGTGCGCCCACGCGTACTGCGTCGCCGCGGTCTCGTAGAGCAGGCCGGTCGGTTCGCCGTCGGCGTCGCGCGCGATCCGCCCGCCGAGCGGATCGGGGGTGTCGCGGGTGATGCCGAGCTCGGCCAGGGCGGCGGCGTTCACCCAGCACGAGTGGTAGTCGTTGGCGTCGAGGTACACCGGCACGTCGCTCACGACGGCATCGATCATCGCCGCGGTCGGGAGGCCGCCCGGGATCGAGTCGAACAGCCAGCCGCGCCCGCGGAGCACCGTGGCCGAGGGCGCGGCGGCGTGCGCGGCGGCGAGCAGCCCCTGGATCTCGTCGAGGGTGCGCGCGTGGGTCAACGCGACCTGGCCGAGGGCCGCACCCATCATGAGGAGGTGCGTGTGCGCATCCGTGAACCCGGGCAGCACGAGGCGGCCGCCGAGATCCACCGTCGTCGATGCTTCGGGAGCGTCGTCGTCGCGGCCCACGAAGGTGATGATGTCGCCGTCGACCACGAGGGTCTCGGCCCAGGCGTGATCCGGATGCGGGTCTGCCGTGAAGATGCGGGCGTTGCGGTAGCGGGTGGTCATGGTCGTCCCTTCTTTCCGAGCGGTGTGCGCAGCAGGCCGGCGTAGACGGCGGCGGCCACGAGCATGCCGAGCGGCACCGAGAGGTCGATGTAGCCGGTGGCCTCGGCGATCGGACCGGCCCAGACATCCGTGGCGAGCGAGAGCGCCGTGACGAGGCCGCCGAGGAGGAGCGCGGCGAGGCCCGGGACGCCCCACCCGTGCGAGTACCAGTAGCGGCCGCCCGGCCGGTCGTCGAAGAGTTCGAGCCCGTCGTAGGCGAAGCGCCGGAGCAGCGCATCGACCACGAAGATGGCCATGGCCGGGCCGGAGACGATCACGAGGAACTGCAGCATGAGGTTCGCGGCCTCGAGCAGGCTCGACGACAGCACGAGGTAGATGGTGAGCGCGGTGCCCACGAGCCCCACGATCACCGTGGCCGGGATGCGACGGAGCCGGAACCCGATCGACTGCAGCGCCATGCTCGACGAGTAGGCCGTCATGGCGTTGAGTGCGATCGTGTTGATGATCACGCCGGCCACCAGCAGCGGCCCCACCCAGACGGGCAGCAGGTCGAGCAGCGCCACGTCGAGGCCCGCATCGAAGGCTGCCGGGCCGACGCTCGTGGCG
Source organism: Herbiconiux sp. (assembly GCF_023264895.1). Lineage (GTDB taxonomy): Bacteria > Actinomycetota > Actinomycetes > Actinomycetales > Microbacteriaceae > Herbiconiux. The sequence goes on along the minus strand of NZ_JAHFUY010000027.1, from coordinate 1,629 downwards.
AGGAGCGCGCCGAGCACCGTGAACACCACGAACGGCACGGCCCCGCCGAGCGCCGTCGCCGCCGCGATGTGCGAGGGCTTCGTGGAGCGCGGGAGGTAGCGGGCGATGTCGGGGCTGTTGATGAACGACAGGGGAGTGGAGGCGAGGATCGTGAAGCCGATCGACACCGCCGACCAGAGCGCCACGCCCTCGAGCGGTGCGGGGGCCGTGTACTGCCAGTCGACGGTCGGCAGGATGAAGGCGGCGACGAGCAGGAAGATCAGGAACAGCGCTACGGCCATGGCCGGGTAGAGCTTCGCGATGAGGCCGTGCCCGTAGATCGCCACGAGCACGGTGACCGCCGAGACCACGATCGTGACCCCGATCGGCACCCAGATCGGGTCGTCGACTCCGACACGGCGCAGCAGGTCGGCACCCATGAACGACGACGCGAGCCAGGTGAGCGAGAGGAACACCGCACCGATGAACCAGCCGACGACCGCCACGAACAGCCGGTTGCCGAGGATGCCGTACATCGCGCGGGTGATGACCGAGCCCGACGTGCCGGCCGCCGGGCCGCTCGCGGCGACGATGCCGGGCAGGATCCAGAGCAGCGAGGCCGCGAGCACGACCGCGACCGCCTGCCAGAGCTCGAGGCCGAGCAGGATGAGGGTGGCGCCGATGGTGAGGGTGAGGATGCTCACGCTGGGCGCGGCCCAGATGAAGAAGAGGCTGCGGGCGCGGCCGCTGCGCTCGGAGTCGGCGATGAGCTCGATGCCTCGGGTCTCCGGATGCGCGGCCGTGTCGGTGGGGCGGCCTGTTCGCGCTTCGTGCGCTCCGCGCGCCGCTTGCGCTTCGTGCGCTTCGTGCGCCGCTCGCGCTGGGGTGTCGTTCATGCCGTGCCTCTCGGATGCTCGGGCTATTGGTCACGCGCCCAATGGACTGTTGGTCACACAGTCAATAACATGGATCCCATGACGTCAAGCACTCCGTCACCCCGATCCCGCAAACGACCCGAGGAGCGGCGCGAGGAGATCCTCGGGGCGGCGGCCGACATCGCGCTCGAGGAGGGGATCGAACGCATCACCCTGCGCGCCGTCGCCGACCGCCTCGGCGTGCGGCCCGGCCTCATCACCCACTACTTCCCGGCGGCCGAGGACCTCGTGATCGAGGCGTTCACGCGGGCCGCCGAGGTGGAACGGGAGCGGTTCTTCCCGGCTGCCGGGACGCCGGTCGAACGGCTCGTGCACTTCATCCGGTACATCGAGAGCGGGACCTCGGCGCCGCTCGCGCGGCTGTGGCTGAACGCGCGGCACCTCTCGCGGTTCAGCGAACCGCTGCGGGTGGTGCTCGACGAGCAGGACGCGCTGGACCGGGAGCGGCTTCTCGCGCTGCTGCGGGAAGGGGTCGCTGCGGGGGAGTTCGGGGAGGTCGACGTGGAGGTGGTGTGCGCTCGGATCTTCATCGCTGTGGATGGGAGCGGGTCTTATGTGAACAGTGGGGCGGATCTGCTGGGGGAGGCTCATGCTCGCTTCATCTCGGATGTGGCGGAGTGGGCTTTGGGGATGCCTTCTGGGGCTTTGCGGTAGGGGCGTGCTTGGCGTGGGTTGTTCGGGGTGGCAGCCGGCGGGGAGGAATGGTCGGATCGCG